>CAZUVM010000065.1:0-25271 GCA_964623885.1 uncultured Verrucomicrobiota bacterium
TTACGAACGCCTTGCGTGCCATAGTTCCGCATTCCGGTTTACGGCTGTTGCTGCAGTTGGCCATCCAAATGGAGAACTTCTCCTCGTTGCACATGGAACTCCGCCACCTTGTCTCCCAAGCGGATTCGGCAGGAATTGCCCAGCAATGATCGGATTTCGGCGCGTCTCAATTTTCCTTCTTTCCAATTCATTGCCACTTCGAATCCGCCGCGGGCGCGCAACCCTTTGACTGAGCCTTCCGGCCAAGCCCTGGGCAGCGCCGGCAAAAGTTCGATTATCTGCGGTTCCAAGATTCCCCTGTCGACCTTATTCTGCGGCCTTTGGACTTCATGACTCTGCAATAACATCTCCGCAATGCCCGCAGTTCCGCCTAAATTGCCGTCGATTTGGAATGGCGGGTGTGCATCGAACAGGTTCGGATAGGTATTTCCGGATAAGGCTTCCACCAGCATTTTATGCGCGTGATCCCCATTCAAAAACCTTGCCCAAAAGTTGATCTTCCAGGCTTTGCTCCAACCGGTTCCGCCGTCGCCGCGAAAAATCAAGGACTGTTTCGCCGCGGCGCAAAGCTCCGGTGTCTCCCGGGGGGTGATTTCCGAACCGGGATACACTGCCCACAAATGTGAGCAGTGCCGATGCGTGTTCTTGGGATCATCCTTGTCCTCAAGCCATTCCTGGAGTTGACCGTATTTCCCGATTTGGTTCGGGGCAATCTGTTCGCGCAGCACTCGCAATTTGCCAGCGAAATCCTGGTCGATACCCAAGACGCCGGCGGCAGCGGCCGTATTGGCAAATAGATCGCGGATGACTTGATGATCCATGGTCGGTCCCATGACCAGACCGCCTTCCTCTGGCGAATTGGACGGACCGCTGATTAGCCTGCCGGTCGTGGGATCTTTGACGAGGAAGTCAGAGAAGAATAACGCGGCCTCTTTCATAATCGGATAACCGCGGCGGCTTAGGAATTCGCGATCTCCCGTGAACAGGTAGTGCTCCCAAAGATGATGGCACAACCAGGCTCCGCCCGTGACCCAGATGCCATGGTTCGACGCATTGATGGGAGCGGTGCCGCGCCAGATATCTGTGTTGTGGTGCAACACCCAGCCGCGCGCTCCGTAATGTGCCTGCGCCGTCTTGGCCCCTGTCTTCGAACAATCCTCGATCAAATCGAATAGCGGCTCATGGCACTCACTCAAGCCGCAAACTTCGGACGGCCAATAATTCATCTCGGTATTGATGTTCACCGTCCATTTGCTGTCCCATGGCGGCTTTAGTTGGTCGTTCCAGAGCCCTTGCAGGTTAGCTGGTTGACCGCCCGGCCGGCTGCTGGCAATCAGCAGGTATCGGCCAAATTGAAAATACAACTCGGCTAATTGAGGGTCGGCCGTTTGCGCCGCATTCTTCAAGCGCTGGTCGGTGGGAAACTTGCAGGCATCTGTCGTCCCAAGGTCCAATTCGACGCGACGAAACAATGCCTGGTAATCCGCCTCGTGCGCCGTGAGCAAGGTCTTGAAATCTTTCGTACAAACGGCTTTGAGAGTGTCTTCGAGGCGTTCGGTAGGATTGCCAGAGATGTCTTTGTAACTAGTGAAGCTCGTCGCGGCAGCGAGGATCAGCAACACCGAATCGGCCTTATCTACTTTAATTGCGTCCGCCGGCTCGCTCACCGAACCTCCGTTGGCTAGCACTCGAACGCGCGCTTCGAATTTGAGCCCGCCCTCTTCGACCTCGCCCTTCACTGCCAGTTGGTGCAAACCTGGTATCGCGGATTGGGATGACTTATGAGGGCTATCTACTTTTACCGTAAAACTGACCCGCCCAGGCTTATTCGCGCTGAGATTCCAAACAATAACTCCGTCCGGATGGCTCGCAAAAATCTGGCGCAGATGCCTCGCGCCGCCCGACTCATACGTCACGCTAGCGACAGCGGTTTCCAGGTCCAACTCACGGCGGTAATCGGTGACGTTCGTTGCATCCGGAAACTCAAGCCGCAAATCACCAAACGGCTGGTACGCCTGCTGGCGAATCGGCACACTCATGAACTCTTTCATGGCCAGCGCTTCGGCTTCCTTTTGTTTCCCGGCGAACAACAGCTCTCGCAATGCCCCCAGATACTTCACCGCACCTTCATGCTGATACTCATGCGGACTCCCGGTCCAAAGCGTGTCCTCGTTGAACTGGAGATGTTCGTGGGTGGTTCCACCGTAAAGCATGCCGCCCAGCCGCCCGTTTCCGATCGGGAGCGCCTCCACCCACCTTTCAGCAGGCCGCGTGTACCACAAAGTAAGTGCCGATTCCAAAGCTCGGGCCCGTCCGAAGACATTCAGGAAAACTATCGAAAAAAGGGCGAGTTTCCCGGCGTGCGCCCACCGGCAGATATGAATCATAATTCGGCAGGCCAGAGTTGCGGCAAACCGCCTCTCTGTCTAGTGTTCTCTAATAGCCACACCTTCACAATTGATCACGGGTGATCTCCCTCTCCTCCTCGGGAGGAGAGGGTCGGGGTGAGGAGGCCGTTGTAAACAAATCTCTGGTACATCATACTTTATGCCGCTCACCATGAAACGCGCGCTTGGCACCTTTTGGCTCCTGCTGTCTATAATCCACAACCTCGATGCCGCAGATTATCCTCCTCCCCTAAGCACCAATTATACGATCCAGGATTTCCACTTCGCGTCCGGCGAAGTGTTGCCGAAGCTGCGCATACATTACCGAACTCTCGGCCGGCCCCAGCGCGATAGCCAGGGAATCGTCCGCAATGCTGTCCTGATCCTGCATGGCACGACCGGCAGCGGCGGACAATTCATCCGGCCTGATTTCGCCGGCCAGTTGTTCGGCAAAGGCCAACTCCTCGACGCCGAGCGGTACTATCTCATTCTTCCTGACGGCATCGGCCATGGCCTATCCAGCAAGCCCAGCGACGGTTTGCATGCGCATTTTCCACGATACGGGTACAGCGACATGATCGCCGCGCAATACCAATTGTTGACTCAAGGATTGGGAGTGAATCACCTGCGGCTGGTGATGGGCACTTCGATGGGCGGAATGCACACCTGGCTTTGGGGCGAAACCTACCCGGATTTCATGGATGCCCTGCTCCCGCTGGCCAGCCTGCCGACTCAAATCTCGGGACGCAACCGCGTCTGGCGGCGCATGATCATTGACGCTATCCGCGCCGATCCTTCATGGCATGATGGCGAGTACCAGACTCAACCTGACGAGCTGCGGGTCGCCCTGGAGATTCTTTATTTCATGGGCAACAATCCTGTCCAGCGCCAGAAGGAGGCGCCGACGCTCAGCGCCGCAGATGAACGCCTCGATGCTTCGGTCGCTTCCGGCTTGAAGTCACACGACGCCAACGACGTTCTGTACGCGCTTGAAGCCTCTCGTGACTACGATCCCGGTCCGCGCCTGGAACAGATTCGCGCGCCGTTGCTGGCCATCAATTTCGCCGATGATCTGATTAACCCGCCGGAATTGGGAATCCTGGACAACGAGATTAAGCGCGTGCCGCAAGGCCGGGCTGTGATCATCCCAATGAGCGACCGCACGCGGGGACATGGAACGCATACTCTGGCAGCCATTTGGAAGGAGTACCTGCGCCAATTCCTGCAAGAAACCCGAAGCGGTGGATCGATCTCTGAGGTTGGCCAGGAAGCACACTCCGCCCTGCACAGCCCAAAAGCCGGCCGCTAGCCGAATATATCTCTGCGGACTGAGCCGCTTGTCGCGTAGCGCAGATTTTCAATCTGCTGTCCGAAGGTGTAGCGCAGAGTTGCACTCTGCTGTATCGCAGGTTTCCAACCTGCTGACGCTCCGGTCCAGCCGCGCGACCTTGCAATACGGTGGCGTGCCCAGCAGTCGTGTGCCGATTGCAAATCGGCGATACAGTCCCGATGCGGAATCGGGATGCTCCGCGCTCCTGAAAATCTGCGCTACCCCTTCGGCGCTCCGCTTTGGTATGAAATATTCGCGCTAGGCCCGTCCAGCAGAATTAACTTCCATTAAGTTAGCCATTAAAATTAGGGTTATTATTAGAAACGACTCAAATCGCCTCTTGCAACTAAGTCTCAATTGGCCTATGGTCTCATGCGGTGAAACGCAAACCCGTGCCGACATGCTTCGTAATTGAAGGCCAGTGCGCCGGGCCCGAGGTCTGCCCCTTGAGCCGCGTGCGCGAGGGCACCACCGTTTGCATTAAGCAGCTTTCTACTGCTCCCGAAATGACCGACCGGCTGCGCGAGCTCGGTTTCTGCGAAGAACAACAAATCAAGCTCCTCGCACGTCAATCCAGCTATATTTGCCAGGTCTGCAATGCCCGCTTGGGCATCAGCCAGGAGCTGGCCGATTCTATCCTGGTCCAGGCGCTCCCGGCCGAAGCCGCAACCGCCTGAGACATGCCCGCCGTTCTCCAGCCACTGACCGCGGTTGCCGCGGGTCAAACCGCCACGGTAGCAGAGATCAAAGTCGCTCCCGAAAGCCGCCCACGCCTGATGGAGATGGGCTTGCTCGTTGGCACAGCCGTCGAGTTGGTTCGATTTGCCCCGCTGGGTGACCCGGTTGAGATCAAAGTCCGCGGGTACAACCTTACGCTGCGCAAACACGAAGCGGAACAAATCTTCGTCCGGCCAAACTAAACCCGCAGCCGTGGCATGAGTTCCGGCCCTCCCAGTGCCCCGCGGCAACCGTTGTTGACCACGGCGGCTGTTTCGACTGAGCGGTCGCCGACCGGCCCTCCCGGCGGTCCGGCCAAATCCAGCAGCCAAAAGCTTGCCCCACCGCAGTATGTTGTCCTGACCGGAAACCCTAACTGCGGGAAGACGACGCTATTCAACGCACTCACGGGTCTGCGCGCCAAAGTCGGTAACTACGCCGGTGTCACAGTCGAACGCAAAGAGGGCCGGCTGCTGGGTACCGCTGCAGAATTCAACGTTCGCGTTCTGGATTTACCCGGCACCTACAGTCTCAGTCCGCAATCGCTCGACGAGCAGATCTCCCGGGATGTCTTGCTCCATCGCCTGTCTGAGCTTCCAGCGCCCTCTCTGATTGTAGTGGTCGTAGACGGTTCGAACCTTCAGCGCAATCTCTACTACGCCACCCAGGTCGTCGAGTTGGGTTATCCGACGATTATCGCATTGAACATGATCGACGTGGCGCAAAGCAATGGACAACAGATCGACGCCGAGAAGCTGGCTGATGCGCTGGGCGTGCCGGTGTTGCCCGTGATTGCCAGCGAGAACGAGGGTATCCCCGCATTACGTGACAGGATACTGACTGCGCTCAAGTCTGCTAACCCGGCCTCCTCTGTTCGCTTCTGCGAACTGCCCGCTCCGATGGCACAGGAGGTCGATGCTCTTGCGGAGTTGCTGGGTCAGACTTTTCAAGAACGACGCACCCAAGCGTCGGCGGAGGCGCTTCTCATCCTTGGCAGTGAAAAAGCGCTCGCCTCGAGCGCTAACCATTATCCACCGGCAATCCAGAACTCGGTGCTTGCTGCCCGGCAACGCATGGATGCCGCCGGCATAGACTGGCGAGGCGCGGCCATCGAGGGCCGCTATACCAGCGTTGCCGCCTTGCAGCGGGCTGTAACCACCGAAACCGCGCCGCCCGGCGAAACTTTCAGCGATAAACTCGATCGCGTGCTCACGCACAAGATCTGGGGCACGCTCATCTTTGTCGCAGTTATGGCGCTGATGTTTCAAAGCATCTTCACATTCGCCAAGATCCCTATGGAGGCGCTCCAGTCCGGGGTGGATGCGCTCGGCAATTTCGTTGGTCGACTGATTCCGCCCGGCGACCTCAACAGCCTGCTGGTTAGCGGCGTCATCGCCGGGGTCGGCGCCGTCATTGTTTTCCTTCCGCAGATTCTCCTGCTGTTCCTGTTCATTGGTTTCCTGGAAGACACAGGTTATATGGCGCGCGCTGCCTTTCTGATGGATCGGCTCATGAGCAAAGTGGGCCTTCACGGAAAAAGCTTCATTCCCATGCTCAGTTCGTTCGCGTGCGCTATTCCCGGGATTATGGCCACGCGCACGATCGAAACACCCAAGGATCGGCTCGTTACCATCCTGGTCTCACCGTTGATGAGCTGTTCGGCGCGTCTGCCCGTTTATACGCTGTTGATTGGCGCGTGCATTCCGAATGTCACGGTGCTCGGGTTCCTCAAGCTCAGCGCCCTGACCATGCTTTGCATGTATCTACTTGGCATCACGGTCGCACTGCTAATGGCGTGGCTCTTTAAAAGGACCTTGCTCAAAGGCGAGGCGCCTTTGTTGATCATGGAGTTGCCTCCCTATAAGCGCCCACTCCTGCGCGTAGTCCTGCGCCATATGTGGGACCGTTCCAAACTGTTCCTCCGCCGCGCCGGCACCGTCATCCTCGGCATTAATATTCTGCTTTGGTTCCTGGCGACGTACCCGCGCACGGACACGCGAGAATTCGAAGCCAAACGCGCCGCTATCCTGGCTCCTGCGACGGCTGCCCCGGCCACCACGGCTTCGCCTCTCAGCCAGGAACAACAAACCCGCCTCGCCGCGCTCGACAATGAGGAAGCCGGCGCCCGGTTGCGCCACAGCTTTGCGGGAATGCTCGGTCGCGCGATTGAGCCAATCATCGCACCCCTGGGTTTTGATTGGAAAATGGGCATCGGGATCGTTTCCTCTTTCGCCGCGCGCGAGGTGTTCGTCAGTACAATGGCGACTGTTTACGGTGTCGAATACACTCGCAGCCAGTCGAGCATGCGAAGTCTCGCCGCCACGCTGCAATCACAGACGCGGCCCGATGGCACTCCGATTTATACCGCCCTGACCGGCCTCACTTTGATGGTCTTCTATGTGTTCGCGCTTCAATGCGTCAGCACGGTGGCCGTAGTCCGACGTGAAACCAATTCCTGGAAATGGCCGCTGTTCCAATGGGTTTATATGGGGCTGCTCGCCTGGTCCCTGGCATTTCTAACCTTCCGACTTGGCCATCTGCTCGGCTGGGGCTAATTCCGCGCACTCTCGTCCTCTTCCTCGTTCTCCTCCTCTTCCTCGTTCTCGTTCTCGTTCTCGTCCTCGTCCTCTTCCTCTTCCTCCATGAGCTCACCGGCATCGCCTTTGGTTGCGGCTCTACGCTCTCTGCGTTCTTTGTGGTTGTGGTGCCTTTTCTTGTAACACACTCAACAACAACGCGATAATGTGCTTGCTTTGTGTCAAGGAGAAAAGCTATAGTTTATGCAGCAAATAAGCCTTGCAGAATTGGCGTTACATTGAATTGGGTCAGTCAATTCGGCGCCGGGGTTTTACGCTTATCGAACTCCTGGCCGTTATAGCCACAATAGCGATCCTGGCCGCCCTTTTGCTACCTGTTCTAGGCCGAGCCAAAATTAAAGCGCAACGGACTGCTTGTTTTTCGAATTTGCGCCAGTTGGGTTTGGCATGGATGGCCTATGCCCACGACAACGGCGGCATGCTAGTCCCCTCTAGCACAAACAGCCCAGACGTGTGGGTGAAAGGCAACATGACCAGCGCCAATGACGCCACTAATGCCAATTTGATTCGCGACGGGAAATTGTACGATTCCAGTCAAAGCGTGGGAATTTACCATTGTCCGGGCGATCAGGGCGTCACGATCGACGGCAAAACCGTTGCCTCGGTACGGAGCTACGCGATGAACGGCTTTATGGGCGCCCGCGACGTCGCGCTCGGACCAATTCCCATGTCGGCCAACAACTACGTGTGGTTTTACAGCAAGGATTCCGAACTGCCCCGGCCTTCCCAATTATTCGTCCTGATCGACGAAGATGAACGCACCATCGACGATGGTTCCTTCGCGACCGATCCCACTGGCGGCATGTGGTGGGAAATGCCCGCGCTTTCAGATCATCGACACGACTTCAGCTACACGCTGGCATTTGCCGATGGCCACGCCGAAGTGTGGCGCGTCCGCGACCCGCGCACCTTGCAAGTCACTACTGGAGAAACCGAGCAATCCGGTAATGCCGACCTGGCCCGCCTGGCCACCGCCAGCACCACCCCGCGCCAGTAGGCGTCTCCTGGCTCTCTGCCCTTTGTGCTCTGCGATATTTCGCATGAAATCTCTCATTGCTGTATCGCTATTCGCACTGCCGCTGTTGTGCCCGGCTCAACCTCATTCGGACATCGACCAGGTGCAGTTTGTATTCCTCAATACCGGTCAGGAGCACGACAAGGTCAAGGGCCTGCCGAAGGAAGAGGTCAGCCGTATGCAGGCAGCCCACGTCGGAAACTTCGGGACGCTCTATGACCAAGGTCGGCTGTTCGCTGCAGGCCCACTTGGCGACAACGGCCGGATTCGCGGGATAGTCATCCTGGCTCCCCAAACGGAGGCCAAAGCCGGCGAATGCTTCGTAGCGGATCCTTTCGTGAAGAACGGCATTTTGGGCGTAGAAATGCATCCGTGGCGCGTGGACCTCATGAAGTTCTCCGCGCCCAAAACGCCTTTTCAAATCGCGCAGCACACTCTTGTCATCATCAGAAGAGGTACGAATTGGGGGAAAGCGAAGGCGAACCTCACCGAAAATGCCATGTTCGATCTGTTTCCCTCCTTGAAAGCAAAAGCACGCTCGGGAGAATTAGCCATCTCCGGTGCGTTCCTGGACAGCGGCGATAAATTGGGAGCACTAATCTTTCACTCAACCAACCGAACCGAGATCCAGGCCGAGCTGGAGAAAGAGCCGGCAGTGGCCACCGGCCGCGTCGTAGTGGAGCTTCATCCTCAGTACCTGGGCGCCGGAACGTTCAGGGACAGTGCCGACATTGTCCCACCTAAACCCGGTAAGCGGATCAAGCTCTTTGACGGCAAAACATTCAACGGCTGGGGGGGTGACACGCAGCGCACGTGGCGAATCGACTCGCGCGCTCTCGTGGGCGGCAACCTTGAGCAAACCGTGCCGCACAATGAGTTTTTGTGCACGACGCGGCAGTTCAAGAATTTCGACCTGCGCCTCAAAGTGAAACTGACAGGAACAGGGTTCGTCAACGGTGGCATCCAGTTTCGCAGTCAACGCTGCCAGGACCCGCCGTACGAAATGACCGGCTACCAGGCCGACATGGGCGAGGGCTATTGGGGCAGCCTTTATGATGAGTCACGCCGAAACAAAACGCTCGCCCATACCTACGCGACGATCATTCACCGCATCCTCAAGCTCAACGACTGGAATGATTACATCATTCGCTGCGAAGACCGTCATGTACGGCTTTGGCTAAACGGTGTACTTACCGTGGATTACCTCGAAGATGACAGCTCGATACCGCTCACAGGCTTCATCGGCCTGCAAATCCATGGCGGCGGTAAAGCCGAAGCATTCTACCGGGACATAACACTTGAAGAACTGCCTTAACCAGTAACCAGCGCTAGTCTCTTAGCGGCGCCGTATCGACGATTTTTATACAAAAGTCTTTCCTTTGGTGTCTATCCAGTGAAGTTTCGTGTTGTGATCGGCGATCAACAGGCCGGCTGGTGCGAAGCGCTGTATCGGGATAAGGCAGCGGAGCTTATCCTGTACGGGCGCGCGCTGGGTCTCAGCCATGGGGAAGCTGAAGACGTTGTACAGGATACATTTGTGGCGCTGATGCGGCGGGCTCAGCCACCCCTCAAACCCGACCATTATTGCGTCCGCACGTTCCGAAATAGAGCCCTAAATTACCGGCGCAGCCTGTGGCGGCGACTCACACGGGAATGGGAATCACGCCGCTGGTTCGAGAATAGTCCTGGCGAATCACCCGCCGAACGCGAGGCCATGCACGCGCTCACCCGCCTCCCGCAGGAACAGCGAGAGGTTATCGTCTTGAAGATTTGGCACGAATACACCTTCGAGGAAATTGGCGAGTTGCTGGCGATCTCCCCTAACACCGCGGCCGGCCGCTATCGATATGGCCTGCTGAAATTGCGGGCCTGTTTGAAAGGTACAGAGTATGAGCGAACTGAAAGACTTGGAGACACAATTGCGCTCTTGGGCGCCTCGCCGCCCGTCGGCTAGGCTCGAACGCAGGATTTTTGCCGGAGCCGCCGTTGCGAAACATGGATCGGATTCTGGACCCGAACAGCCGACTCCGTCGTTCCGTTTGCATTGGCTGGCGCCGGCCACAGTGGCTTTGCTCTTTTTGTGCGTGCTTTTCAATCCGCGCAGCAATTTCCCGCGGGCCGGCAGCACGGCTATGGTTGCCGTGGCGCTGAGCAACCAGAGTGCGGCCGCCTGGCTGCCCGGCAGCTTTGCTTGCGGGCAAAACAGCCTCCCTGCCGAAACTTTCGAATGGACAAACGGCAGTCGTTCGACTTCTAGTATCGGGCCGGTAACCGCCCCGCGAGGGACGAATTAGGCTGGCTCTGGCCGCCTTCATTATCCTGCCTGCCTGCAACCCGATGGTGGCCTTTGGCCCTCCAAGGGGACGAGCGATATCGCTCCGAAATGCCGGCCACAGCGGACGTTAGCAGGCGGGCCGAAGCTGTATAGCAAGACAGGTTTACGACGAATGAACAACGATAAAGGTCCAACGCCCGCTCCGAAACCACCCTCGGCTCCCACTGCTTCTGCCCCCAAAACCGCTGCGTCAACGCCTCCGCCAAAGACCCCGTCCTCACCGCAGCTCCGCCCTGCCCCGCTTTTTCGCCGGGTCGATTGGCTAACTTTCCTCATCACCTTCGCGGTTGTTTGGGTTGGCTATTATCTAACGATTGCCCCTGAAATGACGCTCGAGGATTCAGGTGAGCTGGCGACCGGATCATTTTATGCCGGCATTCCGCATCCCCCGGGTTACCCGGTTTGGACGATTTACACGTGGTTGTGGACGGTGCTGTTGCCCGTAGGGAACGTGGCCTGGCGCGTAGCACTAGGGGAAGCGACCGGCGGCGCGTTGGCTGCTGGGCTGCTGGGCATGCTGGTCTCCCGGGGCAGCAGCTTACTCATGGAGGGCATTGAAGAACTCAAGGCTATGGCGGGCACGTGGGAAAGCGCGATTTGCATCACCTCCGGGTTTGTGGCGGGCCTTCTGATAGGGTTTAACGGGTTCATGTGGAGCCAGTCGGTCATCGTGGAGGTTTACTCGTTCAGCGTCGCCTCCCTGATGGTGGTGCTGTTATGCCTGCTGCGCTGGATCTATGCGCCGCACCAGCGACGATACCTGTACCTGGCCCTGTTTTTCCACGGGATCTCCTTCACCAACCACCAGACGCTCATCGTGGCGGCCATGGGTATCGAAGCCGCCATTGCCGCCGCCAATTTTCGAATGGGGCGAAATCTGTTTCTGGGCAACATTATCCTCTTCTTTGGGGGACTGATCCTCAAGGGCGAGCACATCCTAACGGCCCTTGATCAAAACTTTGCCGTGTTCGTTATTTTTATCATCGTGGGCATCTGCTCGATTGCCCTTTATGTGTGGTTCGCAATTCTGACGAAGGAAACGTTCGCGGAGCTCTGCCTTGATGTTTCGATGGTGGCGTTCTGTTTGTTGGTCGTTGCCATCCCTTCCATCGGCATCATCGGTCTTGTGCTCGCGCTTGGCGCCGCTGCAGGTTGGGTTTTTTACGCCCGACTGACGTGGAAGCTGGGCTGGGAATGGCTGGTAGTCATCATTTGCGGCTTCTGCTGGATAGCAGGCGCAGCATTCTATTTTTACATGCCGCTGGCGGGCATGAGCAATCCGCCAATGGAATGGGGTTATCCGCGCACCGTTGAAGGATTCTTCCACGCCTTCACGCGCGGCCAGTACGAAAAGACCACGCCGACGGATATCTTTCACGACCCAGGCCGCTTCATAACGCAATTGAGCATGTTGGGGCGCGGTATCATCGAGGAGTTTAACTGGGTGTACGCGTTCCTGGCGCTGGTGCCGTTCCTGTTCTTTTTCAAGTTGCATCGCCGGGAGCGCTCGTGGCTCGTTGGCTTGACTTCGATTTACCTCTGCCTCGGCGTGTTGCTGCTGATCCTGCTGAATCCTCCCCCGGACCGCGCTGCCCAGGAACTGGTCCGCGTTTTCTTTACGGCGTCGCACACCATCATTTCGATCCTGATTGGCTACGGTCTGACGTTGATTGCCGCATTCATGGCCACTCATTATGCACGTTTCCGGGCCTGGGGCATCGTTGGAGCAGGCGTAGCTCTCGCGCTGGCGCTCATCTCCTTCACGGAGAACATCCGCGATCATTATTTCGGCGAAACGGCACCGACGGACCTGGGACAGATCTTTTCGATTGTCGGCCAATCATTCACCGACAAATACCAATACGGCCTGCCGGTATATGCCGAACTGCTGTTGATTGGCATCGCGCTCATATTTCTAAGCGCGCTCTGGTTCTATCGCCAACGGGCGCCGCTGGCCATTACCCTGGGCCTGTTCGCTTTGATGCCTCTGCATTCGATAATGACCCACTGGGCAGACAACGAGGAGCGCGGCCATTGGTTCGGCTACTGGTTCGGCCATGACATGTTTACGCCACCGTTCAAAGGCTCCGACGGCAAACCGCTGTACCCGGAAATGACCAAAGACGCTGTGCTGTTCGGCGGAACCGATCCCGGCCGCTTCGCACCCACCTACATGATCTTTTGCGACAGTTTTATTCCGCACAAATGTTTGCCGCCGCAGGATCAAAACTTCGATCGACGGGACGTGTATATCATTACCCAGAACGCGCTGGCTGACGGGACGTATCTGGAATACATTCGCGCTCAATA
The DNA here is from genome assembly GCA_964623885.1 of uncultured Verrucomicrobiota bacterium. Taxonomy (GTDB): domain Bacteria; phylum Verrucomicrobiota; class Verrucomicrobiia; order Limisphaerales; family UBA8199; genus CAZUVM01. Next base: position 12,692 of record CAZUVM010000065.1, read on the forward strand.
CAATCGCAGCACACAAATCGACCCTCCTTTCTTCCAGGAACTCGTGCGGTCGGACAAGGAACGGGCGGACAATTATTCAACTAACATGGTGGCGCGAACGGTGCAGCCGCTCGATCGATTGTTCGAAGGGCTCGGGGCACAAATTGAGAAGCGCCGGCGCACGTCCACTTCCTGGTTTCAAGACAAGGACTTCATCGATTTGCGCGGATTCACTACGCGGCTTCAACCCGGCCCGCAACAGGACCCCGTATCGAAGTACCTCTATGATAACCTTACGGCAGAGACCCGCGGTATGCTGACGGCAAATGCCGCAGAAGGCCGGTTGCGGAGCAGCCTGGCGCACGACCTGAACCGCATGATGGAAAAAGACCTCGAGGACAAGTCCCACGCGTTCTACAGCGCCGACAGGTTCAAGCAGGTGCAGCTCTCGGAGTATCTTCAGGATTTCATCAAGCAGAATCCACAGAGCGACACGCGTGTGCGCCTTGACCGGCTGCTGCTGGAAGCAGCTTATCCCAGGGAAGTCGCCAAGACCCTGGGTGGCGTTTATCCTGATCGGGAAATCTACACCCCCACCCCTGAAGATTTGTCGAAATGCTTCAATGATTACATGCTCGATGCCCAACGAAGATATCAGCACGATTCCCAATTCCCGAATGAGCCCCGGCAAATCAAGCCGGGCGAGAACGTGGCCCTCGATGAGAAGAGCGGGAGAATCTCAATCTCCGGTCAAATCGCGGTCATGTCCATCAACGCTCTCCTGTGCAGGGTGATTTTCGATCACAACCCCAAGAACGAATTCTTTGTTGAGGAAAGCTTCCCGCTGGACTGGATGTATCCGTATGAGACCCCATTTGGTGTCATTATGAAGATCAATCGGCAGCCGCTGCCGGAACTGACTGATGACATTGTGCAGCGCGATCACCAGTTTTGGAGCCAGTATTCCCAACGGCTGATCGGAAACTGGATCACGTACGACACACCCATCAAAGACATTGCCGCGTGGGTCGAGAAAGTTTATCTGCGCCGCAATTTCAGAGGGTTCAGTGGCGACCAGGCGTTTATCCGCGACGATCAGGCACAAAAGGCATTTTCAAAACTGCGCAGCTCGATCGCCGGCGTGTACAACTGGCGCGTCATGAATGCGAAACCCGGCTCGGCGGACTACCAGCGCATGCTCAAGGAGGCGGACTTTGCGTTCCGCCAGGCCTTTGCCTTCTGCCCATACAGTCCGGAAGCCGTTTTCCGTTATACGAACCTGCTGCTGGCGCAGCAGCGCTTCGAAGATGCCTATCTCATCGCGAGCACTTGCCTCAAGCTCGACCCCTACAATTCCAGCGTCATCGGTTTGGTCAACCAGCTTGACGGCTGGCGAAAGCAGAAGGCTTCAATGACGCCAGAACAAATGGAACAAGCCCTGGCGCAACACCCGGAAGATTTTCAGGCCGGATTCAACCTGGCCAGCGCCTACTTGCAATCCGGCCAGACAGGCAAAGCCGTTGAGGTTCTCGATCGGCTCATGAACAGCCCCAGAGCAGAGCCCAATGTGTTTCGCGCGTTAGTTCAGGCCTATTCGAGCATCGGCGATACCAACAAACTCCAAACGGTCGCTGACAAATTAAATGCCATGCGCCAGGCCAATCCCTCAAATGCGGAAGCCGCGGTTGTGCTGGGCGAAACGTACCGGGTAATGCAGAAAAACGAGCTGGCAACCCAAACGTTGCAGCAGGCACTTGATAATCCAAAACTCGACGCGAATGCCGCGATGGTGCTGGCCCAGCAATACGTCGCGCTGGCGGATTATCCTCACCTTGAAAGCGCGCTGGAAAAGCTCGCACACCTGGCTCCTACATCCCCTGAGGCGTGGTACGACTTGGCCGCTTTAAAAGCATCGTTGGGAAAAAACAGCGAGGCGCTGGCGGCGCTTAAACACGCGCTTGATTTGAACGCTCAACGGCTGAAACAAAATCCAAATTCCCCCAACCTGCTCAACAACGCTCAGACAGATCCTCGTTTTGCGGCCTTCCGACAATCGCCCGAGTTCAAACAAATGACCGGGCAGAAGTAAGACGGTATCCACCAGGATCACGGACGCGTCCTCCGCAACAATTCTTCACCAGAGATGTCGCCATCCCAGGTTCCGGCGCGCGCGCGGATTTGTTGGACGATGGCATTGCGCGCTCCGGCGCCATGTCGAACGTAATCCGCGGCCGCCTGGCGTAAAACTTCAGTCGGTCGGGAGATTCTGCTGCATTGACCAGTTTGGCTGAGAAAGGTCAGCGATCAGCATTCTCCCTACACGCGACATAACCAGATCCAGCGGCATGAAGAAAAATCCCGACAACCCAAAGGATTGCCGGGATTGAGATTGCTCGATGCCAGGTCAGCCCACCAACGGGTTTTCAGCGGCGGCGGCGAGGGCCGGAGTTTCCTCAACCGGCTCTGGTTCTTCCTGAATCTCGACCAATGGCTTGAGACGCACCTTGCGGTGGTGATCGAAGCCGGTGCCGGCCGGGATTATGTGGCCCATGATAACGTTTTCCTTGAATCCGCGCAGGTAATCAACGCGGGCACGAGTGGCAGCCTCGGTGAGGACACGGGTGGTGTCCTGGAAGGAGGCAGCGCTGAGGAAGCTTTCCGTTTCGAGCGAGGCCTTGGTGATGCCGAGCAGCACGGGCTGGGCTTCGGCCGGTTTGCCGCCCATTTTCTCAACGCGTGAATTCTCTTCCTCGAATTCGAGCTTATCGACCTGCTCGCCCCACAGGAACGTGGTATCGCCAGGCTCGGTGATTCGTACCTTGCGCAGCATTTGGCGCACGATGATTTCGATGTGCTTGTCGTTAATCGTGACGCCCTGCAGCCGATAGACCTCCTGAACCTCATTGACGAGATGCTCCTGGAGTTCCTGCGGTCCGCAAATATCCAGGATCTCGTGTGGGTCGATGGGACCTTCCGTGAGCTGCTGGCCCTTCTTGACATAATCGCCCTTGAACACAATGACGTGCTTGCCGATCGGGATGAGGTGTTCCTCTTCGACACTGGTTTGCTGATCTTTGATCAGGATGCAGCGCTTGCCGCGAACGCTCGGGCCAAAATCGACAATGCCGTCGATTTTTGAGATTTCAGCGGCGTCCTTCGGACGGCGAGCTTCGAACAACTCAGCGACGCGCGGCAGACCACCAGTGATGTCCTTAGTCTTTGACGTCTTGCGTGGGGTCTTGGCCATCAACGTGCCCGCGACAATCTTATCACCTTCGGCCACTACGATGTGAGCGCCGGAGGGGATCGGATAATTGGCCATGGGTTCCTCCTGGGCATCAAGAATGATGATCTGCGGGTGCAAATCCTCCTTGTGCTCGATGACAACCATGGCTTCCTGTCCCGTTGTTTCGTCCATCTCCTGCTTCATCGTGACGCCTTCGATGATGTCGGCAAACTTAACTTTGCCGGCTTTCTCGGAGAGAATTGGGACGTTATAGGGATCCCATTGAACGAACGTCTCGCCTTTCTTGACCTTGGCGCCGTCCTTGACGGAAATCACCGACCCGATAACAACGTTGTGCTGTTCCAGCTCGCGACCGTCTTCGGCGAGAATAGATACAGACCCGTTTTTATTCAGGACAATGTTGTTGCCGTCTTCGAGCTCGACCAGCCGGAGTTCGTTGTAACGGACCACGCCATCGAACTTGGCCTTGATCTGAGGTTGTTTGAACACCTGCGAAGCAGTGCCGCCGATGTGGAACGTCCGCATGGTAAGCTGCGTGCCAGGCTCACCGATGGACTGTGCGGCAATAATGCCGGTGGCTTCGCCAAGCTTCACCCGGGCTCCCGTGGCGAGATTACGGCCGTAGCAATTGATGCACACGCCGTGTTTGCTCTCGCAGGTCAGCACCGAGCGGATCTTCACCCGTTCGACGCGGGAACTTTCGATGAGCTTGGCTTTGACTTCGTCAATTTCGTCGTTGGCCTTGACGAGCATTTCCTTTGGATTCGTCGGGTTAGGAATATCGTCACAGGAACAGCGGCCGATAAGGCGTTCGCTCAATTTGACGACTTCGTCTTCGCCTTCGTAGATGGCCTGGACCCAGATACCGTTGGAGGTGCCGCAATCGTCCTCGCGGATGATGACATCCTGGGCCACATCGACCAATTTGCGGGTCATATAGCCGGAGTCGGCAGTCTTGAGAGCGGTATCGGCGAGCCCTTTTCGCGCACCGTGAGTCGAGATGAAGTACTCGAGCACAGTGAGACCCTCGCGGAAGTTTGAGAGAATGGGCTTCTCGATGATGTCGCCTGAAGGCTTGGCCATAAGGCCGCGGACTCCAGCGAGCTGCCGGACCTGCTGACGATTGCCGCGCGCGCCCGAATCAACCATGAGCGACACCGGGTTGTATTCCTTCTTGCCCTGGTTGCCCTCAAGGGTGCGCAACATGACGTTCGCGATCTGGTCAGTGCAGTGCGTCCAGATATCGATGATCTTGTTGTAACGTTCGCCCGGGGTGATAACACCTTTGCGATACTGCTTCTCCACTTCGCGGATCTGTTTCTGGGCAGCCTCGATTTCCTGCTCCTTTTCCTTCGGAATGATCATGTCATCAATGCCGATGGAAACGCCGGCCCGAGTCGCCTCGCGGAAGCCAAGTTCCTTGAGTTTATCCAGCATGATCACGGTTTTCTCGTGACCGCAGATTTTATAACACTTCCAGATCAGGTCGCCGAGTTCAGCCTTTTTGACCGGCTTATTGGGAAAACCCATTTCGGGCGGCCAGATTTCGCTAAACAGGATTCGGCCAACGGTGGTTTCGAGGACTTTCTTGTTAGCATCGCCGAATTCGGATTTTCGGCCAACGTCAGGATTGGCCAGGCGCACCCATTGATGGGTTCGGAGTCCGCCGTCGCTGTAAGCGAAGATGGCCTCAGTCTTTGACCCGAACAGCGGCATCTTGTTCACATCGGTCGGCTTGGGCGAGCGTGGCTCGGCAGTAAGGTAGTAGCAGCCCAAGGTGATGTCCTGGGTCGGCGTAATAATCGGCCTGCCACTCGAAGGACTGAAGATGTTGTTAGGCGCCATCATGAGGAGGCGCGCTTCCAGCTGGGCTTCGACCGAGAGCGGCACGTGCACGGCCATCTGATCGCCGTCGAAGTCGGCGTTGTAGGCGGTGCACACCAAGGGGTGAATACGGATGGCTTCGCCCTCGATGAGCTGGGGCTCGAAAGCCTGGACCGACAAGCGGTGCAAAGTCGGGGCGCGGTTGAGCAGCACCGGATGACCGCGGGTGACTTCCTCGAGAATGTCCCAAACCTCGGTGGTTTGGCGTTCGATCATTTTCTTGGCAGAACGAACGGTATGGACGTAGCCGAGTTCCTTGAGTCGGCGAATGATAAATGGCTCGAAGAGCACCAGCGCCATTTTTTTCGGCAAACCGCACTGATGCAGTTTCAACTCGGGGCCGATGACAATGACCGAGCGCCCGGAGTAGTCGACGCGTTTGCCGAGCAGGTTCTGGCGGAAACGTCCGCTCTTGCCCTTGAGCATGTCACTCAGGGACTTAAGAGCGCGGTTGCCAGCACCGGTAACGGCACGTCCGTGGCGGCCATTATCGAACAACGCATCAACCGCTTCCTGTAGCATGCGCTTCTCGTTCCGGATGATGACTTCCGGTGTTTTGAGCTGCAGCAGGTTCTTCAAGCGGTTGTTGCGGTTGATTACGCGACGATAAAGATCGTTGAGGTCCGAGGTGGCGAATCGGCCCCCTTCCAGAGGAACCAGCGGACGGAGATCCGGAGGGATAACCGGCAGGACGGTAAGTATCATCCATTCCGGCCGGCTCTTGGAAGACTGAAGGCCTTGCAAGAGCTTGATCCGCTTCGCGATCTTCTTCCGGATCTGTTTGGACTTGGTCTCAGTCATTGCCTGTTGGAGGCTGTCGATTTGCTTCGCAAGATCGACTTTGGCCAGTGCGTCACGCACCGCTTCAGCGCCCATCTTGGCGATAAACGCTTCCGGACCGTAAGTTTCGCGGGCTTCGCGGTATTCATGCTCGCTGAGCAATTGGTTCAGCTTGAGCGGAGTCGAACCCGGGTCAACGACCATGTAATCCTCGTAGTAGATGACACGCTCGAGGTTGCGGGCGGTCATATCGAGGACCAGGCCGATGCGCGACGGCATGCATTTGAAGAACCAAATGTGGCAAACCGGGACGGCCAATTCGATGTGGCCCATGCGCTCGCGGCGGACGCGAGCCAAGGTCACTTCAACGCCGCAGCGGTCGCACACAACGCCCCGGTGTTTGATGCGTTTATACTTGCCGCAAGAACATTCCCAGTCCTTGACAGGGCCGAAAATCCGTTCGCAGAACAGGCCGCCTTTCTCGGGTTTGAATGTGCGGTAGTTGATGGTCTCGGGGTTTTTGACCTCCCCTTTCGACCAGGACCGGATGGCTTCGGGTGAAGCCACGGCAATGGCGACATATTCGACCTGATTTACCTTGTCCAGGCCGAGTAGTTCGCGGGCGCTTTCTTTAGAGCTAATCATACAAAAAAGAGTGCTGAGTTATGATATAAGGGCACAGGATCAGGATGCGGCTGCCAGGACGGAGACGGGTTCCTGAGGTTGATCGACCGGGTTGGAATACCCTACTTTTACGTCCAGGCCCAACGACTGCATTTCCTTGACCAGGACGTTGAATGATTCAGGGATGCCAGCTTCAAGGCTATTATCTCCCTTGACGATACTTTCGTAAATGCGCGTACGGCCCTGAACATCATCAGATTTCACCGTGAGCAGTTCCTGGAGCGTATAGGCAGCACCATAGGCTTCCATGGCCCACACTTCCATTTCGCCGAAACGTTGGCCGCCGTATTGAGCTTTGCCGCCCAGCGGTTGCTGGGTGACCAACGAATAAGGTCCGACCGCGCGAGCGTGGATCTTGTCGGCCACCAGGTGCCCTAGCTTCATCATATAGATGTAGCCAACTACAATTTCCTGGTCGAAAGCTTCACCGGTGCGCCCATCAAAGAGCTGAGTTTTTCCATGCTCAGGCAATTTTGCCTCTTTGAGGTATCCGCGGATCTCCTTTTCTTTGATGCCGTCGAAAACCGGCGTGGCGAACTTCAAGCCGAGCAGCCTGGCAGCCCAGCCAAGGTGCGTTTCCAGCACCTGACCGACGTTCATACGCGAAGGCACACCCAGCGGATTCAAAACGATATCCACGGGGGTTCCGTCAGCGAGAAACGGCATATCTTCTTCCGCCACGATTTTGGCCACGACGCCTTTATTACCATGGCGCCCGGCCATTTTATCGCCGACCGACAGCTTGCGCTTGGAAGCAATATACACTTTGACGGATTTGATAACGCCGCTATCGACGCCTTCGCCGGATTCGGCGCGTTCGATTTCCTCATCGTACTGCATCTGGAGGTCATCGAACTTCTTCTTAAAGCTGCCGATAATCTCGTTGATCTTGTTACGAATCGGAGAGGGATCGATTTCGATGCGATCATAGACCTGGGCTAATTTGCGCAACAGGGTCTTGGTGATCTTGCGGTTGGCAGGAATGATGATTTCCCCGGTCTCGCTGTTGACCACGTCTAGAGGAATCTTTTCGCCAAGCAGAATGTTGCTTAAGGCCTCGGTGAGTTGCTCGCGAAGCTCATCGGTCTTTTTGCGATATTCATCTTCCACTTCCTTCGCGTGTCTTTTCTCTTCGGAGAGACTGACGCGGTTTTCGCGGTCCGACTCTTTCTTGGCAGAGACCTTGACGTCCATCACGATACCGTAAGTCCCGGACGGCACTTTCAGCGAGGTGTCTTTAACGTCAGCGGCTTTCTCGCCGAAGATGGCGCGCAGGAGGCGCTCTTCGGGAGCCAGTTCGGTCTCACTTTTCGGAGTAATCTTGCCGACGAGGATGTCACCAGGTTTGACCTCGGCACCCACGCGGATGACACCATCGGGACCAAGGTTCTTGAGCGCCTCATCGCCCAGGTTGGGAATGTCCCGAGTGATTTCTTCGGGCCCTAGCTTGGTATCGCGGGCGCCAACCTCAAATTCATCAATGTGAATGGAGGTAAAGACGTCGTCTTTGACGATGCGTTCGCTGATGAGGATAGCGTCCTCGAAGTTGTAGCCGTTCCAGGGCATGAACGCGACCAGCACGTTGCGGCCGAGGGCCAATTCTCCGCCCTGGGTGCAGGGACCGTCAGCGATGACCTGGCCCTTCTTCACGCTCTCGCCCTTGTGCACCAGGATTTTCTGGTTGATGCAAGTGGCGGCATTGGAGCGCATGAATTTGCGAACCGGGTATACCCAAACGCCTTTTTCGGGATCGCTTTTAATTTTCTTTTTCGTTTCCGGCAGTTTGCCGTCACTCGTGATGATGATCTGGCTGCCGCTGACCGAGGCAACTTTGCCGGCTTCTTCCGCGACGATGACCGCACGAGAGTCTCGTGCGACGCGTTCTTCAAGACCAGTAGCAACCAGAGGCGATTCAGTGACCAGCAAAGGAACCGCCTGGCGCTGCATGTTCGATCCCATGAGGGCACGATTGGCGTCGTCGTGCTCCAGGAATGGAATCAGACTGGCAGCAACCGAAACCAACTGTTTGGGTGAGACGTCCATGTAATCGACCCGCGCGGGTTCGACGTCAATGAAGTCGCCCTTACCACGGCACACGACGCGGTCAGTTCCAAAACCGCCCTTATCGCTAATGGGCGAATTGGCCTGAGCGATCACATAATTTTCCTCACGGTCGGCCGTAAGGTAATCAATGTGGCCCGTGACCTTTCCGCTTTCGGCCTTGCGGTAAGGGGTCTCGAGAAACCCGAAATCGTTGATCCGGGCAAAGGTCGCAAGCGAAGCGATCAAGCCGATGTTCGGACCTTCGGGTGTTTCGACGGGGCAGATTCGTCCATAGTGAGACGGGTGCACGTCGCGGACTTCGAATCCGGCGCGATCACGAGAGAGACCGCCGGGTCCGAGAGCCGAGAGCCGGCGCTTGTGCGTCAGTTCCGCGAGCGGATTGATCTGGTCCATGAACTGCGACAATTGGCTGCGGCCGAAGAAGTCGCGAATGACAGCCGAGAGGGCCTTGGGGTTAATCAGTTTCTGCGGCGACATGGACTCGACGCCCTGGTCGAAAAGCGTCATGCGCTCCTTGACGAGGCGCTCGGTCCGTGCCAGGCCAACGCGGCACTGGTTGGCGAGCAATTCGCCGACCGTGCGTACGCGGCGGCTGCCGAGGTGATCGATATCATCCAGACTGCCCTCACCCTTTTTGAGGCGCAGCAAGTACTTGGTAGCCGCCACTAAATCGGCTTTGGTCAGGATTCGAGAATCGCCGCCTTTGATACTGAGCTTTTGGTTGATCTTGTACCGACCAACGCGGCCGAGGTCATACCGCTTGGGGTCAAAGAACAAGCGCTTAATCAGCGCGCGAGCGTTGGCGGCAGTCGGCGGGTCACCCGGACGCAGGCGGCGGTAAATGTCTTTGAGAGCTTCCTCTTCATTCTTCGCGGGATCTTTCTTCATGCACTTGATCACGATCCCCTCATCAGCGGTCGTATCGACGACTTTGATTTTGTGCACGCCCAACTCGGCGATCTGTTTTACAACCGCTTTGGAAAGCGGTTCGAAAGCGCGGGCGATGACCAGGCTCTTCTCCGGGTCTACAACGTCCTCAATCAGAACTTTGTTGGCCAAGTCGTCCCGTTTTTCAGCTTCTTTGACACTCAGTTCTTCGACATCGTAGAAGAGCTTCAAAATCTCCTCATCGGTGCCGCGCGGAGCTGCGTCCTTTTTGCTTTCTCCCTTGCCTTCACCATCGAGGAACGCCAGGGCTCGGAAAAACGTAGTCGTCAGGAACTTCCGGCGGCGTTTCTTGCGATCAAGATACACATACAGCAGGTCACTGGTATCGAACTGGGCTTCGTACCAGGAGCCGCGGTCAGGAATGATGCGGAACGAATGCAGGGTTTTGCCGTTGGGATGAACGGTCGCTTCGAACGCAAGCCCGGGAGAGCGATGCAGCTGGCTGACGATCACGCGTTCGGCGCCGTTAATTACGAATGTGCCTTGCGGGGTCATCAGGGGCAGCTCGCCCATGAAAACTTTTTCTTCTTTCGTTCCCTTTTCCTCTTTGAGAAGGAACGTGACGTACAGCGGCGCGCCGAACGTCAGGCCTTCGCGGAGGCATTCCAGCCAATCCACCTTGGGCTCTCCGATTTCGTAAGAATGGAAGTCCAGAACGCATTTGCCATCATAGCTCTCGATCGGAAAGACCTCGGTGAACACGGCCTGCAGGCCGAGGTTCTTCCGCTTGGAAGGCGGCTGTTCCGCCTGGAGAAACTCCTTATATGAGTTGGTTTGCAACTCGATTAAGTTAGGCGGGGCGATGATCTCTTTAATTTTTCCGAAGTTAATTCGTTCAGTAGCTCGCGATGGCATTTGGACCTTTTGTTCAGAGGCCGGAGACGGCCGGACCTTTCAGTTTACTGGTAAACGACAGAAGGCAAGCCTGCCGCGTTCAAGCGCGGGCTTGCCACTTCCTGGAATCACCCATCTGGATGACTGTATTGGTTTCCCGTTTCTAATTTAAAATGTTCGATTTTCTGCTAAATGCAAATTTTGAGTGATCCGAACAACCGCTTTTGGGTTGCCCGGGTGGCGCAAGCCCGGGGCCTGCTCCACCTGGCAAATCGATTACTTGACTTCCACCTTCGCGCCGGCTTCCTCAAGCTTCTTCTTGGCGGCGTCGGCTTCAGCCTTGGGCACGCCTTCCAAAACGGGCTTGGGAGCGCCTTCGACCAGGGCCTTGGCTTCAGCCAGGCCAAGCCCAGCCTTGACCTCGCGGACGGCCTTAATTGTGGCGATCTTCTTGTCAGCCGGGGCTGAGGCAAGGATCACGTCAAAGGTGGTTTTAGCCTCCGCAGCGGGGGCAGCGGCTGCACCACCACCAGCGCCAGGACCGGCTGCGACCGCCACGGGCGCGGCGGCGGATACGCCCCACTTGGTTTCCAGTTCTTTCACCAGGTCAGCGATCTCGATAACGGTTGCGCTGCTGAGCTGTTCTACAATGTTTGCTTTATCTAGTGCCATTTTACCTTTCATTTCGTCTCGTCGTTCCTCGTGGCCACGAGTGGATTGAGTCTGCAGCCTGCAAACCGACGATTTACGTTGTTATTTGTTAGTTCTCCGTCCCGACTGGCTTGTTAGGACGAAAAATTCGTCTGTTTGTTCGATTTTTGCCAAACTTTACTAAAACTTTACCGGTTTCAGTTTTCGCGCATGGTCAAGCTGCCGCAGGAGCCGGAACCTCGCCGAGCTTTTCCTGGCGGGCCTTGAGAATACGAGCCATTTGACTGGCAGGTGTATTCAGTAGGCGGACCAGTTTACTCGCGGGAGCGTTCAACACGCCAAGTAGTTGGCTACGAAGGACTTCAATAGACGGAAGATCCGCCAAAGTCAAAATCGCGTTCTGTTCCAAACGTTGGTTGTTCAGGTACCCGAAATGAACCTTCAAGCGCTCGAATTCTTTGGTAAAGGTCTTGACAGCCTTGGCCGCGGTCGAAATGTCCTTCTGTCCTGTAACCACGGCGAGTTGGCCAGCAAGGGAACCGTTCAGGTCCGCCACACCGGCTTCTTTGGCTGCAAGGCGGAAGATTGAGTTTTTGACGATGTGCACCTCGGCGCCGGCTTTGGCGAGGCGTTTCCGAAGTTCGGTCAAATGGCCGACATTCAGGCCTTTATAGTCCACCACGATGAAAAACGGGGAGGCGTTCAGGCGGGTCAGGTACTCTTTAGTCAGATATTGCTTTTCGGGGCGCATGGCGTGCGAAGAAGTTAAATGGTTTTAAGTATTATGGTTTTCAACGCCCCGGAGTCAGGAGCCGAATTCTTTGAGGTCCAACCTAACCGGTGGACTCATGGTAGCCGAGATAGTGGCCGAATTGACGTAAGTGCCCTTTACGCTGTTCGGCCTGGCCTTGATGACAGCGTCAATAACGGCGCGGGCATTCTCCTCAATTTGAGTTGCGTTGAAGGAAGCTTTGCCTACCGGGACATGGATGTTGCCGGCCTTATCAATCTTAAATTCCACACGTCCGGCCTTCACTTCCTTGACCGCCCGAGCCGTATCATCCGTAACGGTGCCAGTCTTCGGATTGGGCATGAGGCCGCGCGGCCCCAACACCTTGCCCAGCTTGCGGACTTCGCCCATGGCTTCGGGGGTAGCGATCGCGACATCAAAATCAGCCCAACCTTCCTGGCACTTTTTGATCATGTCATCGAAGCCGACGTACTCGGCCCCGGCACCCTTGGCCGCTTCGGCCCCAGCGCCGCTTTTGGCAAATACCAGAACACGCACAGTTTTCCCGCTGCCATGAGGAAGCGGAACTGTGCCACGGACCATTTGGTCCGACTGCTTCGGGTCGACACCGAGACGGAAAGCCAGATCAATGGTTTCATTGAATTTGGCTTTCGGAAACTTGCTGAGGACTTCGACAGCGGACTTCAGAGGATAAGCTTTTTTGCCATCCACCAGTTCAAGTGCTTTGCGGTAACGTTTGCTGGGCATGTTTTTTGTTG
>CAZUVM010000066.1:0-7393 GCA_964623885.1 uncultured Verrucomicrobiota bacterium
CGCAAATCTAATCTCGCCCGCTGCGGAATCGGAGGATGCCGCGCTCACGGCGTTTGCGGAACTTGGCATTCCGATCTCGATCACCGAACTCGACGTGAACGCCGCCCAGCGCGGTCAGCGGAGCCAAACTGCGGATGTATCACAAAATGCCCAAACCACCGGCGGCGGGGTCGTAAGCGAAGCGAATCAGAAGCTCGCCGACCAATACGCCAGCCTTTTTCGTATCTTCCTCAAGCATAGCAAGAACATCAAGCTCGTGACCTTTTGGGGGCTCACCGACCGAGACTCCTGGCGCAGGGCCGGAAATCCGCTGCTGTTCGATGGCGAGTGGCGCCCCAAGCAACCCGCCTTTGATGCCGTGATTGCCGAAGCTAAACGTGTGACACCAATGTCGACAAAGTAAGCTCCCTGACAAACTAAACGGCCCTGCGCATTTTTTTCTACAAACGACCCATTGTTAATCAATCAACTAAAATGAAAACTCCCGCACTATTCCTGACCCTCGCAATCGTACCGCTAGCTGTGCTCGCGGGCGATGTTACCGGCACCTGGAAATCCGAGTTCGACTCGCAGATCGGCCACCAGAAATACACCCTCACGCTCAAGCAGGACGGAACACAATTGACCGGAAAAGCCCATTCCGAAGTCGACGACGGTCGGAAACGCGATGCCGATTTGAAAGAAGGCAAGGTGGAAGGTGACACAGTTTCATTCGTCGAGATGATCACTGTTCAGGAAAACGAGATTCGCATCGCCTACACGGGAAAGCTTTCCGCCAGCGGCAATGAAATCAAGTTTACACGCGCGGTTGGCGACTTCGCCAAAACGGAAATCGTGGCCAAACGCCAGCCGGCCATGGCAGCGTCCGCCGTAAAGGTTGTCCGTATTAAAGCCGGAAAATCCGACCCCGTGAAGGACGCTGAAGGCAATGTATGGATGGCTGACCAGGGGTTTGTCGGTGGCGAAACGATTGAACGGCCGGACATTCAGATCGCCAACACCAAGAGTCCTGACCTCTACCGGGCGGAACGTTACAGCATGGAATCCTTTTCCTGGCCGGTGCCCAACGGCAAATACGCCGTGAAACTGCATTTTGCCGAAACATTCGAAGGGATCACCGGACCCGGCGAACGCGTGTTTTCCTTCAACGTCCAGGGACACGAGTTCAAGGACTTCGATGTTTGGGCGAAGGCCGGCGGACCTTTAAAGGCCTACGTGGAGACTGTCCCGGTCGAGGTCACCAACGGCGTGGTTAAGATCACCTTCACGCCCAAAGTGGAGAACCCGCAGATCAACGCAATTGAGATCAGCCCGCCGGCATCATCAGAGAAGTAGCAACCCGAGCTGGAGCGGTTCAGCGCAGTAACCTTCAAATCTCATGAAATCAAACCTATGCCTCTTGGGCTTTGCTTCGATGGTATCGGCCCAGGTTTGCGTTGCCCAAACCAACCCACCCGTCGTCGAGGATTTCAAACCTTCCTCGCTGAATCAGCCCAACAAGCAGTACCCTCAGGTCAATTCTGAAAAACGCGTTCGCGCTCGCGTTGTCGCGCCGCAGGCCCAGAGTGTCATGCTGGACATAGGCGGCGTGAAATATCCCCTGACGAAAGATGAAGCGGGTGGCTGGGTTGGCGAGTCAAAGCCCCAGGACGAAGGCTTTCATTATTATCAGATCGTTGTCGATGGCGCTCAAGTCCCGGACCCGGGCAGCCTGTTCTTCTACGGAGCGAGCCGTTGGGGCAGCGGTGTTGAAGTGCCTGCCCAGGACCAGGACTTTTATGCCGTCAAAAATGTTCCGCATGGCGACCTGCGGCAGGCCCTCTATTACTGCAAAAGTGCCAACACCAATCTTCGTTGTTTCGTTTATACACCGCCGGATTATGAGAAAGATCCGGGCAAACGTTATCCGGTTTTGTATTTGCAACACGGAGCCGGGGAAGACGACACCGGCTGGGGCAACCAGGGCCACGCGGGCTTGATCATGGATAACCTGATTGCCGCGGGCAAATCCAAGCCCTTCATCATCGTCATGGCCAACAGCTATGTCCCGGGCAGTTCCTACACTTTTGGTCCCAGACTGGCTTCGACCAACCAACCGACCTCCTCGGCTTCTGCCGCCACGACGAACGGCCCATCTGCTGGCGGTGGTCGCGGCCCTCGCGGCGGTTTCAATTTTACCGCCTTCGAGCGCGTCCTTATCGACGATCTGATCCCCTACATCGACCGTAACTATCGCACCGTTGCCGATCAGCCTCATCGCGCCATGGCCGGTCTTTCCATGGGCGGCATGCAGACCCGGCAGATCACGCTAGCCAACCTCGACAAGTTTTCCCACCTCGGCGTCTTCAGTGGCGGGAGCATCGCTCCGACCAACATCACCGACATGGCCTCCTTCAAGGAGAAGGTGAAGCTTGTGTTCATTAGCTACGGCAGCCGTGAGATTGACCCTAATAATCGCAGAACCGGTGGCCGCGGAGCCTTTGGCGGCGACCCCAAGGCAAACACGGATGCGCTCAAGGAGGCCGGCATAAACGCCCACTTCTACGTTTCTCCGCAAACGGCTCACGAGTGGCTAAGCTGGCGGCGAAGCCTGTATCAGTTCGCTCCGTTGCTGTTCCAGGACTAACCCTGCCGATTTCTTAACCACTTCAGATTCCCTAACCGAAATCCGGTTCAACAAAAAAGCATCATGAGATTAAACCTCCGATCTCGCCTGCTCGGCGCATTGCTGCTATTGAGCTGCAGCGCTTTCGCTCAAGACACGAATTTTTTTATTTTCCTCTGCTTTGGACAGTCAAACATGGAGGGTTTTCCAGGGATCGAACCGCAGGACAAGACCAATGTGGATAGCCGTTTTCAGGTTCTGGCAGCGGTCGATTTTCCAAACCTGGGTAGAACAAAAGGCATTTGGTATCCTGCCGTGCCTCCCTTATGCCGGCCATCATCAGGTCTTTGCCCGGCTGATTTTTTCGGCCGAACACTGGTAGCCGGCTTGCCGGCAAACACGCGAGTCGGCGTGGTTAATGTGTCGGTCGCCGGCTGCAAAATTGAGCTGTTCGATAAAGACAATTTTCAGCGTTATGCGGCGAAAGCCCCAAACTGGATGACCAATATTATCCATGCCTACGGTGACAATCCCTATCAGCGACTCGTCGACATGGCGAAGCTGGCTCAAAAGGATGGCGTCATTAAAGGAATCCTCCTGCACCAGGGCGAGTCCAACACCAACGACAAAGAATGGCCAAACAAGGTGAAAGGCGTTTACGATAACTTGATCAAAGACCTGAATCTCAAATCGGCAGACGTGCCCTTGCTTGCCGGTGAAGTCGTGAATGCGGATCAAAAAGGCGCTTGTGCGAGCATGAATGCAATCATTGATGACCTGCCCAAAACAATTCCCAACTCCTGCGTTATCTCTTCGAAGGAATGCCCCAGCCGGCCAGACCATCTGCACTTCACGCCGGTCGGCTACCGGGAATTGGGTAAACGATACGGCGAGAGAATGCTTTCGCTGCTTGGCTACAAAGTTGCCCAGGCTAATTAAGCAATTGTATTTTGCCACCGAGCTCATGCTTAAGCTCAAACCATTGCTCGCTGCCGGCTGCGCGATTTTCATTGCTTGCTCGACTCGCTCGTTCGCAGCGGAGCCGCAGTTGAACGGCACTGCCTCCGCCACCGATGAGCAACTCAGTCTATGGTACCGCCAGCCGGCAGGAAAATGGGTGGAAGCTCTGCCGATCGGCAATGGTCGAATCGGGGCCATGGTTTTTGGCCGCGTCAACCATGAGCGGCTGCAATTGAACGAGGACACCCTTTGGGCAGGCGGACCTTACGATCCCGTCAATCCGGAAGCGCGGGCTGCCCTTCCTGAGGCGCGTCAGTTGGTGTTCGACCGAAAATATCGCGAAGCCGCGAAACTGATCAGCGCGAAGATCATGTCCAGGCCCCTGGGCCAGATGCAGTATCAAACCGCCGGCGACTTGCTTCTTAACTTTCCCGAATCCGGTTCCGTCGAGAATTATCGCCGTGATCTTAACCTGGATACGGCCGTGGCGACCACCGAGTACACCGATCACGGCACGCGGTTTTTGCGCCGCGCTTTTGCCAGTCCGATCGACCAGGTCATTGTGATTCGCCTTACGGCCGACAAAAAGGGCTCGATTGCTTTCACCGCCCAACTGCAATCGCCCCAAAAGAATAGGGTCGAAGCTGAATCAGGCAACACGCTCGTGATGCGCGGCACCAACGGATCCGCGCAGGGCATTCAGGGCGCTCTGAAATTCCAGGTGCGGGCCAAGGTGCTAGCTCAAGGCGGAACCATCAGTGCCGACTCGGATTCGCTCGCGGTAACGAATGCTGATTCGGCGACAATCCTAATCGCCGCCGCCACCAGTTACCGAAGCTTCAAAGACATAACTGGTGATCCGGAGTCTATTGTGAAGGCCCAAATCGCAGCGGCCGAAAACAAACCGTTCGAGGCTTTGCTCTCGGCCCACACCCGCGAACATCAGCGGCTGTTCCGGCGTGTTTCCCTCGATCTCGGCCGCAGCGAGGCCATGCAGTTGCCCACGAACGAGCGGATTCAGAGTTTTCATAATGGCCAGGACCCGCAGTTTGCTGCGCTTTACTTTCAGTTCGGCCGTTACCTGCTGATCAGTTGTTCGCGCCCCGGCGGCCAACCGGCGAACCTGCAAGGCCTGTGGAATGACAGCATGAACCCGCCTTGGGGCAGCAAGTACACGATCAATATTAACACCGAGATGAACTACTGGCCGGCGGAGTCCTGCAATTTGGGCGAGTGTGTCGAATCGCTCGTCGCCATGGTGCGTGACCTCTCCGAGACCGGCGCGCGCACTGCCAGGGAAATGTACGGCGCGAGCGGTTGGATGGCTCATCACAATACCGATCTATGGCGCGCCACCGGCCCTATCGACGGGCCGAACTGGGGAATGTGGCCCAGCGGCGGCGCCTGGTTGTGCCTGAGCGTGTGGGACCATTATCAATTTGGCCGCGACGTCACTTATCTCAAACAGGTTTATCCGCTGATGCGCGGCGCGGCTCAGTTCTTCCTGGACACGCTCGTAGAAGAACCTGAACACAAGTGGCTCGTTACCAATCCATCTATTTCACCGGAAAACGGGCATCCGTTTGGCTCCGCCGTGTGTGCCGGCCCCACGATGGATGAGCAGATCATTCGCGATCTGTTTTCGAATTGCATTGAAGCTTCGCAGATACTTGGCACGGACACCGAATTCCGGAAGCGACTTGCCGCCGAACGGGCGCGGCTGGCTCCAAATCAAATCGGATCCAAGGGGCAATTGCAGGAGTGGCTGGATGATTGGGATGCCAAAGCCCCGGAACAGCAACACCGCCACATCTCTCACCTGTATGGCCTGTTCCCCAGCGCCCAGATTACACCGCGCGGCACACCCGACCTGGCCAAGGCCGCGAAAGTCACACTTAACACTCGCGGCGACATTACCACCGGCTGGGCCATCGCCTGGCGCATCAACTGTTGGGCTCGGCTTCACGACGGCGACCGGGCTTACAGCATTTTAACTCATTTGTTCGACCCCACCCGAACGTATCCCAATATGTTCGATGCGCACCCGCCGTTTCAGATCGACGGCAACTTTGGCGGGACTTCGGCAATCGCTGAGATGCTGCTGCAAACGCAGACCGGCGAAATCGAGTTGCTACCGGCGCTCCCGAGTGCTTGGCCCAGAGGTCACGTCACGGGCCTGCGCGCGCGCGGCGGTTTCGAAATCGAGCTCGCTTGGGACAATGGCAAACTCACCAATACCAGCATCCGTTCAATCGCTGGGCGCAAGGCAGTTGTGAGATACGGGAGCCGAACCACGGAGATCGAAGTGAAACCGAACGGCACAGTTCGGCTGAATTCCGAACTTCAACGCGCCGCTGGATCTTCCTAGCCGGCAATAGTTCTTATGAAACAAACCAAACTCTCCTTCTGTCTACTCGCCGTAGGCGCATTTTTGACCGGCGCTATCGCGCATGCTGCTGAAGTTTCCGGCCAATGGCACGCGGAGTTCGATACCCAAATCGGCCCGCAGAAATACCTGTTTGTTTTCCAGGTGAATGAAGGGAAACTGTCGGCCAAAGCAAACGCAGAACTTAGCGGCCAAAAACGGGAAGTGGAGTTTAAGGATGCCAAGCTCGCCGGCGATACCCTCACGTTTGTCGAATTATTCAAGTTCCAAGATAACGAAGTCCGTATCGATTACACCGGCAAAGTGAGCGACCATGAAATAAAGTTCACCCGGAAGGTCGCCGATTTCGCCACTGAAGAATTCGTTGCCAAGCGAGTCGAACCCGCACCGGTCGCGAGCGCCAGTCCTGCCAACCCCGCAACAACCAACCGCGCTCGCCGCGGATTCGGTGGCCCGATTGTGCTAGGGCCCGATGACAAACCGGCCTTTCCTGATCCACCCACCGGTTTCGATGTCAAACGCGAGGACATCCCCCAAGGAAAATTGGAAATGATCGAATACGACTCGAAGACCGTAGGCACGACCCGCAAGATGCAGATCTATACGCCACCCGGCTATTCGAAGGACAAAAAGTACCCGGTTCTCTACTTGCTGCACGGCATCGGCGGCGATGAAAACGAGTGGCAACACCTTTGCACTCCTAACATCATCCTCGACAACCTGCTCGCTGAGCAGAAGGTCGTGCCGATGATTGTCGTCATGCCCAATGGCCGCGCGCAGAAAAATGACCGGGCTCAAGGGGACGTGTTCCGCACGGCTCCGGCCTTTGCGAATTTCGAGCGGGACCTGCTCGATGATGTGATTCCAGCCATCGAGGCCCGATACTCCGTCCAGGCCGATCGCGAACATCGGTCCCTGGCTGGGCTCTCGATGGGTGGCGGTCAATCGCTCAACTTCGGTTTGGGTCACCTCGATACTTTTGCCTGGGTGGGCGGTTTTTCTTCAGCGCCGAACACCAAACCGCCGGAAGAATTAGTGCCCGATCCGGATGCGGCGCGGCGCCAATTGAAATTGCTCTGGCTCGGCTGCGGCAACAACGATGGCCTGATCCGCATCAGCCAGGGTGTGCATGCTTACCTCAAAGACAAAGGGGTTCCTCACGTGTGGCATGTGGACGGCCATGCTCATGACGCCCCGGAATGGAAAAACAACCTGTACCTGTTTGTGCAGCACATCTTCAAATGAGATCTGAGGTCCCTCATGGTTTTTCGGCAGAGCCTGCGAGAACTGCGGTGCAAGCAAAACTCTCCGGTGGGCCCAGGTAGCTCGGTTTGACCCCTCCGCAATCCACCACCAGCTTTTCCAAGACCACGCCGGGATCGACCATCCAAACGTGGAGCGTATGATAGCCGGACTGGGTAATGATGTGCTTTGATTTCGCC
>CAZUVM010000067.1:0-18053 GCA_964623885.1 uncultured Verrucomicrobiota bacterium
ATGGCAGGATGCTAACCCCGAACATCCGCATGAAATCATTGTTGAATTGACACCAGCGTCCAAAATCAAAGGCTTCACTTACCTCCCGCGTCAGGACGACATCGAGAACGGCACGATCAAGGACTACGAGTTCTATGTAAGCCAGGACGGAAAAGACTTCGGGCAACCGGTGAAGAAGGGGACTTTCGAGACCGGCAAAGACAAAAGGACCGTTACTTTTGAGCCCAGGCAATGCCGTTTCTTCAAACTGAAGGCACTCTCGGAGATCAATGACCAGCCTTGGACCTCTGCAGCGGAGATCGACGTTATCGCAGATTAACCTCCCTCTGGAGTGTGCCCGTCGACGGGCACATTCCATCAGGGCAACGGCGCGCATTTCGGACAATCTGGTATTCTTTCCTCCGTAAAAACCTTTGCCTCTCAATGCTTCTCGTCGAAACTCCCGTTGATGCAAATCCCACCGAAGTTCACGGGCTCACTGTTATCCGTCGTGACCGCCAGCACGCTTCATGTCGGCTGCGTTCTCTTGTCGAACATGGCCTTTGCGTCCTCGTTACCGGCTCCCATGTCTGTGCCCCATCCCGGGGCGACCAACGATGCTCCTTATGCTCCTCAGCCGATCCTGCCTGGCGGCGTAGTTCTGCCGCTCTATCCGGCCGATTCACCTTTCCTGAATCATCAACGGGTCCGCGAAGCCGAGCAATATAACCTTAGCCAAGCTGCGCCGGGCCGGATCAACAGCATCGTCAATATCCACAACCCATCCATCGAAGTGCACACCGTGGAGAGCGGCATCAATACCGGTGCGGCGGTGATCCTGGCGGCCGGCGGGGGACATAACTTTCTAAACGTTGGCTCCGAGAGCGCCGATTTCGTGCCGTTCCTCTACAACTATGGGGTTAACACGGTGATTCTTCGGTACCGTCTGCGGCGCGACGGCTATAACGTCCAAACCGACGCGGTCCATGACGCGTTCGAGGCCATTCGCCTCGTGCGTGCCCACGCGCAGGAGTGGAAACTCGATCCTAATAAGATCGGCATCATAGGGTTCTCGGCCGGGGCGGAATTGGCTTCGCCAGTGGCCCTTTTCTTCGAGGAGTTCGATAAAACGAATAACCCATCAAGCATTTCGTCCCGGCCCGATTTCGTCGGCTTGATTTATCCAGGCCCAACTCCCTTTGCCCACCAGAGCCATCCGTCCATTCCGCGCAACGCGCCCCCGTCGTTCATCATTTGTGCCGGTTCCGGCGACCGTGTCCACGCTATCTGGGCGGATGAGTACTTCGCGGCAATGTTGAACGCTGGCCTACCCAATATTGAGATGCATATCTACGGCAACGGCCGGCATCCGGGCGACCCGTTACCGGATGGCTCGCGGATGAGCGGCGGCCTGACCGATCGCAATAATATTCCCTTTGGCACGTGGCAAAACCGATTCGTTGACTGGTTCCGCGATCTTGGTTTTCTGCAAAAGCCGGGAATTGAAACCCGGGCAGCAAAAGATTCGACCGCATTTGCCAACAAACAGTGAGCGGTCGAGCCGCTGCGGAAATGGAGTTGTCCCTGGTTGCCTGCAATGACAGACTCGGACAGGTCGTGTCGTGACCATGTTCATGCGCCCATCCACCGATGTCGCGGAGGCACAGAGCTCCGCTCCTGAGCTGCTCGAAAAGTTGGTGCATCAGGCCGAAAAAGCCGGCGCCAGCGATTTGCATCTGCAATTGGGCCGCGAGTCCGCCACGGTATCCTTCAGGCTGGACGGGGTAATGACTCCTGAAACTACATTGCCGGCGGCGATTGCCGAGCGCGTCGCCGGCCGCATCAAGTTCCTCGCCCGGCTAAAGACTTACCAGGAATCGCTGCCTCAGGACGGGCGCATTGAAAAGGCGGCTCTGCAAGCTCGCAGCGATATCCGCGTTTCCACTTACCCCACGGTCACGGGTGAGAAACTGGTCTTGCGGTTATTTGATGCCGCAGAAATCCGAACACTTGCGCAACTCGAGTTTCCTCAGGAAGCCCGCTCGGAGTTGGAAACATTTCTGCGCCAAACCTCAGGAATGTTGCTGTTAACCGGTCCGGCCGGCAGCGGAAAAACTACGACTATCTACGCCTGCCTGCGCGCCCTGGCTGAAGCCGGCGGCCGACACATCATCACCGTCGAAGATCCCGCCGAGCAACTTGTGCCCGGCGTGATGCAGACCGAGGTCAATGAGGCGCGCGGCCTCGACTTTGCCAAGGCCGCGCGGCACTTGCTCCGGCAGGACCCACAGGTGCTGGTCATCGGTGAAATTCGCGATGAGGAGACGGCCAATATTGCGGTTCGCGCGGCGTTGACCGGGCACCTCGTCATTTCAACGCTGCACGCCGGTTCGTGTAAGGGTGTTTGCGAGCGCCTTATGGTCTTGTGTGAGGACTTTTCAGCGGTCACCGCCTCGCTCGAGCTGGTTTTGAACCAGCGCTTGCTCCGGCGGCAGTGTTCTGCCTGTGCCGGCAAGGGTTGTGCGGCTTGCCTAAGCACAGGTTATCGGGGCCGGGTGCCTTTAGTCGAATTGCTCCGTTTCACGGACGAGTTGCGGCGGCGGTTCGCCGCCCGCGATTTGGACGGTTTGAGTGCTCGACCCGCGCTCCTCGAGCGCGCCCGGGAACTGATCCGCTCGGGTCTGACTAATGAAGCCGAGGTTGCCCGAGTGCTCGGACCGCCCAACTGAACGCTCTCTGTTCGCACCTATGCGTTTGGGAGGAACGACGATTGGATTTGACTTCCCAAGACGAAGTGCCGGCCTACACTCTCCGCAATGTGACGGCTGCTCAAAGTAACAAGCCGTTCTGGCCTGAACGACGGAGGTTCTTATGCGTTTATCTTGGAAAATGCTCGGACTGGGTTTCATCGTTGCCGGCGTGCTGCGCGCGGAGACGGCGCCTGCTGTCACCGAGGAAGCTATCGCGCTCAAATCAAAAATCTCCGAGGTCACGGTTTATGCCGACCGCGCCCGGGTTACTCGCCTGTCCAGTGCGACCCTCCGTGCCGGGGTTGTGCGGTTCGCATTTCCCAAATTGCCGGGCTGGCTTGATGAAGGTTCCGTGCGCGTGAGTCTTAATCCCGCAGCGGCAGGCGAAGTCCTCGACGTGCAGGTGGATAAGACCTTTCTCGCGCGGCCCGAAGACGCCGACGTGCGCAAGGCCGAGGCTGCGGTAACAGAGATTACCGACCAAGTCGCCGCGCTTGATGACGAAGCGGCTGCGCTTGAAGCGCAAGTGCGGCAAACCGATGCGATTCGGGTGTTCTCCCTCGAGAAGCTCCCCAAAGACACCGCGATCCGCGAAGTCAAGGTCGAGGAGTACGGCAGCGTGGTGAAGTTCATCGGGAATGCCATGGTTGAGCTGTCGCGCGCCAAACGGGAGCTCGAGAAGAAGAAACGCGAGCTGCAACCCGAGCTGGCGGTGCGGCAGCAGCAATTGGCCGAATTGCGCCAGCGCGCCCAATTGGAACAGCGCACGGTTTTGGTCACAATCAATAGCGCTCGGGATAGCGAAGCCGGCGTAGCGCTTACGTATCTGCTGCCGGGCACGACCTGGGAACCGGCGCACGAATTGCGCGCAGCACAGGACGGGGCCTCCGTAAGCATCGCCTCTTATGCCCTGGTCACGCAGACGACGGGTGAAGATTGGGATGGGGCGACGCTGACATTTTCCACGCAACGGCCCAACGCCACGGCACGCATACCTGAGCTCGAGGCGTTGCTGGTCGGAGGCGGTCGTTCTTTGGCGAGAGCCATGACCACCGAAGGGGACTCGTTCAGGGCTGCCGAAGCGAACTTTGAGGCGCAAAACGGCCTTTGGAATCGTTACGGCAATGCCGGCCGGCTGGATGTGCTGCGCGGCTGGAGCGATTCGGTGCAAGCGCAGAAACTGCGTCAGGCCCGGGCCGCCGAGGTGTTCCAAAAGGTCCAGCAACGCGGTACGACCGCCCAGTTCCCGGCGTTAGCGGCCCAGACCGTACGTAGCGACGGCCGCATGGTCCGAGTTCCCGTGGGCACAGCACGGTTTTCCGCCACACCGCACATCGTGGCCGCTCCCGAGGTTTCGCTGAACGCCGTTCGGACGGCAGAACTAGTCAATACGTGTGGACAGCCTTTGTTGCCAGGTAAAGTGCAGTTGTTTGCTGAAGGCGCGTTTATCGGCACCACCGAGACTGACTTTGTCGCTCCCGGTGAGAGCTTTTCCTTGTTCCTCGGCGTCACCGACCGGCTGAAGCTGTCGCGCACGGTCGACCAGAAACGCAGCTCACTGTCCTGGACGGGCAAACGGAAGCGGATGTTAGCCTCCTTTTTGGTCACCACGGAGAACCTCTCGGATAAGCCGCTTGCTTTTCAATTGGCCGACCGCATCCCGGTCTCTGAGACGGATGAAATTCGGGTTCGCGACGTGAAACTCCAGCCGGAGCTCAAGCCGGACGTGAAAGGGCTTGTGAAATGGGATGTGACACTTCCTGGTAAAGAGAAAAAGGAGTTCCGGATTGAGTACACGTTGGATTATCCGGCGGAGTTGCCCGTCGCCGCAGCGCTAAGCTCGGCGCCGGCGTCCAAAGGAACTCCTGCCGCTCCCACGGCAGCTGAAGTGCCGGTGAGCGAAGGACTTTACCAGCAAATCGGCGACCTGGAAAAGATATTGAAGAAGTAGCCGGGAGAATCCGCCGGCCGTGCGCATTTCCGGAACGCCGACCGGATTTCGATGTCTAAATTCGTTATGAACACCAAAGGGTTGCTTGCATTCGGGCTTTTGGGCACCGCAGTATTTGTGGCTGGTTTTTGGGCGGGATGGCGTTACCACGGCGCTTCCAGTCGTGCCATTCTTTCGAGCGACTCAGGGCGCTCCAATACCCCGTCTGAGCGTGCGGTCAGCCAAGGCGCAGCCGACAATTCGGAGGCTGGAAACCTGCCAGGCGACCCAGGCCAGAAGCTTTCTCTGACTAACATTCTCGCCAAGGTCCAGAGCATGCGCCCAAGTGCCGCGCAGTCCGACCGGGAATGGCGCGCAGTGGAGCAGTCACTCGCCCCAGCTGACATCCCCAAAATCTTGGAGGCGTGCAAAAGGAATCCTTCCCGAGAGGCCCGGCGCGTGCTCGTATATAGACTGCTTTCTTTTTGGGGCGCAACCGATCCGGCTTCGGCGCTCACCTATGTCAATGCGTCGGTTGAGAAACCGGAGCATGACCAGGCTGTCCTCGGCATGTTAAACGGCTGGATAGAAAAGGACCTGCAGGCTGCTGTGGCTTGGGTGCAGAAGCTGCCACCGGGCGCGCTTCGGAGTCAGGCGCTTAACGATGTCCTCCAGTCCCTGTCTCAGGCCAATCCGCAGGCTGCGTTTGACCTGGTCAAAGCCGAAAAACGGGAGGAAATGTGGCGAAATGTTTTTGAGTCGGTGGCTGAGAACGATCCTTCGGCAGCGGTAGCGAAACTCACCGAACTGCCGAGCAGACAACAACGGTCTGAGGCGCTGCAGACAATCGCCACAGTCTGGGGACGCAACGACCCGCAGGCAGCGCTGGCATGGGCGCAGACCTTGCCGAACGGCAATGACAAAGGCAATGTACTCGCATCGCTCTTTTCAGGTTGGGCGGAAACGGAGCCGGCGACTGCGGCCACCTGTGCCAGCAAACTGCCGGACAGCCGCGGCAAGCGTGATGCCCTCTCGAGAATTGCGGCTCAGTGGGCGGGTGCCGACCCGCAAGCTGCGCTGGTTTTCGTTCAGCAATTGCCTTCCGGGTCCTCGCGCGACGACGTTATGGCGACTGTCCTTTCTCAATGGGCTCACGAAGACCCGGATGCGGCACTCGAGTATGCACAAAAACTGGCTTCAGGTGCACAACGCAACCGTGCTCTGGAATCTGTGCTTCAGAACTTACCGGCGGAAGATCCTGAGCGGATGACTAAAATACTTGCCAATTTGCCGACGGGTCCACAGCGGGCGCAATTAATCTTTCAAATGCTTGACGGGCAGTTTCGAATGGACCCAACCGCAGCCGCCGATTGGGTCAAGAGCTTGCCTGAAGGATTTCCGAAACAGGAGGCTCTCCAACGCGTTGCGACTCAGTTGGCCGATTCCGACCCCAAGGCGGCGCTGGCATTGGTGGGGGAGATGCCGGTTGGCCGACAGCGCGTCGAGGCTGTCGCCTCGGTAGCGCAACAATGGGCGCAGGCCGACTTGCCCGGCGCAGTCGAATGGGCCCGGCAACTGCCGGAAGGCCAGGAGAAACAGCGGGCTTTGACTTCACTGGCTTCACAATGGGCGGAAGACGATCCCAGAGCGGCTCTGGCTTTTGCGCAGACGCTTGCGCCAGGCAATCCGCAGAATAATTTCCTGAACGCAGTCGCCGGAGTGCTTGCCGTCACCGACTCCAAAACCGCTCTGGCAATGGCTGACCAGCTTCCTGAAGGAGCAGGGCGCACAACTTTTCTGGGCAGCGTTGCCACGGTCCTGGCCCGTTCGGAGCCTGCCGAAGCCGCGCAACTCGTATCCACTTTGCCTGCGGGAGATGCGCAATGTCGAGCAGCTGTGCAAGTAGCCGGCCCGTGGGCCGCCGTTGAACCCAAAGCCGCGGCCGATTGGGTTTCCAAATTCCTCGACAATGATGCGCGCACTCAAGCCATTGGCGAAGTCCTTGAGCAATGGAGCCGCTCGGATCCGGCTGCGGCGGGGCAATGGCTCGAATCCTTGCCTGCTGGCGACGCCCGTGATCAGACTGTGGTATCGTATATCGCCCGTGTTTCCTCTGAATCGGTCGCAACCGCTTTGCCGTGGCTCGAGAAGATCAGCAATACGGACCAACGGAACTCCGCAATTGAAATCGTCGCGCGCGAATGGCTGGAAATCGACCGCAAATCAGCGGAGACCTGGCTCGCTCAAACGGCGCTGCCGGATGACCGCAAAGCGCAGTTGCTCAAAGAACCGTCGCCGGAATCGCAGTAGGCGGACCGCGGCTATGTTGACCAGCCGCAGAATCGCCCTACCCCAGCGGCAAATGCTGCTGCTGCGGGCCTGGCCGGGCAGGAATGATTCCCTTGTCCAGGGCGTAACGCGTGAGTCCGGCGATCTCGTGAATACCGAGCTTGTCCATCACGGCCTGCCGATGTTTCTCCACGGTTTTGATACTTACCCCGAGGTTGCCCGCGATTTGCTTGTTGGGTTGCCCCTGGGCTATCAATTCGAGCACCTCCTGCTCGCGTGGCGTCAGGGTCGGCGCGGTGGAAACACCGCCGCCCGGGGCACCCCCTTTTAAACGGCGAGCACGCAGCCGGCTGGCGATCGCCGGGCTGTAATAGATTTTACCCTGCCCGACC
The DNA here is from genome assembly GCA_964623885.1 of uncultured Verrucomicrobiota bacterium. Lineage (GTDB taxonomy): Bacteria > Verrucomicrobiota > Verrucomicrobiia > Limisphaerales > UBA8199 > CAZUVM01. Next base: position 7,341 of record CAZUVM010000067.1, read on the forward strand.
TGCCGGATGGCGCTCAACAACTCGTCCGCCGCCGAATGCTTGGTCATGTAGCCGCAAGCACCAGCCTCCATGGCGCGTTGCACCATCTCTTCATCATGATAGGCCGAGAGCACCAGTACTTTTGAGCTTGGGACCTGCCGCGAGATATCGCGCGAAGCCTCCAGACCGTTGCCTTTCGGCATCGCCAGGTCCATCAGCACCACGTCCGGCTGCAGCTTGCGAGCAAGGCGAACCGCCGCCTGGCCGTTGTTCGTTTCGCCGGCAATCTCCAGTTCCGGGTCGGCACTGATCAGGACCCTCAAGCCCGCCCGGACGATTTCATGGTCTTCGGCAATCAGAACCTTTATACTTTTAGCCATAGGATTTATGTGCCGACTCCTTCGCCTTTGAAGCCGTTTGCATCTGCTGGTTGATGCCAGGGAGTTTGAATTGGAGGTGGTGGCTCGTCGAGGGAGAGTTATCCACCGGCGGTGAATAACTTTGTTTTGTGAGGCCCGTTCCCTCGGAACGAACGAGCCCCGGCTTGTGAATAACTCATTTGAGATTGAGCGGGAGCATGGATTTCTGCTCTAATGAAGGGTCGCGAGCTGTTGGCTTGGCTTTCCAAACGGGACGTTATCCATGCAGTGTAAATCCAGCGACACGCGGAAACAAAGATGACAGAAGATTTGAAGAGCAAAAAGCGGCTGAAACGCCTTAAGCGCGCCGCTATTGCTGTTTTGTTGTTGGTTGTCGTGGCAGCCGTGTCCGGCTGTCACACACTTGGTTTTTATGGCCAGGCGCTTAAGGGCCAATACCAGATTTTTGCCAACGAGCGTACCATTACGAAGCTGCTCGCCGACACCAATACACCCGCTCCCCTGAAGGCGCGGTTCGAGTTGCTGCTGAAGTTGCGCACTTTTGCCGCGAGCGACCTGAAGCTGCCGGTGGATGAGCATTACCAGAAGTACGTTGACCTGCAGCGCCCGTACGTGGTGTGGAATGTCGAAGCGGCTCCGGAATTCTCGCTCGAAGCCAAAACCTGGTGGTATCCGCTGGTAGGCAGCCTCGAGTATCGCGGTTATTTTTCCAAACCCGGCGCCACCAACTATGCCGGTTACTTGCGCCGGAAAGGGTATGATGTTTCAGTCGGGGGTGTGGAAGCGTATTCAACCCTGGGTTGGTTCAAAGATCCGGTCCTGAACACGTTCATTTTCGAGCCGGATTCCGAGCTGGCGGAGATCATCTTCCACGAACTGGGGCACCAGCGCGTTTTTGCGCGCGGAGACACCGACTTTAACGAGGCGTTTGCCACCAGTGTGGGCGAGGAAGGGGCGCGCCGGTGGCTCGAGGGCAAAGGTGACACCAATGCTTTGCAGCGCTATGAAGCACACCTCCATCGCAACGGCCAGTTTGTCCACCTGGTCCAGACCACTCGCGCCCAATTGGAAGCCCTGTACGGCGATGAGCGCACTGAAAATGGCAAGCTCCGTGCCGCCAGAAAAACGGACGCCCCCTCGCCAGTCTTGCGCCAGCGCAAACAGGAGATTCTGGACGATATGAAACACGAGTACGGCCGACTCAGGACCGACTGGGGTGGTGATCCCGAATTTGACGGCTGGTTTCAGCGTCCGCTCAACAATGCCCACCTCAACTCGGTGGCTGCCTACTATGACCTCGTTCCTGCGTTCGAGGAGCTGTTGGCACAGAACGGCGGCGACCTGGAGAAGTTTTATCAGGCTGCCGAGCGCCTCTCAAAGAAGCCCAGGACCGAGCGGCACGAAGAACTAAGGGCATTGGCAAGCGCGAAAATCAAAGTCAGTACGAGCCACTCGGACTGAGCATCAGTTCAGTGCCGAACGCCGCGTGAGTGCACGCGGCCTACAGGAAATTCTAACCATGGGAATCCGCGGTCGACTCACGGCACTCGCGGCGTGACCAGGCGGTAATATCGCGCAGGCGCGGCAGTGAACGTTGCGTCGTTTACCACAACCGGTCCATCGTGCGCAGCCGGGGCTATATCGGCCAGCTTTAGCCACACCCCCGCTTCAGTGTCCATTCTCCATAAGACAGAGTAGGAGTGCCCTGCGACGGCATTGAAGTGTAACGCGAGGGCGCCATTGCTCAAACTGGCGGAATCGAGCCGCAGCAGGCTGTTAGGATCGAGCGGATTGGTGCCCGCGAGATATTCCTGCAAGTTTGAGAAGCCATCACCGTCCGGGTCCGCATCAGGCGTGGCGCGCGGATCATTGATGGAGCCGAAATACTGGCGTTCCCAGGCGTCGGGAAGTCCATCGCCATCGGTATCTGCGGGATCCAGAAAATTGGCGCGGCCAGCGCTGGGCAGGCCGACAAACCAGTTGGCAGGATCTTTCCCGTATGCCACGGGGTCGCTTCTTTGCAGCGAGCTGCCCGTGCCGCCCGCCCCAATCGGCCACGGCGCTCCGTTCACGTATTCGACCTGCTCCACCAAAATGTAGGGCACATAGCCGACGTCGGGATGCGGCGGGGCTTGTGGCGCATCCGGCCGATAGAGCGCAATGCTCTCCCCCGCGTTCGCCAGTTGTCCACCATAAGGTCCAAACAGCGGCGTATTGTTGGTGAGTTGATATCGGTTGCGGAACTCAACCAGCGCAATCGGGTCGGCCACGGGGTCGAAGTTGACCAGCAACAGCATTCCACCGGCCGGCAAAGTAACGCCGGTCGGGAACACATAATCGATGCCGCCTTTAATTCTCCAGGTATTGGCCGGGTGGGCGGGATCAAACAATGGAACTGCATAGGCAGTGGTATTCAGCAGTTCCACAAACTCGTCCTGGGTGTTGTCTTCTGCCCCGCTGGGTGGGTAGAACATGATTTCGTTGAGCACAATCGGACCGACCCGTGGCCCTGAATTCGCAGCTCCCATCCCGGAACGGAATTGCTCGAGGGTCACCGGGTTCGTTGCGCCGAAGCTCAGCCCACTCTGGGCCACAAAATCCACCTCTCCGACGGTGTTGGTGTAACGTCCGAAAGATACCCCATTCGCAGCGGCGCCAAAGTCGGCGCCAGCACGGTACCCGGTAAGATTGCCACCTGCATCGGCCTGGCAAAGCCATGCCTGGTCACCGTGGGCGGAATTGAACGTGAACGGTGTGGACACACCATTTGTCGCATTGAACTCATATTCGTAAAATACCTTGAAACCACGCGCCGGGACCGTGGTTCCATCTGGGATTCGGTATTTTCTGAGGTCATTTGGCGAATTGCTGAGGAACCAGCCGCCGATATTCACATCCGTTGCGCCGGCGTTGTAAACTTCGACGGCATCTTCCAGTGGAGGATCCGAGTGCGTCAGTACTTCGTTAACCACAAGATCGCCAAAGGGCAGGTAATTCCCGGCGCCAGGAGAGACTGTCGAACTGAAACTTACGATGTTACTCGAGCCGTCCGGAAAGCGCCCTTCTGAGATACCTGTAGCTTGCGGTCCGAAACTCACCGCCGTGATCAGGATGCCTGCTGGTGAATAGAGGCCCACCGTGTCCCCGGATTTGCTCAACTTGAATTTCACGTGGCCCGCACCGGCGTTGGGGTTATTGTCAGCCAGGAATTGCACGTAACCATTCGCACCGGCACCGATGAACGACAGCGGCGGCATAGGCGAAAGGGTCTTTTTGGTCAGGTCATCCGTGAAAAACAATCCACCGAGCGACACCGGTTGTTCACCGCCGTTGTAGAGTTCGAACCAATCGCTGCCGCTTGCCGGGTCCGCCATCCATTCGTTTACGGTTACGTTTGCAAGAGCGCCCAGGCCTGCCGCGGAGTTGGGTCCCGCAGGCGTCGGGGTCGTGAGTTGCCAATCGCCTGAACCGTTGGGCACACGACCAACGGCAAAATCCGGCGTCTGCAAGCCAAACGTCAGCGCGTCGATCAGCCCGCCGCCTGAGGCGGCGCTGCCAAAAAGGTAAAGCCCGGCGCCGCTTGCGCTCAAAGCAAAACCGGTGTTCGTGCGAGAAATGGGCGCGTTGTTGTCGCAATACAACTGCAGAAAGCCTCCCGCCCCAATAAGGGTGCCGGGCGCGAACACAAATTTCCGCGGGGTATTTGGCTCGTCAGTGAGGCTCAGGTCGGCGAGGCTCACCGGATTGGTGGACGGATTGAACAATTCGATCCAATCAGGTGTTGCGCCCGCGGAATTCGTATAGGAATGATTGCTCGCGAATACCTCATTAAGCACGACCGGAACGCCAACGGTGCTGGTAACGATGTTGGTGGTATACTGAACCCCGCTGAGCAGCATGCCGAAGACATCGTCCGAGCTCGATGTGGCATTCTGATGCACCTCGACCGCCATGACATTGTCGCCGCGCACCAGGTTATTAGTTGGGAACTGCAGCAGTTCTGCCGAGCCTTCCACCATTTGTTGGGTCGCCAGGGTGTTGTAAGTGACCGTGGCGGGCATGCGCAGGGAGCCCACGCGCGTGCCGTTCAGGTAGTAGACGGCGCCATCGTCAATGTAATTGGTTGAGAGCAGCGTGAAATTGCTGAGGCTGCCGCTCCAGGGAAAATGCGCCCGATAATAAACCGTAATATGCCCACCAGCCTGATTGGGCGCGGGGATGTATGTCTGGAATGCGTACGGATACTCAGCCGGCGTGGTCTCGTAACCAAACAGGCCGAGCCCGCTTGACCAGGCAGCATCATTAAAGCCGGTCTGCAACCAGGTGGTGCCAAGGTTGGTGCCGCCTGAGTTATCCCAACGCCAGTAGTTAGTCACTGTCAGCAACTGCACGGCAGTGGCGTTGATGTTAGTGACCGAAGTAATGCCGTTGGGAACCGGGTTCGGCGCGCCCGGAGTAGGTTGCATGAAGTCGGCCAGCGTATCGCTGCCGCTCGGGCTGCGCCCCTCGGCCACGTCGGTGCGTTGCGGTCCATAATTGATGACGTCGATGGGATTGCCATCTGGAGCGGACAACAGGATGAGTCCCCCATTTGCATTCAGCTTGAAGTTCACATGGTCGGCGCCTTGGCTCACATCCCCATCAGCCGTAAACACGGCATAGCCATGCGCGCCAATGAAACTGAGCGTGGGAATTGGATTCAGTTGCGGCGCACCCTCTGAGTCGGAAAGGAAACAGCCACCGAGAGCAGCCGGCAAAGCACTCGGGTTGAATATCTCAATAAAATCGTTGTTGGCGGCAAATTGCTCATCGGCCAGCCATTCATTGATGCGAAGCGCATGACTATCTGCCAGGGGCAATGGACTGTTATTTCCACCAAAGGTAGGCACGCATGGCACCCATGTGCCGTCTGCTGCGCGTCCGAGGGACAGGTCGGCGACCTGCATGCCAAACACGACGGAGTCCAGCAGTGCTCCGCCATGCGCCGCGCTGTCGTGCAGGTAGACATCGTCACGACTGGCCTTAAGGGCGAACCCGAGGTGGATGCCGTTGGTGGGCTGGGAGTCGGCAAACAGGACCAGGTACTGGCAGGGGGCGAGCGCGGGCGCGTTGGTCGGGAAGGTGTACTTGTAAGGCAAGGCTGCATTATCGCTCAAACCCATGCCTGCCAGCGCAACGGAGTTGGTCCCGTAATTGTAGAGCTCGATGAGGTCGGGGGTCGTGCCGCCGTTGGTCAGCGCAGTCGAGTTCTGCGCCAGGATTTCATTGAGCCGCACGGTGGGCCGATTGGGTGGCACATACGTGGTATCCACAACCCAGGTGAGTGAGGTTGTTATTAAGGCATCGGCGCCGAGGTCGCTTGTGTCCTGATAGGTTCCGGCATCACGCTTGCCGCTGACCTGGACCTGGTGCGGGCCATTGGCCAAGCCGGTCAGCGAGATGGGCGTGCTGGTCGGCGTCTCGGCGTTCCACGCTCCGCCATCGAGTTGCCATTTATAGTGGGTGTAACCTGCGCCATTGGGCCAGCCAGCGACCGGCATGCCCGAACCCGAGCGCACGGTCCCAACCTTCAAAACGGCGCTGGTTTGGTTGTTGGTCCCCAGCGGTTCGCCGGAAATCGAGGCGCCCAGAGGAATGACTCCGCCCTGGTCGCGGCCGTTTGGTCCTGCGCTGTGCGCGGGTGAACCGGGCAGCAGACTGAACCAATCTCGCATCACCTGGGCCTGGTCCCAGGTAGTGAAATACGTCTCCGACACCTGCGGCACATACTTCAGCAGCGGGTTATTCGTCGCGTTCCCGCCCCCCGGTCCCACCCAGGTGAACGGCATGAGATTGTTGCTGAAGGTGACTATGGCGTTGGTCAGGTTGCGGACCAGTTTCTCGGCGTCATAAATGATATTGCCCTCGAGGTACATTCCGCGCGCTTCGGCGACTCCTCCATCTTCAACGCACACGACGGCCGGATCGGTATCGGTGCCCCCGACATGGGTTTGGTGAACGATCGTGTTATTAAGCAACGTAAAGAAATTGCCTTCCTTGGCCATCGCGGCCTGGTCGCAATCATAGAAAATGTTGCCGATGATCGTGATCTCGGAAGTATCGGAGCCGTAGCTGCCGCCGCTCACTCCGCTTGAGGAATCCGGCGACCCGTTCTGGTGCGAGTGCAGGAAAATGTTCCCTTCGATCCATGCGTCTGTGCCGTCGAGGTCGAGGATGTCATCGCTGGCGCCGGTGAAAACGTTATTATAGTACTGCACGATTGGCTGGTTCAAATCGCGATTGCCTCCTGTGAAGTCCATGATGTCGTTGTAACCGGTGGTGCTGCCAAAGAAGCAATCGCGCACAATGCCATGGCCGCCGGCCTTAATGCCGCCGGTGCCATGCAGCAACTCGAACGGGGCCGTAGTCGTGGGAAAAACGCAAGCGCTTATGAGAAAGGAGCTGGAATCCAACGAAACATATTGGTGAGTCGTGGTAAGAAACGTGGTGTGGTCCAGGTAGAGTGTGCCGCCTGCGACCTCAATGCAGGTCGAGCCGTTGCCTTCGAAATACGCGTAGGCAATGCGCGTTTCGGACGAACCGGGCGCGCCGTTAATGGTCAATCCGCCCCATGATACGCCCGAACCAGGCGCCACTGTGAAGCGAATCGGCGCGGCTGCTGTGCCCTCGGCCAAAAGCCGGCCGCCATTGGCAACGACGACATTTACGCCTGAACCGAGGTAAAGAGTCGTGCCCGGCTGAATAGTGAGGGTGGCGCCGCTATTGACGGTGACGCTGCTGGTTACGTTGTACGGACCACCGGCGGAGGTCCAGGTCGTGTCTGAAGCAATCGTTCCACCAACGGTCTGCACCACACCGCGGTCATACCAAATGTCGACGTTACTACGCGCGAACTCGAGCCCGTTGGTCCCAAGACATTGCACCAGGATGCGGTTGATGCCCGGATTAAGATTTACACTCGACGCGCTCCAGGTGCCTTGCCAGGCGGTCCAGGTTGCCGGGCTGCCATTGATTAGCACCACGCGGGTGTCGACGGCATTGGCTACGCCTGAGAGCGCAACCGTGGGAACGGTCGTGCGGGGATAACCATTCTGCACCGGCAGGTTATTTGTCACTGTCAGTGTGAGCGGGATTTGTGAGAGCACCCATGCGACCTGCGCCGCGTTGAACGCTTTCATTCTATCGAGCGTGCCTTGCGGCAGATACGTGTTGAGAAGCTGGTCCAGCAACGGATTCATTTCCGCGGGCGCGAAGGTGGAATCGATGTACGCCTTCAGCCATTTGTAATAAATCGGAGCGAATTCCGGCGTCTTCATGAACCGGTCCATGACCGGCAACGCGTTCATGCGAAAAATGCTGTGCTGCGGCGGCACCGTGGTGAGCCCGCGGCCCATCAGCGTATCCAGGTCGTAAGGCAGCGCGAGGAAGCGGGTATCGACCGTGCCGCGATACAGGGCGTAATCGTCGCCGACCCCGTTGGCGAGGCAGGTTTCGTCATTGTCGAGGAGCGTGTTAAGCGCCATGTACTTCATCCACTCCTCGACATTGAGCCGCGCCTGGATGTCGGTGACGTAATTTGTGGACGCGTGCCCGTTGGTGCTGTTGAGCACCGCAATCAGGTCGATCACATCCGAAAAATCATTGGCGACAAAATTGTTCTGCTTGAAATAGGCATTGGCATAGACCGGCTGCGCAAAGTTGGCGCCATGCCAGCTCAGATCGGCCACGCTGTTCGAAGCCGATATGCAGAGAATCTGGTCGCGAATGCCCCGATACGAATTGCCTTCCGGGTCGAGCGGGAAACTGCGCTGAACGAAATCCGCGTTGTACTGTTCGTTCGCGGCGTAGGAACCGAACGAATTGTTGTCTGGCAGACCCGGCAGGTTCATCAGGTTGGTGCCGTTGACGCGAAGCTGAACCGCTTCGGAGATGGGCATCGGTACGCCGAGTCGACGAAACACCGCGCTGCCGAGGACCTGGCAAAAGGCAAATTGCGAATTCAAGTTGAGCCCCGCCTGGCCTTTCCACAACCGATCGCCGGGAATATTGACGTGATAATTGTTGGGGTTCGACTGGCGGGTGCCGTGGCCGCGATTGCGCACGCCAAGGTTATGGCGAACCTGCGTGCGCGTCCCTTCAGTTACCACGCCGTCCATGCTGATCCAGGTGGCATTCATTTGCGCGTCACTGTCGGAATCCGGGCACTGCCGGCCAATGGCATACAACTCCGCCCGTTCCATCTCTGTCATGATGAGGCGATAAATCGGCTGCGCCCCCGCGTACGCCTCACTGTCGACCTGGTACAGGAGGTTGGCTGTGCGCAACGAGTTGGTTGGCGGGAGCACGTTCGGATAGATGCGCATGTGGCCTTCCAGGTCAGTGGCCTGGATGAAGAATTCGATTACTGTTCCCTCTGGCTGCGTGGGGAGAAGCGCAGCATAGATGCCGTCGCCGGCCAGCCCGTCATTATGCGCGCCGTCGTCGAACATCGGCGCGGCCGCAAACGCGGGAGGGTTGGCGGTGGTGGCGTTGCGATAGAAGACAGTTGCAGCCACGCCACTCGCATGCTCATCCACGAGCCGCGCGCTTACGGTGACCACATCGGTGGGGTGCGGAATCGCGGGCGAATGGCTGACGTCCACAATGAAGGGGGCGACGTTGGTTTGGGCCACCGAGTTCGGTTGGCCGGGCGTACCGCCGACGGTGAGGCTCGAACACCAGTTCTGGGCGTAGTTGATAGATAGCGCGGGATTAATCAATTCCAGTGAACTGCCACCCCCATCGTGCGCCGCGGACCATTCCCAACCCATGTGTCCGTAGATTGTGTAGCCGTTGGTGGACAGGATCCGCGCGGCCCAATCGCCGTCACTATAGTAGGTGAGCGAGCTGATGGTATTGCTCGCGGCGTCTTGTAGTTCGAGCGTGTGGCCGTGGAGCGGTCCCGCCGAAGCGGCGACCACATTGCTCACAGTAGGATAGTTTGACTGGAATGTGGCAATGTCGGCCGGCACGACCAGGTAACCGGCCGCCGCCAAGACTGTGTTGGTCGGGAAGACAAATTCGAGTCCGCGGCTGAACCGCCAGCCTGACAGGTTCACGTTGGTGGTCGCGGGATTGCACAGCTCGACCCATTCCTCCAGCACGTTGGTGGAATTAGGGTGGTACATGAGCTCGTTGATGCGGATTGGGCCGCCGGCGGCGCCGCGAACAGGTTCGGCGGTCAGCAGCAAGAGCAGGGCACATGGCCAAACTGAAGTGAATAAACGCGAGGAAGAAAGCCCGCCAAAATAAGTTTGCACAACACGACATTCTCTCAGACGAGGAGACTTGACACCAAGGAAATTCCTCACTTTGAAGCAAACCATTCTTGTTTTTTCCAAAACAAAATCGGGTCAGTTGATGCTCGACTCGCGAGGCTGTTTGTCTAAAGTGCCCGCGTAATCCCGGGCGCCCCGAGCACGGATTGCGCTCCGGCGTTTGTGCAATGGCAGTTCAAACGAAAGGTTCAGATGAAATACTTCCTTGGTCTCGGTTTCATAGGCGCGGCGGTGGTCAACCTGCTGGCCGCGGATCCTCACGACAACAAACCACTTCGCGGTGATTGGGTTCCCGTCAAGGCGGAGCTGGGCGGCCAACCGATGCCGAACGAGGTCCTTAAGACCATCACCATGAAACTGGGCGACGGCACGTACGACGTTTTGGTCGCCGGCGCACCGGACAAGGGCACGTACGAGATTGATCCTGCCGCCAAGCCTAAGGGCATGGTCATCAAGGGCACGGAAGGGCCGAACAAGGGCCGGGTCATTCCCGCCATTTACGAGCTGGAGGGCAAGACCCTGCGCATCTGCTATGACCTCTCCGGAGCCGAGCGGCCGAAGGACTTCAAGTCCGTCACGGGCACAAAGCTATATCTAGTGACGTACCAGCGGAAGGAGTAGGCGAGGGAGGAGTGATGCGAGATGCGTGACTCGTGCACGGCGGCGTTGTTTACCTAGCTTCCGAAATGGCAGGATCTGGAATAATCCCATGGTTCATACCAGTCTCACCTCGTCGAACCACTCAGCACGGGCGTTAAGGCAACCCAAAATGTGCATCAAACACTCAATTTGCACGGTTGCAGGAGCTGTCATTATCGCTGGGTGGTCCTGGTCCGACTCTAATGCCGGCGGTGAGTCAGGCGCCCAGGACTTGGTCACAAGCCAAAGGTGAGGAGCGCGTTCAGTCTCGCCGCTGCGGCTCTTCAGTGTGTGCTCGTCGACATGACCCTCGTGACCGAGACGATGACCAGCGCCAGCAGACTGCTCGCCGGCATCGTGCTCATCGCTGCGGGTCTTTATCAGTGGACGCCACTGAA
>CAZUVM010000068.1:0-14378 GCA_964623885.1 uncultured Verrucomicrobiota bacterium
AACGTGACTTACCAATGGCAGCACGCAACGACCAATATCATGGATGGGGGTGAGTACGCAGGCACCACGACCGCAACCCTTCATATCAATGGTGCTTCAACCCCCGATGCCGGACATTATCGCGTGCTGGTTTCTAATGGCGTAGGACTCACTTACAGCGCGGAAGCTCCACTCGCAGTCGTCGGGATCGGGATGTACCCGACGGTCTCGATTTCCGGCAAAGTCGGCGATACTTACCGGATTGACTATTCGACTAAAGTCGCTCCTTCCACATGGATCCCGCTCAGCACGAACAAGCTGGCTACGTCGCCGCAACTGTTCCTCGACAGCAGCTTCCCCGCCGACAACGCCAGGTACTATCGCGCGGTGTTCTTGTTCTAAATCGACGGTTGCGGGGAACCTGGTGAACTTCCCCCGCCACTGCTCAGCTCCTGCGCCTGGTTGCCCGGATGGTAGCCAGGCGCGTTGCTTTTTATCTACCTGCAAGGCCATGGCGAAGCCCTCCGCGTTGTGCTAACGATGAGTTGAACGCTGGCGCAGCTACTTTGCCGGCGTGATGGTGAGTTTGACGGTGGCCGTCTTCACCGAGTTCACCAAAGCGACAGCCAGGTGAGTGGGCTTTTTAGGCGTGGTCACGTCTTCGTCAATTTGTTGCGCGCTGATGTTGAATGGTTCACCACCGGTATCGATCTTCACGCGAACCGCTCCTTTGCTGTCCTTGAGCGTCAGCTCGTTTTCCGCTGTTTCTACCCAATCGGACCAGGTGATCAGCGCGGTTTCGAACCGCTGCGGTTCGACAAAGCTGACGCCATCCTGCACGGTTAAGCCCGCGTTCTCACCTCGTCGATAAGTAAAGGTGCGCTCGAGTTTCTTCAACTCAGGCATTTCGTAGGCCGAGGTCATATCCAGGACCAAGGTATCGGCAGCGTCCGTAAAATCCGCGTGCTCCACTCGGGCACGGGCTTCCGCGCCGTCCTTCTGCAGTTTGCCCGCGACGATTGGCACAGCATGACCGTAGGAGTTGATCACTTTGCTGTCGAGGCGATGAGCGCTGAAGGTGCGTTTGGTGTAAACCTCACCGCCCGGATCGCAGATCACTATTGAGTTTCCCGACACCACACTAAAACTGCCGCTGTCATCATGGTGATGGTTGCCGCTATTCGATCCCGCTTTGATGGCGACGGCAAACCGCGCGTCCAACTCCGACGCAGGCCGGCAAATGAGCACACCACCATCTTTGAACCATGCGCGCAAAGGAGAGTCCGCCGTGATGACATTGTGCGGAACCGCGGGTAGTGGCAAATCAGGGAATGAGAAGAGCAACGTGCTGGGCAAGCCGCCATCCGGTTTGGCAAAGTCGGCAAGGCACCCCTGAGGAGCTTTAATGCCCAATCGTTGGCCAATGAGGCAGGCAAATTTCGCTTCCGGCCGGCTGCCGGGGTGACAGTCGGCAATTGTAGGATAGATGCCGTTGATGATTTCGGAGCGGCTGGCATATAGCGCCGGTTGCAGCGCCGCCGGATCGGCCAGCAGATCGATGTGGCCCCCGGTTGCTTCGCGAATCGTTTCGCCGAGCATCAGGAAATGACCGAAGCCGTAATTCCAATAACCCATTCCTTCGACGCAGTAGCCATCGGGCCCAAATCCTTTCAGAGAATAACGGATGTAATCCTGCGCTGCGGCAATGAACCAGGCGCGATCTTCCGGTTTGTCCTCCAGGGCGAGCGCGGCGCCCGCGGTTCCCGCCACACAGACGGCGTTCCAATTGTGCGTCGCGCGCATCCAGGAAATCTCTTTGCGGCGTCCTTCCGCCATGTCGCGGAAAGGCTGCAAGACGCGGCGCTCGATGTTGTCGTTGAGCAAATGCCGTGTGGCGGGCGCCAGCTTTGAGCCGAGCAGATAATCCACATTAGCCAACTCCCAGGCCACCGCAGTGGCCCGCAGATCCATCTCGATCGTGCGGCCGTAAAAATTATCGAGCCGGCCGTCATGCGCCGGGTAGACCCAGGTTTTCTCGCGGCACATTGCCTCAATTGTTTGAGTGAGCGGCGCCACGAAGCGGCCATGGTTTTCGAGGCATTCGGCGAGCGTGAAAGTGACCACGCGCGCACTACGAGCGAATAAGACTTTTTGACAGCGGTCCCGGTTGCCGGTTCTGGAAAAATCCAGGAACAAATCGTCTGTCAGTTCCGGGACTGGTTCCCTGGCCATTCCCTCTGCGCGAGAAACTATCGAGGAGAAGGCGGGAAGTTTCGCCAGGTTTTCCCAGGCTGGGCGGTCAGTGACTGGCCGGCCGAGGCCGGTTGCTTTCGGGGGAAGCCAACCGGCAATTTCTTTAATTCGCGATTCGTCGATCGTGATCTCGCAGTGGGCGGGGCGGGCGAGAGAGAGAACAATAAGGGCAGCTAGCAGTGTGACGAACGAGGGTTTAGCGGTCACGGAGCCGTTCATGATCAAAGCATGACAAGCGGGAGTCAGGATTGGAACAAGTTTGTTTTGTAATCGGAGAGGCGAATATTAACTGCAGGCGTGGGAATTTGAGGCTCTAGGATTTGAGATTTGAAATGGTTCAGATTGGGACGCCAAGGACGGCGTCCTTACCGGTTCCGCTAGGGTGCCCAGAAAGCGCGGTAGAATTTGAGACTGGTCGCAGGCTGGGTAATGTGCCACGTAGCATTCGGAATAGTATTGGTCTGCACTGTAGTCCAGTTGCGCAGGTCCGGACTGGATTGAAGAACGTATCGCTGACCGGCGGTGCCGTCGAGCCATAGGTCGAAAGTTGTTGCGACTACAGTCCCAGCGCGCAGGTGCGGTTGGGGCGGTGGCGCGCCGGCCGGCAGCACAAACAACGTAATGCTCTGCGCGGGGACCGTGCTGGTGAAAGTACTCCCCGTGAAACTCATATCCGCCAGACGCGAGATGCTGTTGGCGGAAGTGAGTTGCCACACTTGCCCTGTGCCGCTGAGCAAGCGGTTGGTAATCGCTACGGTGACGGTCGCGCTTGTGCTGAGTTGCTTGTTGATCACCATCAACGTCAGGGCGCCATCCGAGGAGCGCAGCCCGGCAAAACTCGAAACGTTGTCCGGGTTAGGGCCGGCGGCATTCACGCTTAGATCGCCGAAAGACGATTTATTGCCGTCATAGTTGCGGTACATTTTCAGCGCATTGTAGGTGAGGGTGCCGGTATTGGGCGTCGTCCACCGTGTCGCTAAATCCAAGCCCTCGCGGCCGAAGATGCCAAGGATATCGGCCTGGGCGGTAGCGCCGCTAATGTCGGACTCCGCGCCCCAATTGTATTCGGTGATGCCGATTTTGGTGCCGGGGTAATAGGCGGCCACCCAGTTTTTCATCCGGGGAATCAGCATAATCACGCTGTTGATCCAACTGGGGTCGATGTAATTGGTATCCCAAAACTGGCGTGTGCTTTGGTTTCGAAGCTGCACGGTGGCGGTCGAGACATCGTTGCCACCTACGTTGGCCTCCTGCGGGTAACAGTGGAGGGTGAAATAATCCAGCAACCGCTTGCCAGTTGCGCTGTCGTGCTGATGAAACTGATTAAGCAGCCACGGCATGTAATCCCACCCGCCATTCGCCTGACGGTCAGGGTAATGGGCAGGATTATAATCATTATGCTGACCGGACCATTGCTGGTCGTAGCCGCTGTAGAAATAACCGCCCCAGCCCCACTCTTCCGGTCCGGCTACCAGCGCGTTGGGGTCGTTTGATTTAACCATGCTGGCGGTGGCCAATGACTGCGTCCAAATCTCCTGCATGGTCGCGCCGATGGGATGGATGTCCTGGTGCGTGGAGTGCCAGATGCTTTGTTCGTTATCCAGGATGAAGTACGGCACGCCGCCGTTGGTCGAGGTTCCCCAACGGCTCGTCAAATGCTGGACGTAACTTTGAGCGAAAGCTGTATTGGTTGGGAAATTGGCATCATTGGGGTCATTCGAGGTGATCGCCTTGTTATTATTGGTGCTGCTAAACCCGCTGCCAGCATCGGTGCGATACGGATCGGAGGAAGTCTGGGGTCCGTATTTGTTGGTCGAATAGCTCCAGATAATGGAGCGGCCGGGGCCGACCTTTGGCGCCCAGCCGATCATCGGCAGCGTGATCATGGCGCCGGCGCGGCCACCCTTGCTGTCGGCGACAAAACTATCGGCGGTTTGGCCCGGAGTAGCGCTGGCGTCGGGATAGCTCTCAAAATACCAGTCGGCGCCTTTGCCATGCGCATTGAGCAGCCAGTTATAAGTAGTCTCTTCGTTTCCACCCGAGCGATTCATGGTGAAATTCAGATCGTTCAACTGGTTCGAGCTGGCGAAGGCAACCCCGTAAATCAGCGGGCTGATCGGGTGCCGGTTCAGTTGGGCATCAACGGCGATGGATACGGTGGTTGGGTTAGTCACCGTCACGCTCGCGGTGGCGGAGTCCACGTGGTTCGTCGTATCGTAAATTACCCTCGCGAACAAGGTGTAGGTACCGGTACCCATCCCCGTCCAAGTATAGCTGTATGGCGGCGCGGTTTGCTGGCTTAGCAGCGACGCGCTGTTGTAAAACTGGACCTGATTGATTGTGTGACTGTTCGTGAACACGGTAGCCGCCAGGTTGATGCTGGCTGGGATGCTGTAAATCGAACCATTCGAGGGAGAATTTAGAATCACCGCCGGGGCAGTGCCGGCGACGAGTGTGATATCGTCGAGGTAAAAGATTGGCTGTGGATTGTTGATGCCCTGGATCCAAAAACCGTCGACGTCTGTCCGGTTAGCGATCCCCATCGATGCCAGCGAAACTGTGTAGAGCGTCCAGGTGTTTGCCGCGGGCGAGGCCAGGGTGACAGCGGTTTGGGCCGCCCCACCGGCATGCCCTTGAATCTGCAACTGCTGTCCCCCGCTCGATCCACCATGAATCCAGAATGTAATGTTAGTGTAAGGGCTCGAGTTGAACGCGGTTGGGTGGGCGATGTAAATAGCCTGCCAGCCTTGGGTAATAGTGACACTGATCGAATAGGTGCCCGAATGAACCGGACTGGTGTTGTTCCAACTGATTTGCGTCCAACCGTAGTTCTGCCAGCCGTTTTGCAGCGAATCGGTGTAGATAGGTTGGTCCGTTTGCGCGGTCAACCGGGCGGTCGTGGCCGCAAACCAAAGAAGGCACAGCCATCTGATTTCTGAACGACATTCGCGTCGCATGCCTTAGACTTACCCACACCAGAGGACTTGGCGAGAAGAGAAGCTGTCGTTACTTTCTATTACAGGCCAGGCTTTACCTCCGCGGTTCGAGATAGGATTCCCAGGCTTTTTCGGATGGAACGACAGGAAAGATATCGAAGGTGAGTTCCGGCCAGTCAGCGGTGTAGCGCTGAATCGACTCAGCGGTATCGGTTTCGAAGTGAATTACCGCGCGGCCGCCTTGCACGTCCACGTAACTCTGGGTGTTTTTGAAATCGGGCGGATAGTGGTAGTTGCGACGGCGCGCGAAAATCTCCTGTGTCAGCTTGCTGTCCCGGCTAAACGTGGCAATCGCGATGTAGTGCATAGGTGGATTTTGATGAGAACAGTTTCGTCGGCATAACACAACCGCGTGCCGAAAATCCGGTGCGTGAACTGAGTGAAACGTATGGAACCAAGGAAACAGAGTCAAGCGAAGCCAAAAGCCAGGCGGGAAAACACGTCCCAGTGATAAAAAGAAGTCGAAATTCGACGCAAAGGCGCAAAAGCGCAAGGACGCTGGGACGCAAAGAGACTGGTTATATTTGGAACTGAAGTAACCACCCTTCGGTTAATGCGTGCTGCATGCCACCTGATCGGCGCTCAATCTGCTGGGATTTTGGCTTCGCGTCATTGCGTTAAAAGATTTTTCGCATCGATTCCGGCTCCGCGCGGAATTAGGTTGAAAGGAATTTGTTTTTACAGAGTGTTCCCCAAACGTGAGCTGGTGTCCTCACCGGGAAAGATCGGCAAACTTGCGCGCCTGAATCCGGGAAGGCATTAGGAGACGGCGCGGGTCCGGACCGTTCTGATCAAAGAATGCATTTTCTTCCGGATCACCCCAGAGGCAAAGCATATCGTCATTAGCGAGTGCGAGAAAGGCGTTGCGGTAGGGACATATGCCGGTCCAAATCGTGTAATCGCTAGTCCTTGACAGTGGCACTTGCCATCTGCTGATGTGGAAGATAACTCGATCGGAATCCCACTTTACCAGTGTGCCGTTGCGTTTGAGACCGAAGCCGCGCAACGTGCCGGCGAAGGCAGCTTGTTCCCAGTCCTTGTCTTCGCCGAACTGCACCATATTTGTTCTGGCGGATACCGCACGGTCCTGACCCAGAATCGCGCCGAGCGCATAACCGCCTAGCCAAAGCGTTCCGTCATCGCAAACTGCGACAAGAGACAGCCCGTTGGATGAAAGGTAGATCGGTCGCTGCCTGTGTGGAAATGCGAGCCATTTTTGTTGGTCTCTGTGTACTTCGGAATGCGAGAGGTTATCTCCCGACCATCGCTGAATCCAGCCCCAGCGCCAAACGGTTCCGTCCGCTTTCACAGCGATGCTGTTCTGGCCGGAGTCAACGACTGCGATCCAATCGGTATCCGTCCCGACCTCCGACGGAACGCCGAGATCAGCCGGAGATGGTTGGTGCCCCTGATAGCGCCAACCCCATTCCCAGACCGTGCCATCCGACTTTACGCCGCTGAAATGGGTGCCGCCGGCAGTGATTTGAAGCCAGTCATTGCTGTCGCCCACGCGTTTAAGGTTCTTTTCCGCCGCGCGCTTTCTGGGCTGCACAGCCGTAAGGTCCCACAAGCTTCCGTCCTCCTGCACGGCGAAGCAGCCGAAACTCGAACAAGCCACGTCGCGCCAGTTGGATCCTGGCACGAACCCACTGTGCCAACTGCCGCTGCGCTCGGGAACGAAATAAGTGACCTGACCTTGAACCTGTTTGACCAGCTTCTGCGGACGCTGGCGCAGCCATAGGCGGCCGTCCGGAAGCACTGCGGCGAATTGGGAGAAGCTCGCCTGTAGCTTGGAATGGGGCAAATGCCGACCGCCGGGGCTGAAATCCTGAACTCCGGGACCGGACCTGAAGTATGTGTGTCGCGGTTCGATCGGCATCCAAGCTTCCCAGGCCCGATGGTAAATGGCGCTAGAAATAGCCGTCGTGGCAACAAGCACGATCAGGAGTGCCAGGCCATTTTGGCCCAGGATTTGTCCCGTTGTCTTTACCCGCCGATAGTTGCGATACGCGAGGATGGTTGCGGTGAGAATCGCTATCGGCCATAAGGTATCGCCTAAGAGTCGCGCTCCCCATAAAGGAGATCCCCAGATCGCCGGCGGATGATCGGCGATCTCGGTGATGAGGCCGGCAATTATGCACGCCAGCAGACCGGCGCCCAAAGCCTGTAGTGTGTTATGCGCGGGACTCGAACCATAAAATGCCAGAAAGCTGATGGCGAGGGCCGCATACACAGCCGGGCGAATGGCCGAAAAGCTGTCGTTTCCCAAAAACGGTGAGTTCGCTGGATTCAAGCCCGTTAAAAAGCCGAGATACTCAATGCCTGCCGGAACGAGGGCGCCAAATGTAACGCCCAACGCTAGCGCCAGGCATAGTTTTAGGCTGAACTGAGCCCAGCGCGCCAGCGGCAGACAGCAGAGGCTTTCAAACGTGCCGAGCTTGCGCTCTTCTGCGATGGCAACGCTGCCGATCAACAAAGGCAGGGCAAGCCATAGAACAGGAAAAGCTTCGAGGATCATGGCCACGCTGCGGTGGGCCGCCAGGTAATCCGCGTTCAGACGCCGCACTGCAACCAGGATGAGATGGAGCAGCACCAGTGCGCCAACGAGCAGCAAGTTGATGTACTGGGTCTGGAGTTCCTTTCCGAGCACCGCCGCAAATCGCCGCTTTTTCCGCCGGCCAATGTCCGTCCTTGCGCCGGCTGCAGCCCGGGTCCAATCCGGCATCGCAACTACGCCGCCGGTCCACTGCGTATCTTCCACCGACTGAAACTGTTTGTGCGCGCAAACGAAACCCGCCACCGAATAAAGTCCGACCATGAGGCAAGCGGCCATCTCACCAAAAAACCCTGAAAAGAGGCCTAGGCCCAAAGGCACGAGCAAGGTGAACCAAAACGCGGCGGTGAATTGCCGAAAAATCAGGGGCGCCCAGAGTCCACCTGCAAAGCCCGCGGCGGTAACCAGTCCGCCAATCATCAATGAGCCGAACAGAATGTCGTGTCGGACTTCGAGAATATCCAACTCCAATTGCCGATCCCCGCCCGGTCGATTCAATAATTGGAGCCAATCAGTGACCCTGGCAATCGCAACTGCTGAGTTGAATCGAGCCTGATTGGATATGAGGAAAACAGCAAAGACCAACAACAACGCCATCGCGAGCAGGAGTGTTTTGACGCGCCAGATCCTCGCACGGGAAACCGGTTGCGCCAACAGCACGGAGAAAGTCCCCCAATTCAGCTCTTGTCCGAAGGGCGTGAGGCTCAACAGCAGAATTCCCAGGGCGAACGGCGCATAAACCCAATAACCCAAACGCGCAGAAAGGACTGCATTGCTAGCGGGTATGCCATAGCCACTGGGCCATACCAACCATATCGGCAAAATCGCCAGCGACAGGGCCAGGAGCCAGGGCGGCAGCAGCGCCCGAACCTCTTTCCGCAGCAGCGGGCTCACGGTTTCCTCCCGGCCAGAGCTTTTGAAGCGACGAACAGTTCTTCCAACGATAACGATTCGGCTTGCAACTCATCCGGGCCCGCGGCGCGCAAGCGCTCGATGATTTGTTCGCTGTTGCCGTCGGCAAGGATTTCGTAATCGCGTCCGGATTCCCGCACGCTGAGTGCGCCTGTCAAATCGAGCCGTGGAGCCTCTGCAAACGAGGCCCGAATCTTGCGGAACCTGTCCTTGGCGCGGTCCGTTTCCATGGTCAGCAACTCACGTCCCTGCTCGATAATGGTGAACTCGTCAATCAATCCCTCGAACTCCGCGATCAAGTGTGTTGAAACGAACACCGTGCGATTTTCCGGATCGTTGGCGTGGTATGCGCCGATAACGGTTTGGATAAATTCGCGCCGTACGATCGGATCGAGGCCGGAGGTTGGCTCATCGAGCACCAGCAGCTCGGGTTCAGGACAGACAGCGGCGATCAACGCCAGTTGTGTTTTCTGGCCCTTCGAGAGGTCCATCGCCTTGTGATTCGGGTCCAGTTGAAAACGTTTTAGCAGATCGGCTTCGAGCTCGCGATTCCAATGCGCGCGGAACGAAGCAAAGAATTCCAAAGTCTGGTTTACTGTCATCCATGGGTAGAAGGCGACTGCATCCGGCACATACGAGAGGCGCGATTTGATAGCCACTTCGTTTTGACGCGGTTCGAGGCCAAAAACCCGTAGTGAACCGGCCGTGGGCTGCAGCAAATTCAAGAGACATTTGATCGTGGTTGTTTTTCCTGCGCCATTCCGTCCGAAAAAACCGTAGCAACGACCGCGCCGGACTTTCAGGGAAAGGCCATTGACGGCTTCCACTTTGCCATAACGGCGGGTCAAGTTGTTGAGCTCGATAACCGGCTGCTGGGCTTCTGTGAGATTGCTCATAATTATTGTCCGTCCTTGGCGTCGCGGGATTTCTGTTCGAAATAGTCGAGCCGATCATTCACCAGGTTGAGGAACTTTTCCCGGCTGATTTGCAAGTGGTGCGCCATGACGACGGCTTGATCAATTTCGGTCATGAGCATCTGGTGGCGCACGCGCTCCGTAAAGGGCGACTGGTTCTGCTTCAGAAAGAAGCCTTTGCCGGGGATGGTCTCGATAATTCCTTGGGCTTCCAACTCGGAGTAAGCTTTGGCGATGGTATTGCGGTTGATGCGCAATTCCTCAGCCAAAGGCCGGAGGGAAGGTAATGGGTCACCTGGCCGCAATCGGCCGGAGGCGGCGGCGTACCGTACCTGGTCGGCTAATTGGAGATAGACCGGTTTGCCGGCATCGAAATCGACCTGAAATAGCATACGCTTATACTGTCATACAACAGTATGACAGTGTGTTGGTGTTGTCAACAAAACATTTCAAGCGTGCCATTTGCGCAGCCGTGCGTTAAATGCAGATAGACGCAGTTTTTGAGCGGAGACGTTTTCCGATAAAGCTGCGGAGGGCCGGGTGCGGAATGGGCGATGCAAGGGGCTTTCATTTTTTTGGAGCGTAAAGTGGCGTAAAGTAGCGTAAACAGGTGTAAAAGCGTGCGGCGTCGGAGCGTCGAGGGTGGATACGATCTTCCGGCACGAAAGTTTTAGGTTTGACCAGCCTTGACCGACCTGGACAGACCTTGACGGAGTTTTGGTTTCGGGGGGGTACACATATTGGAGGGGCGAGGTGGTTGCATGGTTGCATCGTTACATTGTTACATGGCCGCGTCGCTGCATAGGGCGTACGGCTTTCGGCGTTGTCAGGACGACGTCCGATTCTGATTTTTTTGCGAAAATCATAGCCGGGGCACTTGGACATCCGCTGTCCAAGTGAAAAATAGTTCGATCCTCGTTTTTAAGATTGTCTAATGAATCGCTCGTGCGTTCGACAGCGCTCGAGGAGGATTCAGAACGCGACGGGCGGCAATTGTTGCTGCGGCGGGCGGTGCCGGATATTTCTCGGTCAGGACGTAGGTTAAATAAACCCGGCCATTCCCGTAGCGCTTGATCCACTCCCGATACGTCACTTCCCGTCCGCAACGAATAGTGCTTGAACCGCATCACCTCGCTGACCGGGTCCAGGAACTTAAACTTAAGATTGGGAATGAACCCTTCGGCGCCGGCGATCCAGATGGTGTTCCAGAGTTCACCTCCGCTGAAAAATAGTCAAAATCGTCTGCCTTTCGGGTGCGCGTAATGACGACAGGACCACACAACCCTTTAAAAGCAAGGCAAAGCTCGACCAATTCGATGGGTTTCAACTGTGAAAAGGCCGCAAGAAGTTGCCCCTCCGTGATGCGGTCGTGGCGGAGCAACGATTGCCCCAGGCTTGAGAGAAGAGGCCAAGGGTATTAGGGATGCATAGTTTGTCATTCCATGCCTGCCCTGGATTAAGGCATATTCAATGCCCTGAGACTGTGAGCAGTCAAATTTCACCGACGGCGTTGGGCCTGCGCCGCGGGATCGCATCCCGCGGCGCCAAAGGGCTCGCGTTTACCCTGATCGAATTGTTGGTGGTGATCGCCGTCATTGCGATCCTGGCGGGGCTGCTGTTGCCCGCGCTATCCAAGGCGAAGGCCAAAGCCAAACGCGTCCAATGCTGCAGCAACTTGCACCAGATCGTAATCGCGCTGAGCCTCTACGTGGAGGATTTCAAGGCTTACCCGGGCTACTATTATTATTACCGAAGCTGGCCTGAGCAGCCTAATGAACCCAGTTACCGGTCCAACTATTGGGATTCCGAAATCCTGCCATACGGCGGCACCATGGGCCTGTTCTTGTGCCCAGGGCAGAGTGGCATTTTAAATGACGTCAGCAACAATTGGCATAATTGGATCGGGCCTATCTCCCAGGGGCACCCCTATTACTACACGAACAATTTCAGCTATGGATACAACAACGTCGGAGCCGGCTTTCCCACCGCCAATCTCGGCCTCTGCACAGACCCCGGGACCTCTTCCGGTTACACAAGCCTGCCGGAGTCCAGGGTCCTGGTGCCGGCCGATATGATCGCGATTACGGATTATGACCCGGCCGCGAACGTGTTTGGCGGCGGTTATTGCGATAATGGATGGTCTCTGTACTTCTTCACCTTTACCGGCAAACGCCACGCCGGCATCGCCAACGTGGCGTTTTGCGACGCGCATGTCGAGTCCGCCAGAACCGATCGGTTTGGCGCTCCCGGCTACTGGTTACCGTCGCAAGGCCGCACCGATCTGGTCGCCCTCCGGCGATGGAACAACGATCACCAACCGCACCCGGAGTTCGTTTGGTATGGGCCACCCTGATGCCGAAACCACCAACGCGCTCGCCCAGGTCGTCCGGGAAACCCCCGCAGGCTCAAACTCACTAATCACGGATTTGAGAGGAACAGGCCAATTCCGACCGAAAACGGCGGGCGATCCCGAAGCCGCAGGGACCGGCCTCGTAGGCAACCTCCAGGAGCGCATCAGGGTGAGCCTTGCGGATGCGGTTCAGAGCATTTTCCAGCCGCTCCAGATCATTGTGATGGTGCCGAAGAGGCGGATCTCCCCCTTTACGCTGAGCTTCAGCGATGGCGATGGTGATGGAGTCTTTGTGGACATCCAGGCCGAGGTAGAGTTTAATAGCTTTCACGGTGTGGTTGTTTGTTCGTATTTCACATGATGAATCAGAACGCATACCCCGCCATAAACGGGGACGTTCTTGCGGCTCTGCCCACCAGGGCAACCCGCGATAACATGAACGGCCTTTTTCAAACCTTTAACGCAACGGCCGGCGCGGCCCGTCAGCCATAAGGTCTAGCATGGAAACGACGCCATCACTTAGTGTCCACGGGAATGAATTCGTGCCGGTTCGAAGGCGGCTCGGGTTGTTCGTAGCCGCTTGGGCCATTGCGTATGTGATCACGATACCCGGGAATGTGTAAAGCGCGTGCGATTTTGTCCCGTTTCAGAGGCAAAATCGCACGCGCTTTAAACATTATAAACGTATCTTATGAAGCTTTAGCTAACCTTCTGGAAAAGCGATCGAAAAAAATCTCTCGCAAATTTGGGGTGAACATCCCAGGTTGAAACTCGTCTAACTTGGACAATCCGAAGGATTCGGATTAGACTTTACCGGGCCACAAGGAAAATCCCTGTTTACGGCCCGGAAATTGCTGGGTAACAAAGATTACATGAGGCGTTGGATATGGTTCTGGGTATGCGCGCTGGTCGGACTGCTACTAGTAGCCGGCGGTTTGCTCGTGCCAGCCCATCTGCGCGCCACCGAAGCCAGCGTCCTGGCCAAAGCGGGACGAAACAGCCCGACGCTCGTTGAACAAGGTCTTGCGCTGGTTCGTGATCGACAGTTGGGAGCTGCGGAACTTATTTGGCAAGCTTCCAAACAGGAATGGCTCCTGCGGCATGAGGAACTGGGCATCGCGGTCAATGATTTGGCCCGACAGCATCCGGCCTGGCAGGCGTGGGGTGGGGGCGATTCCCATTTGGCGGCGATGTTCGACTCTGCGCTAGGCAGCGCTGAAAAAACACCCCAGGCATCAACGGCAAGTGTGAATTTGTCGAATTCAGTCCCGTTCACCGATTGGGTTGTTCGATTGGAGAATCGCGAACGGGTGCTGGGGATGCTGCAAACTTCCACGCGCCCGGCAGTGCAGGAATTGCTGCTTTGCCGTAATCTGACGAACACTTATGTCTTCTCGCCGTCGCAATCTTCGTCCGGCCAGGCCCTGGATGCCGCGGTCTCAGTTTGCGGGCTATTGTTGGACGAGCAAAAGCTGACCTCCACCCTGAGCAATCAGGTCACTTCCCTGGCGATCCAGGCCAACCACGGCAATTCCGCGCCGTTGGAGCAAGCGCTGTTGGATTTCATGTCGTTAGGCGAACGTTTCAATTGGAGCCAATTGGTGGCGTTTGTGGGTCGAATCCCCAATTTGGAAACTCTGCGCAACCTCGCCAACCTCGCGCGGGCAAATCAGGATCGGTTGCCTTTGCTCTTCTCGGCCGTAACCCTTTCGGGCCAACCTGCGGCGGTATCCCATTACCTGATGACGTGGGGCCAAACGGGCCTGGCAGACCTCGGGAGCAGCTTGCGTTACGGGGCCGGCGGATTGGACGAGCTGCTACAGCGAAATCAGCGGCTCTATGTGTCGGGAATTCGCCAGCATCTGCCGACCTCAGGACCGATCGGCGCATTCCTGAATTTTGCGCTGGATTCCTCCTGGAGGACGCCGGCAGAGGCGACTACTTTGAAATGGCTTTTAATCCTGGGTGGCGGTTTTCTGTTGGCCATGGCCGGTCATTTTGTTTGGCCGGCGGCGACGCCGCTGGAACGTCCACTCCAGGTGCGCGGGTTCCACATCATCCGCGAGATTCTGTTTGCGTTTGGGTTCCTGCTGGTTGTGCTGCTCGTGAGCGAGCCGTTTCTCGCTCAAGTCGGCCAGACGGTGGAATTTCCACTTCGGCTGCGCCTGACCATCCCGGGCAGCACAGCTCCGGCAAGCGGCCCCAGCGCCCGTATACCGTTTATGAAACAAGACACGCTGAACCTACTCACGTTGCTGCTGTTCTTCGTACTGCAAGGGCTGCTGTATGTTGCCTGCATCGTCAAGCTGGCTGAAATCCGGCGACAACGGGTGGCACCTCGGGTGCAACTGCGGCTGCTCGAAAATGAGGAACACTTGTTTGATGCCGGATTGTACCTGGGATTCGTCGGCACCATCATT
>CAZUVM010000069.1:0-33469 GCA_964623885.1 uncultured Verrucomicrobiota bacterium
CCATGCCCGCAACCAGAAAAAGCACGGCTCCTGGGTTCTAGCATTGCTCGAAAAATCTCCCGCTCCAGCCAGTGAATAACTTTTATGAAAAAGCAATTTACAAGACAGAGAACAGCTTTGCGTGCGGAAGAAATCGGCACCTGCCGTCCAAGTGAAGCAGATTCCGCTTGTTGCAGATCTGCTAGTTGCCTCAGAACCTTAGCGTGAGAATTCCTAGCTACATTTTCCCTTAGATTACCACGGTCACTTCGCGTTCATCTGCGCCATTTTCTTGGCCATGTCGGCTTCATATTTTGCGTATTCCTTGTGGTCGGTTTTGAACTGATTAAACATGTAATTGGAATTCTCGTATTTCCAATCCTGGCCGGCATCCTTGTAGGTGAACGTGGTGGTCTGGCCTTGCTGGTATTGCCGGTGGGTCGGATCGGCCAGCGGTGGGTTGATCACCTTGGGACTCGTGCCAAATCCGCCCTCAATCAGATGTCCCGAGCACAGGCCGTAATTCCCAATCGTCATGCGATGCTCCCCGCCTTCGATCGTCCGTGTGATCGGAACATACTTGAACTCACGCTTTTTCGCGCCCGGAGCGAAGAAATGAGCCGCCAACGCCTTGAGCGCCTCGCGCTGGGATTCAGTCGCTTTCTCGTCGATATAGACGTAATCAAAATTCCAATTTCCGAATGATTCAAACATGCTTTGGTGCTCAGGACTCTGGATGTACTCAGCGAGCGCCAGACCGTCCAGGGACGTTTTGCCGTAATGGCCCTTGGTAATGAAAACGGCCTGAACCCCGTCGCACGTCATGCGCGAGGGCAGGGACTTGAACCAGCACGGGCAAGCCGGGCGGCAGGAGCAGGCCTCCTCGAGTTCGCCGGCTACTTTCCAGGGCGTTTTTTCAACGGTATCGGCCGCGGCCGAAGTTCGCGCCACCGCCACGCAAAGACCCAGGGCGAGGTGGATGGTTTGGAGGGAAATAAGATTGGTTTTCATAGGAATCCCGCGAATGGAATGGATTATTGGCTTGTGTGATACATGGATAACTTTAATTCGATCCATTCAGAACGCTTGTCAAGCTGTCTTTGGGGTGCAGAACGCAATTCCTCATAAGTAGCGCAGGCCTCCGAGCCTGCTGTATCGCAGGCTTCTCAGCCTGCGAACGCTCGAAGGAGGCCCTGTGAACCTACACCCGCCGACTCGGAGGTCGGCGATAAGGCAGGCTCGGAGGCCTGCGTTACAGCCCCTGCAATTCCGTGCTTTCCTTTGGTGGAAATTAATGTTACACCACTTCCCGTGCAAGCACGACACCGAGCAGCTCCTGCCCCCGGACTGCACTGCGGCGAGAACCCTGCCCGCGCCTTCACACTGATTGAACTGCTGGTGGTGGTCGCCATCATCGCGATTCTGGCGGCGATGCTTTTGCCGGCTTTGGCTAAGGCACACATGGAGGCCTGGCGCATTCAATGCATCAGCAACCAGAAACAGTTGATGGTCGCCTGGACGCTCTATCCGGGCGACAATCACGAAATGCTCGTGCTCAACGGCGGTGAAACCGGAGCCCTTCCTGCCGGCACCCCGTACCTGTGGGTGTATGGCGGCAACCATGGTGATCCACAAACCCTGACGAATTACCAGTACCTGGTGAGCGCGCAGTATGCCCTGTTCGCACCTTACCTCAGGGGTTACCCGATTTACAAATGCCCAGCCGACCGTTCGCTTTGGCCGGTGGGAGGCAAAAGCGTGCTGGAGCTGCGAAGTTACTCACTCAATTGTTATATTGGCACCGCCCCCGGAAATGTGGAGACGCCCATCGTGCTGAATAACGCTTACCGAGTGTACCTGAAAGCGGCCGCGATGGCGGCGGACCAGCCGGCCAACCGGTTCACCTTTATCGACGTGAACCCCGCCAGTATCTGCACGCCCGCTTTCGGCGTCGATATGACCGTAGATAACTTTGTGCATTATCCGTCCAGCTTCCACAACAACGGCGGAGTAGTGGCCTTCGCCGATGCCCATGTCACAGGGCATAAATGGGCCGATGCGCGCACGCGCAAAAGTCTTCCCGGCGGCGCGCAATACATTCCGCACAACGATCCCTCGCCCAACAATATTGATCTGAAGTGGATCCGCGAACGGACTACGATTTTGAAATAGCGCCGGCTGCCCGCGACCGAGAGTCGCGTCGCTGATTCCCCGTAGTCTCCATGAGATACGTGCTCCTGCTGATTTTAGTGTGCCGAGTTGGCGCTGCCGGTTTGGCAGTGAACGGCCTCCGCTGCGAATACCGCGTGAACCCTCTCGGCATTGATGCCGAAAAACCGCGGCTGAGTTGGTTGCTGGCTTCCCCGGAGCGCGCTCAGCAGCAAACAGCCTATGAAATCCAGGCGGCCTCAAGCCTGGAACGCCTCAAGCAGGATCGAGCTGACTTGTGGAATTCCGGCAAGGTCACCGCCGGCGAATCGGTTCACATTTTTTATGCCGGACAGCCCTTGCATACCGGCCTGCGCGTGTTCTGGAAGGTGCGCGTCTGGGATCGCAGTGGCCGCCCTTCATCTTGGAGCAAACCGGCCTGGTGGGAGATGGCTCTGTTGGCACCAAACGACTGGCGTGCCAATTGGCTGACGCGCAATTCAAAGCCGCTTTCCGACCGCGAGATGTTCGACGAACACCCAGCGCCGCTGTTTCGCAAGGAATTCTCCATCGACCGCAAGTTAAAGAACGCCCGGCTGTACGTAACCGGATTGGGCTACTACGAAGCTCGCCTGAACGGCCGGCGGGTCGGCGACGAAGTTTTGGCGCCCGGCTGGACCAGCTATGCCCGGCGCGTTCTGTATAATACTTACGATGTGACCGACCAAATTGTGCGCGGCAGGAACGCATTGGGAGTTATGCTCGGCGACGGGTGGTTCAACCCGCTCCCGCTGCGTCTGTTTAACCGCTTTAACCTGCGTGATTATCTCACAACCGGCCAGCCGCGATTCATTGCGCAGCTCGAACTTCGGTTCGTCGATGGCTCGACGCAAACGATCGTTAGCGACGAAACCTGGAAAGCCGGCGACGGCCCAATCCTGCGCAACAGCGTTTATCTTGGCGAACTCTATGACGCCCGCAAGGAGGCCCAGGGATGGGACCGGGCGGGCTTCGATGATAGTCACTGGGAAAGCGCCGTTGTAACTGGCCAACCCCTGGGTGAGTTGCGCGCTGAGGACGCGCCGCCAATCCGAGTCACACGCAGTTTTCCGGCCGTGAAAATGGCCGAACCCAAGCCCGGCGTCCGGATCTTCGACCTCGGCCAAAACTTCGGCGGTTGGGTGCGGCTCAAAGTCAAAGGTCCGGCCGGCGCGCATGTCCGGATGCGCTATGGCGAACTGCTTTACCCCGACGGAACGCTCAACGGCATGACTTCGGTTTGCGGCCAGATCAAAGGCGGCGGCGCGACTTATCGCTACGACGGCGTAGGCGCCCCCAAAACTGCGTGGCAACAGGACGAGTACATCTTGAAAGGGGAGGGCACTGAAACCTACGCGCCGCATTTTACCTTTCACGGATTCAGATACGTTGAAGTCACTATCCCTGAACCTGCAGCGGTTGCTTCGGTGCAGGTGCTGTCCGTCGAAGGTCTCGGCCTCAACTCCGACGTGGCCTTGGCAGGCTCGTTCGAGTGTTCCAATGAGTTGCTCAATCGCATCCAGCGGACGGTCGTGGCTACTGAGTTGAGCAATCTCTTCAGCGTTGAGTCCGACTGCCCGCATCGCGAAAAGCTCGGTTATGGCGGGGACATCGTCGCCGCGTGCGAGATGGGGATGTTCAACTTCGACATGTCGCGATTTTACGCCAAGGCCGCTGTGGACCTGGCCGACGCGGTCCGCACCAACGGCGGTTTTACCGAGACGGCGCCTTTTGTGGGCATCAGCGACGAAAGCCTGGGCGGCGGCGCGGGACCCATCGGGTGGGGCACCGCTCAACCGGTTTTGTTGTGGGAACTCTACCAGTTCTACGGCGACCGGCGTTTGCTCGAGGAGCAATACGACCATACGAAGCGCTGGATCGACCTCCTTCAAAGCTGCGCGCATGACGATCTGTTGGACAACGGCATCAGCGACCATGAAAGCCTCGTGCCCAAGCCGCGCGCGTTGACCGGAACTGGCTTTTACTATTTGAATGTCGGACTGTTTGTGCGCATCGCCCGAGTTTTGAACCGGACCCACGACGCCGCGGCCGCGGAAGCGCTGGCGGCACGAATCAAAGCAGCGTTCAACCGCAAATTCCTCACGCCCGGCACCGGTCGATTTGATGCCGCCTCGCAAGCATGCCAGGCCTTCGCGCTGCGCCTCGGATTGGTCGACGCAGCAGAGCAACCACGCGCGCTCGATGTTCTCGTGCACGATATCCGCGACGAACATCAAGGCCATCTCAGCACCGGGATTTTTGGCACGCGGTTTATGCTGGAATCTTTGACGGAGCTGGGAAGGCCCGATGTGGCATATGAAATCGTGAATCAGAAGACCTTTCCGAGTTGGGGATACATGCTCGATCAAGGTGCCACCACATTGTGGGAACACTGGGCGTTCAGCGACAACACTTACTCGCACAATCATCCAATGTTCGGCTCGGTCAGCGAATGGTTCTTCCGCGCTCTGGCGGGAATTAATCCTGATGTCGGGGCGGTAGGCTTTGATGAAATTGCCCTTCGTCCCGAACCGGTCGGCGATCTGCGCTGGGTCAAAGCCGACTACAACTCGGTCCACGGAAAAATCATCAGCGAGTGGAGCAGGGCAGGGGGCCAATTCAAACTGCACGTCCGCGTGCCAGTAGGCAGCGCAACTACGCTTTACTTGCCCGCGAGCTCTAATGAAGGAATCTCGGAAAGCGGTCGGCCTCTGGCGAAAGCCAAAGGCGTACAATTCCGTGACTTCAAAGCCGGCCGAGCCGTGCTCGACCTCGGCTCCGGCGATTACCACTTTGTATCCAGTTTTAGGTAATTCTCGTCCTCGAGTTCATCTGTGGTTTTCAGTGCGTGCATGCAACTACCCAGCCCCCCATGGGGTCTCTGTCGGACAAACACCTAATCACGATTCGGACCCTTGCCGAATGGCGCGAAATCCGCCTTGGGCCAAACTTCCCGCATGACGAAACGCAACGGAGCACTCCCGATCGGCCGCACGGCCAAGATAGCTTACGAAATCGATGCTTTGCGCGCCGACTGCTGCAAAGCAGCCCACGCCCTCACTCGCCAGGAAGAATTCGATGACGCCGACCTCGAAGAATGCGCGCACTTGGATGAAGCGTTAGCTCAGGCGCATCGCCTGCTAAAGAGTACTGTCCGGAACGTCATAATGGCCCGCCTCAGCCGCCGTAGCCGCACACGCTGACTAAGCGGCAGGGACGCCGTCCTCGGCGTCCCCGATCTCATTTCTGAGACTTAATCGCGAATCTATCCGCGTCCATTTGCGTTCGTTCGCGGTCAACGGCGCGCTTGCCATTTTGGCTGATACAACTTGGTTAAAGGGCGCTTTTCGATTGTCTTCTCGCTTTTCGCGGCGTATCACTCCCGCCACCATATGAAACTTACTCTCCTTCTCGCGCTGGCCGTCGGCCTCGGAAGCGCCGCCTTGACCCAGGCTGAAACCAGAATTCCTGACGAATGCCGCAGTGGCGGCTTCTTCATCGGTTGCCAGGCTTACACCTTCAATCGCTACACTGTCTTCGAAGCCATCGACAAAACCGCCCAAGCCGGCGGCAAGGTGATTGAATTCTTTCCTGGCCAAAAACTCAGTAAAGACGAACCCAACGTCAGCTTCGATCACAATGCTTCCCCCGAAATGATCCAAAAGGTCAAAGACAAGCTTGAGCAGCATAAAATCCGTGCCGTAAATTATGGCGTTGTCGCCGTCCCCAAGGACGAAGCCGAAGCCCGTAAACTGTTCCAGTTTGCCAAGACCATGGGTTTTCGCGCCATTACCACTGAATCCGTCGACGCGCTCGATACGATCGAAAAGATGGTGAAGGAATTCGATATCATGGTCGGCTTTCACGATCATCCCAAACGGCCCAATGACCCTAATTACCGTATGTGGGATCCGAACTATATCCTCTCTCTTGTCAAAGATCGCGACCCGCGCATTGGTTCCTGCGCTGATACCGGCCACTGGGTGCGCTCGAACCTCAAACCGGTCGATTGTCTGCGAATCCTCAAAGGCCGAATCATCAGCAGCCACCTTAAGGATCTGAACGAAATGGGTCCGCGCGCACACGATGTGCCATACGGCACCGGCGTGTCAGATATTCCCGGCATTCTGCAGGAGCTGCGTGACCAAGGGTTCAACGGGAATATCTCCATTGAATACGAGTATCATTGGGAAAGCTCCGTGCCCGAAGTCGCCCAGTGTATCGGCTTCGTCCGCGGCTACGGCACCGCCAAAGGTTGGTAGCCTCGTCGAAACGTAGCGCAGGCCTCCGAGCCTGCTGTATCGCCGACCTCCGAGTCGGCGAATGACTCGACTCGGCAAACGGCGAAGCAACTTCCATGCGTTCGCAGGCTGGAAGCCTGCGATACAGCAGGCTCGGAGGCCTGCACTACGACAATCAACGATCGACCACTCGTACAGCGTTTTTGCTTTTCTTTCCCACGACCGCCCGCCATCGTGCCAACCAATGAAACGTATCGCCTTTGCCGCCATCTTCCTGCTTCTTTTCGCGGCTGGCCTGACGTCCTGGCATTTCGGCCGCCCAATTTACCGGCAACTCCAGGAGCGACGCGCGCTCACACAGGCCAAACACTTCCTAACGACCGGCGATTATCGGAATGCCAACCTCAGCATCCGCCGCGCGCTTGCACTGAATCCCAGCAACCTGAAGGCCTGTGAGCTGATGGCGCAACTCACTGAGCTCGCTCGTGCGCCTCAAGTACTCGATTGGCGATGCCGCGTAGTGGAGCTGGCACCATCAGTCGACAATAAGCTCAAACTGGCAGCTGCCGCGCTGGCTATCGAACCGCCGCCGTACCCTTTGGCTAGCCAGGTCCTCGAAGAGCTCGCGGCCTTTTCTACCAACAATTCCGCATACCACATGCTCGCCGCTGAGCGCGAGCTCAAGCTGAATCATCTCTCTCAGGCAGAGAACCATTTCGCAGCCGCCAGCCGCCTCGAACCTACCAATCAGTTGCCGCTTTTGAACGTGGCTGTTTTGCGACTGCGTTCAACCAATGCCACCACCGCCGCTACTGCCCGAATCGAACTCGAACAGCTCAGCAGCAATCCCAACCTCGGTCACATCGCCCTCCAATGGCTGGCGAACGATTGCCTGATTCGCAAAGACTTTAACTGTGCAGAGCAACTATCGTCCCGGCTGCTCGCCGACCCGCGAGCCGGACTGGAAGATAATCTGCAGCACCTGACGGTTCTCCACGCCGGCGGCCGTCCTGGATTTGCTGACTATCTCTTCTCCTTGCAAAGCCGGGTATCCACCAATCCCGCTGCCATTTACTTCATGGCGAGCTGGATGCTGGCGCACGATCTAGCCGCGGACGCTCGCCAGTGGCTCATCCATTGCCCGACGAATATTCAATCCGAGCAGCCTGTCCCCATGGCGTTGGCCAATTGCTACGCCGCTCTAAGAGATTGGACCGGCCTCGAAACCTGGTTGATCGGCCAGAGTTGGGGCGAAATGGAATTCGTCCGGCTCGCTACCCTCTCCCGCGCCGAGGAACAACAGAATAAGCGGACAACTGCGGATGGTCATTGGCGGCTCGCCGTGCGCCAGGCCGGCGATCGCCTCGGACCGCTCAATTATTTGCAAGCTATGGCCGATGCCTGGATGCGAGCACCAGAGCGGGAGGATTTGCTTTGGCGAATTTTTGAACGTTATCCAACCGAACAATGGGCGGCGCGCGAACTCGGGCGCCTCTATGGACTGGCCGGCAACACGCGCGGCCTGAACAAACTGTATGGCGCAATTGCCGATCGCGAACCCCGCGATTTCGTGGCCAAAAACAATTTCGCGGCCACAGCGATGCTACTGCGGACCAGCCTGCCGAAGGCGCACGAAACCGCTAAAGAAATTTACCTGGCGCATCCATCTGAACCCATTGTGGTCTCCACCTATGCCTGGTCTCTTCAGTTACAGGGTCAAACCCGGGAAGGGCTGGCAACGCTTGAAAAGCTCAAACCGGAAGCACTGCAAGATCCGCCCGTGGCCCTGTACTATGGGCTGCTCTTGTGCGCGGATAAGCAACCTGGCAAAGCCTCTCAATACTTTGCCCAGGTCGACCGCGCTACCCTATTGCCTGAAGAAAAAGAATTGCTGGCTGCGGCGCAGCAGAATTAAATCAGAACGGCGAGCGCACCAATTCTTGCGCTCCAACTATGGCTGAAGCTACCGTTCTGGACCAGGTCGCCCGCGAGGGCGTCGTGCCGGTCATCGCCATCGACAAAGTCGAATGGGCGCTCCCATTGGCGGATGCGTTGCTTGAGGGCGGATTGCGCGTGATCGAAATCACATTTCGCACGGCTGCCGCTGCAGAGGTCATTCGCCGGATTTCCAAGGAACGCCCGCAATTAATCGTGGGTGCGGGCACGGTCCTGACTTTGGAGAACCTGCAAACCGCCAAATCCAGCGGCGCGGCCTTTGCCGTCGCCCCGGGGCTGAATCCGGCCATGGTAAAAGAGGCCAAGCCGCTTGGGTTGCCGTTTGTGCCTGGTGTCGCCACGCCATCGGATATCGAGGCTGGCCTGGGACTCGGATGTCGTCTGCTTAAGTTCTTTCCCGCCGAGGCACTGGGCGGCATTGGTATGCTTCAGGCGCTCTCCGCGCCTTACAAACATACCGGCGTACGTTTTATTCCGACTGGCGGCGTGAGCCCATCGAATCTCGAAAGCTATTTGAAGATAGAAACCGTTGCAGCAGTCGGGGGCAGCTGGATCGCCAAATCCGACGATTTTGCTGCGGGCAAGTGGTCCGAAATCCGCAACCGTTGCGCCGCCGCGGTCGAAGCCGTGCGCAAGGCGCGCCTGGTTTAATTTCATGAGCGAAACCTCCATCCGCCGTTCTGACGACTTTCTCAAGATTAGCGCCCAATTCAAACTCGGCGCGCTGACTACGGAATCCTCGCATCCCATCACCGCCAATCTCAGCGAAACCGCCAAGGCCGATGTCGCCGCTGCGCTAGGCCAATTGTTCAACGTCGATGGCGACGTGATTCGCAAATACAGCGAATTTGTTGCCTCCAACCGCGCCAAAGCAATCGCCCAAACCTTGCTCCTGGCATTGAGAAACGGCGGGAAGCTGTTCTTCACCGGCTGCGGGTCCACTGGTCGCCTCAGCATTCAACTTGTTTCCATCTGGCGCGATTTTTGGCAGCGTCAACGTGAACGCGGCCTGTCCTGCATGCCGTCAGCGGAAGATTTCGAGCACCGCGCGTTCGCCGTAATGGCTGGCGGCGATTACGCTTTGATCAAAGCCGTCGAAGGCTTCGAGGACTTCACCGATTTTGGCAAAAAGCAAATCGGCGACCTTGGCATATCGAACAAAGACGTGGTTTTTGCCATTACCGAAGGCGGCGAAACCTCGTTTGTCATTGGAACGGCCTGGAAGGGGGTGGAAGTCGGCGCGAAGGTCTACTTCGTCTATAACAACCCGGACGACGTCCTCTGCGAACACGTCCAGCGCAGCCGGGAGGTCATCCAGGAACCCCGTATCGAAAAAATCAATCTGACGACCGGCCCTATGGCCATCACCGGTTCAACCCGCATGCAAGCCACCACCATCCAGCTTGCCGTCCTGGTCACTGTCCTGGAAATGGTGCTTCGCAACCTGATGTCCGAGCTGCAACCCAACGGTCCCTGCGCCTTGCCGGGTGAAAACGTGCCCACCGACTTCCTCCACCACTTGACCGCAGCGTTTTCCACCCTCAAATCGCCCAACCTCCTCGCTGCACTCGCCGAGTTAACCAAACTCGAAGAGTCAGTTTATCATAATTCACACAAAATCAATTACTTAGCCGACCGTTTCGGCATCGACGTCCTAACCGATACCACCGAACGTTCACCCACCTATTGCACCCCCCCCTTCCGCAAGTTCGACGACCCCTCGGCCACCGAGTCCTGGGCCTTTTTGTTTGTTCCCCATTCGGAGACCCCGCACGCATGGGAACGTATCATCAAACGCCGGCCCAAATGTGTGGAATGGAGTGAAAGCGAAGTCCGCGGCCTCGTGAGCGGCGACAAGGCAGCGCGCACTTATGAAATCGTGCGGAAGATCAGCTACTCGGAGCTCATGCGGTTCAAAGTCGGTCTTGATGGTGTAAAGCACCGGCCCTTAGGCGCGGGCGATTGCGCTGTAGCTATTGTTTCCGAACACGAGAAGAGATCACTCCTCAAGCCTGGCGGGTTTCATCGCTTACAACTCGAAGCAGCCCGTAAAGCGGGAGCGAGGATTGCCCTGATTTATTTTGGTTCTCAAGAGGCAATGCAGGAAATCCGCCAGTTTCTCACTACTTGGGCTCCTGACTGCACTGCGGTGCTGGTTCCAGTGCCCAGGACCGGATTCCTCCTCGACGGAGTGACCCGGCTTGTTGTGAAAACACTACTTAACACACTGTCTACTTGCACCATGGTCCGTCTGGGGCGGGTTATGGGGAATTATATGATCTGGGTGGTCCCGAGCAATCTCAAGCTCATCGATCGCTCAACGCGTTACATCCAGAGATTAACGGAGCTTCCCTATGGCGAAGCCAATCGCCTTTTGTTTGAGGTGATTGAATACGTCGAACCGCGCATGAAAGCCGACCAGGCCTATCCGCCAGTTGTCGGCGTGTCCGTATTGCGGCAAAGATACAGGCTGACAAATGAGCAAGCGGAGAAGCGACTCGCGGAAGGAAAGTTGTAGAACGAAAGAATTCGTGATTGCCCACAAACCTGCAATCCCTTAGCCATACAGCCCATGAACTTCCGCTCGTTATCGATTCTTCTCGCCGGCACAAGTCTACTGACGTCGTGTTGCTGTTCCAGCCATTCGAACGCTTCATCGAGTAGCGCGATTCAAGCGCCGAAAGGCTTCACATCATTGTTTAACGGCCATGACCTGGTCGGATGGTGGGGCGCCGACACCGAGGATCCGCGCAAGTACCTGGCGCTTTCGGCCGAAGATTTTCAGAAGAAGCACGATGCCAGCCTCGAAAACATTCGACAGCATTGGCGCGTTGAGGGCGACGAATTGGTCAATGACGGCCAGGGCCTTTATCTGACTACCGATAGAAACTACGGTGACTTTGAACTACTGATCGATTACCGCACCGTGCCTTTGGCCGACAGTGGCATTTACCTGCGTGGATGTCCTCAGGTCCAGATTTGGGACTCCACCGAAAAGGATAAGTTTTCGCTCGGCGCCGATAAAGGCTCCGGCGGGTTGTGGAACAATAGTCCTGGCGCTCCCGGCAAAGATCCGTTGGTTAAAGCCGACAAGCCCTTCGGACAATGGAATCATTTCCGAGTTGTCATGGCGGGTTCACGGGTTTGGGTCTGGCTCAATGGCAAACAAACGGTGAACGGAGCCATCATGGAAAACTATTATGATCGCAAGCTGCCGGTTCCGCCAAAAGGGCCTCTCCAGCTTCAGACCCATGGTGGCGAGATTCGCTGGCGCAATTTGTTTATTCGCGAAATTGGCTCCGACGAAGCAAACAAACTGCTTCGCGGCAAGGATCCGGCCGGATTTGAATCGGTGTTCAACGGCAAAGATTTCACCGGTTGGGCCGGACCGATCGATAATTACGAGGTCAAAGACGGCGCCATCACCTGTCGCCCCAAGAAAGGTGGGACGATTTATACAAAAACCGAATACGGAGATTTTAGCGCACGCGTCGAAATCAAACTGCCGCCCGGCGGCAATAACGGATTAGCGATTCGGTATCCTGGTTCCGGTGACACGGCCTACGTCGGCATGTGCGAAAGCCAGGTGCTCGATGACAATTACGAGAAGGCAACGGGTGAAAAGATTGATCCGCGCCAGGCACATGGCTCCGCTTATGGCATGGTGGCGGCCCAGCGCGGCTACCAGCATCCCATCGGAGAGTGGAATTATGAAGAAGTCACCGTCAAAGGTTCGACAATCAAAGTTGAACTCAACGGCACTATTATCCTCGATTGCGACCTCAGCAAAGTGACCGATTACCTGGCCGGGCACGCGCATCCCGGCAAGGACCGCACCCGCGGTTATTTCGGTTTCGCCGGCCACAACGACCCGGTCATGTTCCGTAATATCAGTATCAAAAGGCTGGAAAGCTGATTTATTGACCTGCATCAAGGCGGAGATGGGGTGCGCGGCTTAGGTTGTTCGCATGAGTGAACAACCGCTGATTGACAGCCGCCAGGAAAAGGTTGTTGCGCTGGCCGAGGAGACCCAATTTGCTCCGAATGGGATCGTGAGTCGCACGCTGCTGCGGACACCGGCCGCCCGCGTCGTTTTGTTCGGCTTCTCCGAAGGCCAGGAACTCACCGAGCACACCTCTACTCAGCAGGCGATTGTCCAAATCCTCTGGGGTGAATGCAAGTTTTCACTTTCAGGACAGCCGCACAATTTGAAGGCTGGGGATCTGGTTTATATGCCGGCCAACGCGCCCCATGCGCTCAAGGCTACCAAACAGTTCTCGATGCTGCTGACCCTCCTGAAGCCCGCGTAAATGTGCAAAGAAAACCGCTTTCAACAAAACTTTGACCAGAATCAAAGCCTGTAATCCTCAACGAGTCTACTGTATGGCCGTGATGAACAAAAAAGTGGCAATCGTCGATGTGCGTGAAGACATTCGTTCCGGGCGGGAACCGTTTTCGAAGATCATGCAAGCGGCCCTGGGGCTCGAGGACGATCAGGATTTGCTTCTGATCGCGCCATTCGAACCGGCACCGCTCTTTGCAGTCCTAGGCCAAAGAGGGTTCTCGCATGAATCGAATGTTTTGGCTAATGGTGACTATGAAGTGAGGTTTTTTCGAGGCTCGCCGTCGGAAAGTGCGAATGACGAGTCGCCAGCCAGACCCGCAGGCGGGACTGCCGAGCCCTGTGTCGAGTCGGAGTTGGAGGTTGACGCGCGTGGACTCGAACCACCTCAACCACTCGTAAAAATCCTCGAAGCCCTGGCCACACTGCCTCAAGGGAAAAGTCTCAGGGCGCACACCGATCGTCGACCGATGCATCTTTACGCCCAATTGGAGTCCCGCGGCTTCATTGCCGAAACCAAAGAACAGGACGATGGGAGTTTCATCACTTATGTCAGCCGTCGTTGAAAGCAATCATGGAGCATGGCCTGCCGCCGCGGCGGCGGTTAGGCCTGTTGCCGGACAGAGCGTGCCGGCCCGTGCCCCCCCTGCCAGCGCTATGGGTCTGTCTGTGCCTCCCACGTCGGTGCTGCTCCCGCTGCGCTTCATGATGACTGGGATACTGGCTTTGGTTTTGGGCGTCGCCGCGTTAGTGGCCCGGCCCGATCTCCTGGCGACCTACCACTACAATCAGTACGTTATCGCGATCACGCATCTCCTCGTACTGGGCTGGATTTGCACGATTGTCATGGGAGCTATGTACCAGCTTGTGCCTGTGGCGCTGGAAACGAAGCTCTATAGTGAACGGCTCGCGCGCTGGCAATTCGTCTGCCATACGGTCGGCTTCGGCGGGATGGTCTGGATGTTCTGGAAGTCGGACCTTAAACAGGTTGGCCATTTTGGTTCACTGTTCGCTTTGGGCGTCGGCCTGTTTGTTTACAACATATTCCGCACACTATTGCGAGTGCCACGCTGGAATTTGATTGCCACTGCGGTGACCGCAGCTCTGGGCTGGCTGTCGTTCGCAATTATCGCTGGGCTCACAATTGCGGCGGGAAAATGCAGCTACGACTCGGCCGAAGCGGTGTCAACAGGCACGGGAGCATTGGTGCATGGACTTCAGGCTACGGCCAGGTGGGTGACCCGATTCGATCAACTCGGAGCAATGCATGCTCACGCCCACCTCGGCACTGTGGGTGTTTATCTCATGCTGATTGTCGGAATCTCCTACAAACTGATCCCGATGTTTACGTTGAGCGAGGTGCAAAATCGCCTCCGAGCCGGATTATCGATTCTTCTGCTGAACCTCGGATTGCTCGGAGCGTTTTTCACTATCCTTTCGCGGAGCCCGTTGAAATGGGTTTGCGCTCTGGTACTTGTGGCAGCCCTCGGATTTTATGGTTTTGAGATTCGCGCCATTCTCCGCGCACGTCGGCGGCGGGCGTTGGATTGGGGTATTAAATACTTTCTTACCGCGCTGGCGTGGCTCGGCGTTTTGTGTCCCCTGGGCCTTGTGTTGGCTTGGCCGCGCCTGCCGTTCACGGCCTTTACCGGGCAACTCGAGAACCTTTACGGATTTCTCGGAATCGTCGGTGTCATCTCGCTCGCGATCATCGGCATGCTTTACAAGATCGTCCCTTTTCTGGTTTGGTACCGAACCTACAGCCGGCGCATCGGAATCGAGAAAGTCCCTTCACTCAGCGACCTCTATTCGGCCTATTGGCAAAAGGTCGGTTATTGGACCTGGCTTGTCGGCGTGCTGGGCAACAGTGTGGGCATTCTGCTAGGAAATAATCTTATTGTGCGTGGCAGCTCCGCGCTGCTCGCCGCAAGCCTGCTAACACTTGGGATTAATCTCGTAAGCATGCTGGGCCATCTGTTCCGGCCCAAGGTAGCGCCATTGATTTCAAAGCCCGTCCTGCCAGCACTCGAAAGCAAGCCTGCCGCCTAACCGGAAACATCGCATAGTATAGTATTTATGAACGCTGCTCCCCTATCTGAAGCTCTGGTTCTCGAAACGCTGCGCCAGGTCAACGACCCCGAAATCGATTGCAACATCGTCGATCTCGGCCTCATCTACGGCATTGCCGTTCAAGGCTCGAGTGTGAAAGTTCAAATGACGTTGACGACCCAGGGTTGCCCGATGCACGAGAGCATCGCCTGGGGCGTAAAAAGCGCGCTGCTGAACCTGGAAGGCGTCCAGGCCGCCGACGTCGACATCGTTTGGGATCCGCCGTGGCATCCGGCAATGATGACCGAGGCCGGCCGAGCCAAAGTTGGCCTGGTCGGCAGTTGAAATCAAAACCATCTCATTCTGAATTTATGCAAAAACAAACCGAATCCACCATTACCAACGACAAAGTCCTGGACGTGCGTCCAATCCCGTGCTCGACCAAGCATGGGTTGATTATCAGAACCTGGTTCAATTTGCCGCTCGGCGATTTCTTTGTTCTGTTGAACGACCACGACCCGGTTCCGCTGCGTTACCAGTTTGAAGCGGAATTCGGTCGGGCATTCACGTGGGAATACCTCGAGCGGGGACCACAGGATTTTCGAGTGAAGATCAGCAAGGTAGCCGAGGTGCAACCTGTTGAGCTCATCAGTCCTTGCGGCGGCTCACACCGGTGACCCCTTGAGCGATCGTATTTCGACGCAACGGTCGAACGTACGGCGGCACTGTAGCGCAGGCCTCCGAGCCTGCCGTATCGCCGACCTCCGAGTCGGCTAGTGGTGCTCCACGCGCCTGCTTCGAGCGTTAGCAGGCTAAGAAGCCTGCGATACAGCGGGCTCGGAGGCCTGCGCCACTTCCCTGCAAATATCCAGGTTAGCGCCCGTGTTCCGAAACCAAGTTGTGCAGTTGGAGATTGAATTCATCGGCTGCCAACAGGCTTTCGAGTGTCAGATGCATGCGGTACCGCCAGTAGTGCGTGGGATCGGCTGGCACGTTGATGCGTTCCTCATCGGGATTGGCGCGTCGCATCTGCATGTCCATACCCAGCAGATCCTGTAACTGAAAAATGCTCCACATGGCCGGTGAAGCGAGGTGCTGGATGATCACCGCACGGTTGATCTCCGGGGCGCATTCCGTCGGAGCAACGCCAGGTTCGCCCAGTTCCTGGTTGTAAAACCGCTGCGTAACTGGAAAGTCCTCCTTCCACCAC
This sequence comes from uncultured Verrucomicrobiota bacterium, assembly GCA_964623885.1. Lineage (GTDB taxonomy): Bacteria > Verrucomicrobiota > Verrucomicrobiia > Limisphaerales > UBA8199 > CAZUVM01. The sequence goes on from CAZUVM010000069.1 coordinate 15,965, forward strand.
CCGCGAATTGTGCTCATGTCATGTGTGGATGGTGTTACCACACTCAGATAGGGCGCGTCTTGAGGCCTTGAGAATTGCTGGTTAAGCCGCTTGGGCATGCGCTGAACTTCGAGGCTTAGCAATCCCAATTGTTTCATCACTTCGGGGACGCAAGCCGGCACCATCCCAAGATCCTCGCCGCACACCAGCATGTTGGTCGCCCGCTTCAGCGCCGGCAACTTCTGCAGGCCTTCTTTGCGCCAGAACTCTTCCTGGCGCCGATAAAAATAATCAACGTACAGGTCCTTAAGACGGACCTGGGTTTCGCCGTCCAGGTCACTAAAAGAACTGGTGCTTTCAATTGCGAACCGGAAATGGAACTGCTGCGGATCCGCAGTTTCGAGCAGAAGGACGTTGCTGATTAGGTCGTAAAGCCCGATCTTGAGTGCGCGGTTAGCTTCGTTGCCCTCTAAACCGGCAAAGTGGGCCTCGACTTGGCGCTGCGTACAGAACTCCGGCTTGAGGGCGTACTTGCCGTCACCGATCGCCACTAGAAAACTTCGTATGACATCACCTTCGGTAGCACCGAAGCGCTCCTGCAGGATTGCGTCAGTGATATAGGGCTTTAGGTAACGGCCATAATCGAAATGGATTCTGCGCGCCGCAAATTCAGCAACCGTCACGGGCAAGGCAGGGATGAAATAGCCTAAAATGCCTTCGACGGCGGAAAGGGGAATGCTCCAGATCCGGAAGAATCCAAGAACATGATCGATTCGGAACGCGTCGAAATAGTGGCCCATTTGCTCAAAGCGTTGTTTCCACCACCGATAGCCATCCGCCTTCATCCGAGGCCAGTTGTAGGTCGGAAAACTCCAATTCTGACCCTTGTCGGAGAACGGGTCCGGAGGAGCACCGGCCTGCATTTCCATGTGATACTGTTCGGGTTCCTGCCAGGCGTCCACGCTGTGCCGATACACCCCAATGGGAATGTCCCCCTTCAAGATCACGCCATTTGTGTGCGCATATTCAGCCGCTTCTTTGAGCTGCAAATGAAGGTGGAATTGTACGAAATAGTAAAACCCCATCGCCTCCGCAGCGGATGAATTCTCCACCGCCAGCCCCGCAATCTCCCCCGCATTAAAGCACCGGAAAGCCGGCCACCGAGTGAAATCGGACGTCCCAAAGTGATCGCGCAGGTGACAAAACGCCGCGTATGGCACCAGCCAATGTCGGTTGAGGTCGAAAAAGCGACGATAAGCTGGATCCGCAAATGTCTTTTGCTTCTGGGCGGAGTATAGCTTGCGCAGTAATGGCAGCTTAGCCGACAAAACCCCCTCGTAATCAACCGATGCCGCCGCATTCAGTCGTTGCCGTTCCGCTTCGGCGGCCTCGACGAGCTTTTGGTTCCGGGCATTGGCGACGCGGCTGACATTGGCGTAAAGCGGGTGCAGTGCAAACGCCGAGATGCCGGAATAAGGATAAGAATCACGCCACGAATTTGTGGCGGTGGTATCATTCACCGGCAGGATTTGAATGACCTTCAATCCGGTGCGACGGCACCAATCCACAAGCAGCTTAAGATCGGTAAACTCACCGATCCCGAAGCTCTTTTCGCTGCGCAGGCTGAACATCGGAATGGCTACACCGGCGCCTTTCCATGGTTTCGTGGGCAAGACGGCAAAGCCATCGTTTACGATGACCAACGTGTTCTCAGCTCCGCTCGCCGTCAGTGCACGATTGTTACCTTCCTCATAGCGAACGAACGCCTTTCGCGCGATATCGTAAACGCCGTATTTGTAGAAAAGCGGGAAGGCTTCGTGCGTAAGGTCCAGTTTGACGTGCAGCCACTCTTCGCCCGGCAAACGGTTCAGGAGTAGAGGTGATTTCGTATCCCAATTACCAAGCGTCTTTACGCTTCCAAGAAGACAGAGTGTCTCGCCGAATCCCAGCAGCGGCGCTTTGACTCGGAACTCGTGAGTGACCCTGGCCGACGGCGGCACAGGAACCTCTGTGAAATTCCCTTTCAGCAGCACTTGCTGGAAGGGTTCAGTATAAAAAACGTTCTCGGGTGCGCCGGCGTCATTCCAGGAATCGAAGACCAGCAACTCAGCAACTCCCGGCTCGGACAAGTTGAGCGCGCGGTCGTTGCCTTTATCTTCAGCCATCGAGCCATCGCTCTGCCGCAAGATGTAACGGTAGGAGATTCGCGCGTCGCCTGTGGTGACCGGCAGATCGATCGTGGCAGTCCAAAACTGCTGATCTAAAAACTCGAGCGGAATTGCACGCGACGCCTCATCATTTCCCAGCAAGGGATGGCTGCCACAAATCCAGAGCGACTGGCCGTACTCGGTATGAAACCGTAATTGAAAGGTGATTCGCATCGGTTCAGCGATTCGCGCCTGAATTTACCGGGATGGCGACGGAAGTCCATTCTGCAGTCCGTGAATCGGGGCTTTGACAAATGGCTTGCGCCGGTCTGCAAACAATGGTGCAGTGAAGTCGCAGCAAATTCCGCTATGCAAAAGCCGCGTCTGAGCTTCTGGCAAATCTGGAACATGAGTTTTGGGTTCCTGGGGATTCAATTCGGTTGGGGATTACAGATGGCCAACATGAGCGCCATCTACACATATTTGGGAGCCAAGGAATCCGAACTAGCAGTACTCTGGCTGGCGGCGCCGCTGACGGGTCTAATTGTTCAGCCAATCATCGGTTATTTCAGTGACCGCACCTGGGGCACGCTCGGCCGCCGTCGGCCATACTTCCTGACCGGTGCGATCCTCGCCAGCCTGGCGCTCATCGCCATGCCCAATTCGAGCAAGGTTTGGATGGCCGCGGGTTTGTTGTGGATCCTTGACGCGAGCGTCAATGTTAGCATGGAGCCCTTTCGAGCGTTTGTGGGTGACCTGTTGCCAACTGAGCAACGCAAGAGCGGCTTTGCTATGCAGAGCCTGCTGATAGGGCTGGGTGCCGTGCTGTCCTCAGCGCTGCCTTACGTCCTGACACAGGGCTTTGGGATGAGCAATGAGGCGACGGTCAGAAGTCCCATCCCGCCCGCGGTAGCGCTGGCGTTCTATATCGGTTCAGCCGTGTTCTTTGTGGCTGTTCTCTATACGGTTCTGACTACAAAGGAGTATCCTCCCGAGGATCCCGCAGCGTTGGAGAGATCAAAGCGCGAGTCCGCTGGGGCGAGCCGTGCCTTTCGGGAAATCGTGGCAGGAATCGGCTCTATGCCCAGGACCATGCGGCAGCTTGCCATTGTGCAGTTCTTTACTTGGTTTGCTCTGTTCTGCATGTGGCTCTACTTCGTCCCGGCGGTCGCGACCGGGGTTTTTCATGGGCAGACACTCGGGATTCGCAGTCCCTCTGTTAAGAGCCAGGTCGAAAGCGATTCAGGCGAAGTCTATACGGCCGAAGCGGCAGCCGTGGCCAGAGCCTACGAGACACGCAAGAAGGAGCTCGCGCAACAAGCGGAGAGCCAGGTTGGTCAAAAGCCCTGGTACGATCCGATTCTGCAAATGCTAGGGCTAAAGCCGGCAGCACCCGACCCAGGAGAACGAATTGACCAAACCGAGCTTGCGGCATTGATCGTGGGCTCAATGAAGTCGCCAGGCCAATTCAGCAAAGAGGAGGCTGAGAGCCCATTGGTCCAGAGTATTGCCGCAGCCCTGATGCAGCATAAAGGCACCTCGCCAGAAATGGTGCAACCAGCCGCTGAGGAAATTCACGGGGAATTAGTTGCCGCGCGAAATTACCAACGGGGAGCCGCCTGGGGCGGGGTGTGTTTCTCTGCCTATAACGGTACCGCGTTCGTTTTTGCTTTCGCGCTGCTCGCGCTTGTCCGACGTTTCTCGGCGCGGTCTATTCATCGTGTGTGCCTGCTATGCGGCGGAGGTGGGCTAGCCCTGGCGGTCTTTTTGCCCCATCAACATCTGCTCATCATCTCCATGCTGCTGGTTGGCGTCGCCTGGGCAAGCATCCTGTCCATGCCGTACGCGATGCTGTCGAACGCCATCCCCGCCTCAAAAATGGGCTTCTACATGGGTGTGTTCAACTTTTTCATCGTGATCCCGCAGATCATGGCGTCACTTGGCCTCGGGATACTCATGAAGTCCATGCTAGGTAACAATCCAATGAATGCGGTGCTACTGGGCGGCTGTTCTTTCATCGTTGCCGGCGCGTGCGTTACCTTGGTGTCAAAAGAGGTCGATACTTTTGACGAGCCGCGGTCTAGCGAACCGGCAAACCAACCTGAGGTCCAGAAGGTGTAACTGGGCGCGCCTTCGAACGACCATTGCCGCTACTTCACCGCACGGTGATAAATGCGCCACTCGAATCCGGCGAGACGAAAGGAAGGGAATCCTGATTCCGGACAAGGCGGCATCCCGGTGATCGCGATTGGCTTAAATTCCGGCTCATGCGTTACCTCCACCGACCCAGTTTGCGGGCGGTTGGAAAAATTGACCAGCACCACGAATTCGTCGTTTGCGTCCTGTCGCATGAAACTGACCAAATCGTTTTCGTTCGAATTATGCAGCCAGTTTACGCGATCGTTGCAGAAGGCAGGGTAATGGCGTCGCAGCTTGATCAGGGCGCGATAGATCTCGCGCAATTGGGGGCGTTCTTTCGGGTGCCAAAATATCGGCAGTTTTTCGAACAGGGCGGGGTCGCCAGATTCCGTCGCGTCCCCGACCTCCATGCCATTGTAGAGCAGGGGAACACCGTCGAGTGTGAACATCAAAGCCGAAGCCGCCAGCGCGCCTTTGACGCCAAAGCGTGAAACGGCTCGGGCTTCGTCGTGGTTATCGGACATCCGCATGTGCATCGAACCGGCTGGAAATTCTCGCCTGCTTTCCTCCCATGAACGCCGTAGCTCCGTGGCCGGTGCTCCATTCAGCAGGACCTTGTTCAATGCAGCGTGAAGCGGCCAGGAGTAATCCGCATCAAACGCCTTCACGAGCAGGTCGGGTTTGCTGGCTTCGGCGAGCAGAAAGAAATCGGCTTTAACCTTGGTCAGTTCTGTGCGCGCTTCCTCCCAAAAACCGGCCGGCACCATGTGCGCCACGTCGCATCGGAATCCGTCCAGGTCGAAGGTGGCTGGATCGAGCCAATGTTTCAGCATAGCGATCATGTACGTGCGCAGTTGCGGGTTCGCATAGTTAAGTCCGGCGACATCCGTCCATTCCGGCACAGGCGGAATGATGTTCCCTTTCGCGTCCTGCTTGTAAAATTCCGGGTGCGCCATCATCACACTGTCCCACGCCGTATGATTTGCCACGATGTCGATGATGACCTTCATGTCGCGCCGGTGTGCTTCCTTTACCAGTCGCTTTAAGTCCGCTTCGGTGCCGTAGTCGGGGTTGATCGCGTAGTAATCGCGCACCGCATAAGGGCTGCCCAATGTGCCCTTGCGCATTTTCTCGCCGATGGGGTGAATCGGCATCAGCCAAACGATGTTTACTCCCAAATCCTTCAGTTCATCCAATCGCTCTGTCACGCCGTTGAAATTACCGGCTGGTGAGAAATCGCGCGGGAAGACCTCATAAATCAGCCCCTGGCGAACCCAAGCCGGAACCGTGCGCGCGGTTGGGCGTGCCTGTTCCTGGGCTTCCACGGCCCCGGTAAAAATCACCAACAGCAGGCGCAGCGCCGAATCGAATTGTCGACGGAGGAATAAGTTCTTCATAGCGCTATGGCGCGAAGATTAAGCGGTACGCACACGCCCCACGTCAACTCTTTCCGAGGGAATTTGAACCAGATCACGCCGCCACCGGCGCGGAGGCAAAATGCTGCTGTCTCGGATCCGTGGCCGAAATGATAGCGCTGACTGATTTCTGGTTGAAACCTTTGAACCCGGCGTGCCTTTGCAAGTTTTCCAGATGGCTGCCCAGCGCGCCTTCCGCCAGGAACTTCTCATACTGTTCTTGGGTGATCAGGCCGGCGTCCAATAGGCGCTGGAGGCGTTCGCGCCGCACCGGCCAGCGCTCACCTTGGGTAAATGCCTGGCGCAGGAAACTGAAATCCGAGAACGGCTTCATCGTCTCGATTCCGTCTCGTTTCAATTGCTCTCGCAGCAAGTCAAAATCAAAGCGGGCCTCGAGATGGTGCATCCCCGCTTCCAGAAAGCTCTCGCCATGCAGCCCGACCCACAAGCCGACGGTACCCAATCGTGAAACCGGAGTTAGACGCGTCGTCGAAAAATCAATCTGCGTTTCGTCCGGCATCAGGTCCACGTCAGCAAATACAACGATGCCGGTAATTGCCTGCTCCAGAATCTGCGCACCCCAGCCGGCTTCCGCGCCGGCGTAATAGCGTTCGCGTTTCACGAATCCGAGTCGCAGAAGGAATTCGATCAGTTCGACAAAATGTTGGCGGGAACACCGGAACGTGTGGTGATCGTGATTACCCCAACCGAGCCCCAATCGATCCTGGCGAAACTTCTGCAGCCGCGCGGCCTGGTTGCGGAGCTCCCAGTAAACTCGTTCTCCCTCAAAAAACAAATGGCAAGCCACATCCGGCCCGACCAATTCGAGCACGCGCTTCTGAATTTTGTTGGCAACTCTAAAACCCGAATCATCATCCGCGTGCAGACGCGGCCTTGTACGAATTAATTCGGCGGCCTCGAACCGCGCTTTAAGCTCGGCAGCCGCAAGGGCGGCCGGGACAAAACCGCGATAGCCCCGACGTTCCACCGCTTCCAATTGTGTTCCATTTTCGCAGCACACGACGACACGTCGATACCGTGACCAGGGTTCGCCCTCTGGCTTCGCCGTCAGATTATGGCTGGCCACGAAATCCGCCACAAATTCAGGTCGAAGCGAAATGGTCATCGAAATCCGATCCGCCATTGGGCGAAGCAGGATGCGGGGCAGGGTGGCTCGAGGATGCTCGAGCACGAGCTCGCCTCCGGGGGTGTCGGCGGTTTTATCGATGGTGAATCCCGCCGCGCGGACTCTTGGCTCTTCATCGACTGGCAGGACGATATGATCAATCCATTCGAAGAAGTCCGTTGCGGTTTCAGCCTCCATCCGCCGCCTCAATTCCCGCGCAAACTCGTTCCGTTCCAGGAACACTTCCAAACGGTCCCTCAAAAACTGCTCCGCATCCGAAGCGAGCGGCCAATCAAAGGCTGCCTGGCCGGTGTGTGGCGATTTGAAGTCCAGCGTTGAGTCGGCCATAGGTCTTCGAGTGAAAATAAGCTAAGCCTCCGTGGTTTGCATGGCTTATTTGTCGTTCGCGGCGAACGTGCGCCGCTCCTGTAGTGCAGGCCTCCGAGCCTGCTGTATCGCCGACCTCCGAGTCGGCGAGGGATTGGGTCAGAAGCATCTGCTACTGGTTTTCGCAAGCTAGGAAGCCTGCGAAATGGCAGGCTCGGCGCCACGTCCCAAGGTCTGAAATATCCAGGTGCGGCGACGGAACTCTCAGGAATTCCCGCCGTTGCCAGATTTGGGCGCTTGATGGGGCAGGGCGGCCTCACCTTCGAATTCAAACAGCAAATCGTCACGGCAAATATCGCACTTGGCCGGTATCGCAAGCAGGGAGTGCAGGTCGCGAGTGGCGCACCATTCCCCGAAAACCCAAGCATCTCTGATATGCTTGAAATAAGCGGTGGCACGGGTCAAATCTCGCAGCGACCCGCCGCGCGACTGCACAATGGCGTCAACGACGCGCATGGTCTCTTCCACCTGCCGGTGCACATCATTCTTCCACACGGTTTCTCCATGCAAGGCGATGCTCGCCGTGCCCGATAGCAACAATCGGCGCCCAACTGCGCAGGGATATTCTACAGCGCGGCTGAAGGAACTGCCGTAGGCCGGGGCGGGACACTGCAGAGGGGAGGCGATTTCTCTGGCGCCTGCGGATGGATGCCCCGGCTGCATGCTCCAAGCGGCCAAAGTTAAGGCGGCCCCCGCGGGATTGCGCGCGCCGACGCCCGTGCTCGCGGGAAGCGAATGGGTGCGGAATTTGATTCCCGAATAAACTTCTGCACGCGCCTGGTTGAATTGTTTGTACCAGCCCAGAATGTCGTCCAGGAAGAACCACGTGCGCGTTGTGTCAGCGATCGAGAAACCCGCTTGCGCCAGTGCCCCATCTAACAACTCCAGTGCTTGCTTCGTCTGGTCTGGGCGCGAGGCATACTTTTGCACCGGCAACAACCCCCCGATCAGGCAATGTTTCATGGCGCCGTCCACGAATACGGACCCCACGCTTTGCCCATCCAATTGGATCCGCTCAACGGCACCGTCTTCGAGGCCAAGCACTTGGATTCCCGCAACTGGATTGCTATCGCACGCGGCGCCTTCCACCCAGGTTACCGGCCAGCAAACGTCTCCCAAAGTTCGCCACATCGTGTCAGCTGCTACCGCGCTGATGCCCGGACAACCATAGATGAACATATGGACTATGGTCGCCCCGTCCAGAAGGACTGACAGCCGAGCAAATACAGCCGAAAGAGCCTCGCCCGGCCTGGGCGTAATTGTTGCCGATACCTGACGTCCAAACGTGCTTTTCCACTCATCGCTCGCCTTGGACGTCTTTGGCGTTGGCGGGTTTTTAGGCGTTCGCGAAGAAAACCCAGGAAGAACCAATAACATCACATCTCTTGACGTTAGCGCGGCAGCTCGGGTTACAAGCGCTGCTGTTTCATCACTTAGACAGAATTTGCCATTAGAATGCCAAAATCTGAGCCTATTTTGTTGAATCCTGCCTGGCCGCAGCCCCGTCTGCTCCTATGGATGCGATCAAAGCGCTGGTTACGATTCACCCTGAATGGCGTTTTGGTCGCCCTGTGCCTCACGACGAGCCTGGGGCAGGGGGCAACGCCGTTTGAAACCGAGCGCATTCCTGGCCCGGCAAACAGAATCGACGAGCTGATCTTCTCCAAGTTGCAACGGCTGGATCTCGAGCCGGCCAGGCTTTGCTCAGACCCGGTGTTTGTGCGCAGGGTCTATTTGGATGTGATCGGCACCTTGCCGACCGCCGCCGAAGCCAGGGACTTCATTCTCGACCAGGCGCCGAACAAGCGTCGTGCGCTCATCGACCGGTTGCTTGAACGCGACGAGTTCGCCGACTTGTGGGCGATGAAGTGGAGCGACCTGCTCCGCATTAAGGCAGAATTCCCGATCAATCTCTGGCCGAACGCGGCGCAGGCTTACCATCGCTGGATCCGCGATTGCCTAAGGCACAATATAAGGTTCGACGATTTTGCCCGGCAGTTGCTTACCGCCAGCGGCAGTAATTTCGAGGTGCCGCCAGTCAATTTTTACCGGGCGATGCAAGATCGGACGCCGCGCGGCATCGCGCAGACGGTGGCCCTGAGCTTTATGGGCCAGCGGGCGGAGAATTGGCCATCCAACCGGCTGTCCAATCTTGCCCTGTTCTTTGCCAATGTGGGCTACAAGTCCACGGCCGAGTGGAAGGAGGAAATTGTCTTTTTCAATCGAGGATCGACAAACGTCGGGGCCCTGAACGGTTCGCCGAAACCGGCGGTTTTGCCCGATGGCACAACCGTAACTCTGGCGCCGGACACCGATCCGCGGGCGGTTTTTGCCCAGTGGCTGCTAAGCACGAATAATTCGGACTTTGCCTGCAGCCTGGTCAACCGCACTTGGTCGTGGTTGTTGGGCCGGGGCATCATTCAGGAGCCGGACGATATCCGCCCGGATAACCCGCCGAGCAACCCTGAGCTGCTGGCGTTTTTGGAGACCGAATTGATTTCCTCCAACTACGATCTCAAACACCTCTTCCGCCTGATTCTAAATTCAAGGACCTACCAGTTTTCCTCGCTCTCCGGCACCGCTGAAACCAGCGGCGCGTCCAGTTTCGCGTTTTACCCGCTGCGGCGGCTGGAAGCGGAAGTGTTGATCGATGCGATTGATCAGGTCACGGGCTCGTCGGAGAGTTATTCCAGCGCCATCCCCGAGCCGTACACCTTCGTTCCCGACAATCTTCGTTCAATTGCATTGCCCGACGGCAGTATCAGCAGCTCGTTCCTCGAAATGTTTGGCCGGCCGCCACGCGACACCGGGCAGGAATCCGAGCGCAACAATCGGCTGACTGCCGCGCAGAAATTATGGCTGCTCAATTCCAGCGCGCTCCAGCGCAAGCTTGAGCAAAGCCGCATGGTGGAATTCCAAACCACTTCCAATCATCCTGTGTCGACAGTTGCCACCGGCATGTATCTGGGCATTCTCTCGCGCTTTCCCACGGGTGAAGAATTGAAAATTGCCCAGGCCTACTTCCAGAAGCCGGGCGTCACCCGGCGGCAGGCCGTCGTGGATCTCGCTTGGGCCTTGATGAACAGTTCTGAATTCATTTACCGCCATTAACCGAAAATCACTCGAAACATGAAAATGCTTTCTGACTTCGGCAGGGCAGGGCGCCGCATTAGCCGGCGCGAGGCCATCCGTCGCGCTCTGCTGGGCGCCAGCGGGTTGGTCCTGGCAAAGGACTTGTCGTTTCGGGTCTACGGTGTGCCTTCAACCGCTCGTGCGAAGGCCGTTATCCAAATCTGGATGTGGGGCGGGCCTTCGCACCTGGACACGTTCGATCCGAAACCGGAAGCCGGCAATGATTACTGCGGACCCCTCAACAAGCCCATCGAAACGAATGTGTCCGGTGTCCGGATTTGCGAATCGATGCCCTTGTTGGCGAAGCAGGCGGACAAGTACTCCATCATCCGCAGCATGACTCACGGAAACAACGGCCATGAAACCGCCTCCTACATCGTGCAGACCGGCCGCCAGCCCGGCGGACGGCTGGTTTTTCCCTGTGTCGGAGCGGTGACCTCGCTGTTCCGGGGGTACGACGCTGGTTATAAAGGGCTGGTGCCCCCGTATGTCGTATTGACCGAACCGCAAGGGCGCTTTTCGGAGGCGGGTTTCCTGGGGTCACGCTACAAACCGTTCGCTACCGGGGGCAACCCGGCACTGACGCCTTTTGCTGTGGAAGGTATCGTCGCCCCGGGCGTTAGCGAGCAACGCCAGGCCGACCGCCGAGAACTGCTCCACCAACTGGATACCCTAAGCAAAGCGTTAACAACCGATCCGCAAATTGTTGCCGCAACTCAGGCCGAGAATATGGCTTATGACATGATTCTCGGCGATGGCGCCAAGGTGTTTGATTTGGCCCAGGAAAAGCCCGAACTGCGCGATCGCTACGGCAAAAGCAAATTCGGGCAATCGTGCCTGGTGGCCAGGCGTCTGATCGAACGCGGCATTCCTTATGTTACGATTAATTATGGCGGTTGGGATACGCATAAAGAGAATTTCCAAACGATGCGCCGTCAGTTGCCAGATTTGGATAAAGGGATGGCCACCTTGCTGCAGGATTTAAGCGACCGCGGCCTGCTCGAAAGCACTATTGTCTGGTGGGGTGGCGAATTCGGGCGGACTCCCAAAGTCCAGTGGGAAGCGCCCTGGAACGGAGGGCGCAATCACTGGGGTAAAGTCTTTTGTGCCGTGGTTGGCGGCGGTGGCTTCAAGGGAGGTCAGGTGGTGGGCGCATCCGACGCTCGCGGCGAGGAGGTGAAGGATCGCCCGGTTTATCCCGTTGACCTCATCGCCAGCATCTACACGTTGCTCGGTATCGATCCGGACGCAAAACTACCCAACCCGGAGGGACTGCCAACCCGTGTGCTGCCTGGTCCGGACGAAGGCATCAAAACCGCCGGCCGACTGAAAGAAATCATGCCGGCATGAAAGCGCTGATCTCATTGGTGTCTTGGGTTGGATTGTCGAGCGTCGCACTGCTCGGCCAGCAGCAGCCGCACCTGGCTTACGTCTACCCGGCGGGCGGCCGTGCGGGCACGAGCTTTCAGATTGTGGTTGGGGGCCAATTCCTCGCGGCGGTTTCAAACGCCGTTATCACCGGCCCGGGTATTCACGCGACGGTTCGGGAGTTCAACCGGCCGATGAACCAAAAGGAGTTCAACGACCTGCGCGAGCGCCTGCAGATTTTGGAGCGCAAATGGCAAAGTTTCCGCCGCGCGGCTGGCGGCACTAACACCTGGACAGCGGCCGATGCCGCGGAGCGTGAGCAAATCCGAGAAAAAATCCTGAAGAACCCACCGAATCGCGCCGCCAATCCGGCGATGATCGACACAGTGACTATCCAAATCGTGATCGAAACCAGTGCGGCGCCGGGCGAACACGAAATCCGGCTGGCCACACCCAATGCCATTTCCAATCCACTCTGGTTTCTCGTGGACACCTTGCCGGAGACCACCAAACCGGTTTCCACGGCGGCGAATCCTGACCTCGATCGCTTTCTCGAACGCTTGGGTAAGACACCGGCCAAAGGCACGCCAAAGTACGCAGGTTCTCTTACGTTGCCGATCATTGTGAACGGCCAGATCATGCCGGGCGGCGTCGACCGCTACCGCTTTGCCGCGCGGCGCGGCCAACAACTAATCTTCTTTCTCAAGGCGCGCGCATTGATTCCTTTTCTGGCTGACGCGGTCCCGGGGTGGTTCGAAGCCACTCTAACTCTTTATGATGCCAAGGGAAAAGAAATCACCACTGCAGAACGGTTTCGGTTCCGGCCGGATCCAGTCCTCCATTTCGAAGTCCCTGCGGACGGAGAGTACTCCCTGGAAATCCACGACTCCATCTTTCGCGGCCGCGAGGATTTTGTTTACCGGCTGGCCATTGGCGAACTGCCCTTGGTAACTGATATTTTCCCATTAGGTGGCAGGGCAGGGGATACCAACCAGGTTGCCTTGAGCGGTTGGAATCTCCCTGCCAAGTCCCTCGCACTCGACAATGGCACGAACGAGCCGGGCATTATTTCGCTTGGAGTAGGGTCCCTTAACAGCGTTCCTTTTGTTCTCAGCGATTTGCCGGAGCAGTTCAAACCAGTGGAAGACAACGCCGTTCCAATACCACAATCCATCACGCCGCCGGTAGTGATCAACGGCCGCATCAGTCACCCCGGGCAAACCGCATTGTTCCAGTTCGACGGCCACTCCGGACAGCAAGTTGTTGCTGAGGTACTCGCTCGCCGGTTGAACTCGCCATTGGATTCGGCACTTGAATTGACCGACCCGGCAGGCAAACGGCTGGCCTTTAACGACGATTTCGAAGACAAAAGCTTCGGGCTGGAGACACATCACGCGGACTCCTATGTCCGCGCGTCGTTGCCTGCAAATGGGACCTACCTCCTTCGCCTGAGTGATGTCCAGCAACAAGGCGGTCCGGCTTTCGCTTATCGATTGCGCATCTCCGAGCCGCACCCCGATTTCGATTTGCGCGTAGCACCCTCCAGCCTCACCGTTCGTCCGGGCATGAATGTCCCCATCACGGTGTACGCTTTGCGGCAGGACGGCTTTACCAATGCGATTGAGCTTCGTTTAAAAGACGAGCCGCCGGGATTCTTCCTCACTGGCGCCAGGATTGCAGAAAACCAGGACCAGGCACAGTTCACTTTGAAAGCCGGACCCCAATGCCGCCGAGGAATAACCAACCTGATCCTGGAAGGCAAAGCGGTGGTTGAAGGTCGGAACATAGCGCATGAGGCGGTGCCTGCGGATAGACGCATGCAGGCATTCGCCTACTGGCACCTGGTACCGGCGCAGGAACTGGCGGTCTGTGTGGGTGGCAATCCGCGTCCGTTCGCCAGCGACGCCCTGAGAATCCTCAGTGCCACGCCGGTCCAAATTCCCGTCGGCGGCACGGCCCGTGTTCGGGTCGCGACGCCTTCCGCAGCGTTTATGGGCCGATTTAATCTCGAGTTGGCTGGCGCGCCTGAAGGTCTCGCGATCAAGAACGTCTCACCAGTCGAGAGCGGCTTGGAAATTGCGCTGGTCAGCGACGCGGCTAAATCCAGAAAAGGTGGCAGCGGAAATCTGATTATTAACGTCCTCCCGAAAACCCAGGCGCCAGCCGCGGCCGCTGCCAAGAAAAACCGGCAACCCAATGTAGTTGGAACGCTGCCCGCGATCCCGTATCTCATGGTTGAATAGTGCTTTTTATGGCGATACAAGCACCTCGACATTATTTCGCACAATGTTTGTTATATTTAATTAATAACGACCTGATTCAGGCCCAAATCCCAACTGTTTGCCTCTAACCCGAATGCAGTGTCTGTTGAAACAGCTCCAAGTAGTGCCCTGTTGTTCGGTCCCAGGAGAAATCGCCATTCATCCCGTTCTGCCGATAATGTTCAAGCAACTCGGGTTCAGTGTATAGGGCCAGCGCCTTGCGTATGGCTTTGACCAGCGCCCGGGAGGAGTATTCCTCGAATTTAATGCCATTGGCGCGTTCCTGATCCTGTCGAATGTCTATAATGGTGTCGTCCAAACCGCCGGTAGCTCGCACGATGGGCACCGTACCGTAGCGCAGGCTATACATCTGGTTCAATCCACAAGGTTCGAAGCGCGACGGCATAATGAAGAAATCGCAGCCAGCCTCGATCCGATGCGAGAGCGCTTCATCGAAGCCAATTCGCAAAGCGGTATTACCTGGAAATCGGCGCGCAAGTTCCTGGAAGGCGCTTTCGAAACGAGATTCGCCGGCGCCTAATTGGACGAACTGAATGCCTCCCGGCAGCATCTCCTCCAGCGCGGCCAGAAGTATATCGATGCCTTTTTGTTCGACCAAGCGGCCGATATTAGCGAACAACGGCACTGTGGGATCGACCTTGAGTTGCAACTCGCGCTGCAATTCGCTTTTGTTCGCCGCTTTGCCGGTCAGGTCAATCGAGGTGAACGTGTGCTTTACATAAGGATCTTTTGTGGGATCCCATTCTTCGTAATCGACACCGTTGAGAATTCCGTGCAGCTTGGCCTGACGTTGCCGCAGTAGACCATCCAGGCCGCAGCCCAATTCGCTCGTCGTGATCTCGCGGGCATAGCGCGGACTTACGGTGGTCAGGAGGTCGGCAAAGGCCATGCCCGCCTTTAGCGAACTGACCTGGCCGTAAAACTCAACACCTTCGAAACTGTAATATTCCCAAGGCAGATTAGTGAGCGCATATTGAGCTGTGGGGAACAGACCCTGGTAGGCAAGATTATGGACGGTCATGCAGACCTGTGGGCAGGACCCCTGCCCGGCCATCCGACGATGATGATGCAGAAACAGCGCCGCAAAAGCAGTTTGCCAGTCATTCAGGTGAACGAGTTCCGGGCGGGCCGGCAGGTGCAGTGCCAAATGGGCGATGGCCTTGGAAAGAAACAAAAACCGCTCTGCGTTATCGGCATAATCCAGTCCGTGTTCCTGGTACAGACCTGACCTTTGGTAAAACTCCGGCTGATCCACAAAGTAGATGGAGACACCGGGACCATCTTCGAGCTGCCAAAGTTCCCCCCGAACGTGCCTGACTCCGAGCGGGAATTCGAGCGGCAATTCAACGCGCCGCATTTGCGGGAAGCGCTCTCGAATCCCGAGATACAATGGAGTGACGATGGCTACCTGCTGGGCGGCGCGGCCCAGCGCCTTTCCGAGAGCGCCAACCATGTCCGCGAGCCCGCCGGTTTTCGAGTACGGATGAACTTCGCTGCTGGCGAGAAGCAGATTCATGAAATCTTCGCTACGGCCAGGTTGCGACGAATCATCCGGGCTAGACCTTTCTTCGGGCCCCTCGATTTTACCATGCAGCGCTCACCCCTTGATGATTTCTGTTTTGAGGTAAGGCTGCAAAGCCGGTGGGATTCTGATGCTGCCATCCTCCTGCTGGTACGTTTCCACCAGCGCCACAAAGACCCGGGCAAGGGCGGTACCGCTGCCGTTCAGGACGTGAGGGAATTTGTTCTCTCCGGTTTCAGTTTTGAACCGCAGGCTCATGCGGCGAGCCTGGAAATCCTCACAATTCGAAACGCTGGAGACTTCGAGGTAGCTCCCCTGCCCTGGCGCCCAGACTTCGAGATCGTAAGTTTTGGAACTCGCAAATGACATATCGCCGCTGCACAGCAGCAATACCCGGTAGTGCAGTCCCAGTGACTGCAGCACGCGCTCGGCCTGCGCAACCATCTTTTCATGTTCCACATACCCGTTTTCTGGCTTCGTCACTGTGATGAGTTCAACCTTGTCGAACTGGTGTACGCGTATGAGGCCCCGTGTGCCGACTCCAGCCGCGCCGGCTTCACCGCGGAAACAAGGCGTGTACGCGCAGTAATGAATCGGGAGCTGATCTGCCGCCAGGATTTCCTCGCGATGGATGTTTGCCACTGGCGTTTCGGCTGTGGGGATCAGGTACAGTTTACCGAGCGTGCTGGCATCCAGGCCTTCCTGAACTCCATAATACTGATCCGCAAATTTGGGGAACTGCCCAACTCCTTCAAGGCATTGCGGACCCACCATGAATGGCGGCGAGACTTCAGTGTAACCGTGCTCGCGTGTATGCAGATCGAGCATGAACTGGATCAGCGCGCGCTCCAGCTTTGCACCCCAGTTGGTGTAAAGAACAAACCCGCTGCCGGCCAACTTGGCGGCTCGGGTGAAATCGATCAACTTCAGCCGTTCGCAGAGCTCTACATGCGATTTAGGCTTAAAGGAAAAAACCGGTTTTTCGCCGTGAACGCGTACTTGACGATTGTCCTCTGCCGATTTGCCAACCGGCACGGATTCGTGTGGCAAATTCGGTAAGCTCAACATAAGCCGATCACGCGCGCCATCGGCTTCGGCGGCTTGTTTGTCGAGTTCCGCAATTCGGTCGCCGAGGCTTCGCGTTTCCAACTTTTTTGCTTCCGCTTCCTGGGTCTTTTTTTGGCCCATGAGCGCGCCGATCTCCTTTGAGACGCGATTCCGCTGGGCCTTCAAGGTTTCCACCTCGGCGAGCACTTTGCGCCGGTGCTCGTCCAGCTTGAGCACTTCGTCGACCCGCGCAGCATCGGCCGGCCCGCGCGTGGCCAGTCGCTCGCGTACAAAGTCCGCCCTTTCTCTGATCAACCTGATGTCAAGCATCGGCAAAGTATAGGGGCCGGCATCGTTTGTTCAAGCCCGGTAAAACCCGGGTGTATTGACCGGCGTAGCGCGGCTGTCTGGCTGCGAGTTCAAGCACCGTCCCGGTTTGTTCGGAGCGCGCGACGTCCCGGCGCGCAGCGGCCTCGAAGCGATAAGAGCATTAGAAAGTTTCTGAGCGCATGAACCTGTCGGACCGCTGCGGGCCGGGACGTCCTGCGCTTCCTTCAATCATCTTGTCGGACCTTCCCACCGCTGCTCAATTCCGCCGACGCTTGTGCCTCCGCGGGATTGGGCTAAAATCTGTTCATGTCATCAATCACGCACTCGACTAATGCGCCGGAAGGCTGCGTGGCGTCCATTCATTTGCACGTTGAACAGCCCGGTGCTCCACTCCTACCGGTTGAAACGGTCGAGGCGATCGAGGCCAAAGGTATCGTAGGTGACATGCGAAAGTTTGGCAGGATCAACGGCTCAACTGGCCAGCCGAATCGCCGTCAGGTGACCTTGATCGAACGCGAGCAGATTGCTGAGCACGCTGAGGCGCTGGGGCTGGACTCAATTCCACCTGGCGTCGTCCGATCCAACATTGAAACCTCCGGCGTCAATCTGATCGCGTTGCTCGGCCAGGAAA
>CAZUVM010000070.1:0-49308 GCA_964623885.1 uncultured Verrucomicrobiota bacterium
ATTGAAGATTAAAAGCATCTCGACCGTCCAGCGGCCAATGCCTTTGATTTGGGTGAACAGCTCCAGAAGTTCGGTATCGGTCATGTCTTCGCATCTGGCCAGGGAGGGAATGAATCCTTCTACAGCTTGTTTAGCCATGCCGTGAATGTAGCTGATTTTGGGCCGCGATAGACCGGCACCGCGAAGCTGCTCAAGTGTGGCCTTTAAGACTGCCTGTGGAGTCGGAAAACCCTGCTGAACAAACAACGCTTCAAATCGGGCCATGATCGCGCCGGCCGCCTTGCCGCTGAGTTGCTGGTGGATGATCGCGTGTGTTAGCGCGTGAAAAGGAGGCAGGCGACGCGGCTGCAACTGGAGCGGTCCCACCCGTTCGATCAGAGCGGCCATCACCTCATCTTTCCGCAAATGATCGAGCGCGCGTTTGTTCACCTTTGAATTGTTGCTGGTTCAAATGCGTGGCGCAAGCGACCGAAGTTGCTTTCTTGTGCGTCGCATCATTGTCATCTTGGACCAAAATAGAAAGGAATGCATATGAGAACTCAAGCTCGGTTGGCAGGATTCGCTTTGGTACCGATTTTCGGAGTCATCTTGTTTGTCGGTTCGGTTCGAGTTTCAGCCGCTGATTCGAACCCGGCGCTGCCGCCGGTGATTCAGGCAGGCTTTGATTCCTGGGCGAAAGGGGGCGGCGTCGAGGGCGCGATTTACCTCTGGCAGAAAGGCGGCCTCCTCGAAGGCAGCAACCGAGCTGCTGAGGCGAGCGGCCGCCTTCATCGGGCAAGCCAAAACCTGGGGTCTAGCGTGGGTTGGGAACAGCTTAAAATGGATTCCATCGGCAAATCTTCGCTGGTGCTTTATCTTTCGCTCAACTTTCAGCGAGGAGCGGTTTACGCGCGGTTCCTGCTTTATCACACCGACAAAACCTGGGTGGTCCAGGACATGGATTTCAGCACACGTCCGGAAACAATCATGCCGTGGCTATCCTTCGCCGGGGAACGGTCTCTCGAATAAAGCTTTGCTGATTTACCGTCGGGTTTTGGTCTCCACAGCGGCAACGTGATAGTCCGCCTGCCAGCCACCCCCGAGCGCCTTGATGAGTTGAACGACACTGATGATTCGCTGACCGGCTAGTTGCGCGTTGCTCCGCTCGGCCTGAAGCGCTTCGCGGCTCGCGTCAACGACTTCGAGGTAGCTAACGATACCCGAGCGGTAGCGCTCCGTTGCCAGATCGGCGGCGCGACGCGCGTTGGCCACGGCGCGTTGCTGAGCGGCGGATTGGTCTGCGAGATAACGGATGCCTGCCAGACTGTTCTCGACATCGCCAAATGCGATGAGGACCTGCTGCCGATATCGCGCGACGCTCTCCTCGAAAGAAGCCCGGGCGTGCTTGAGATTAGCCCTGTTCCGGCCGCCGGCAAAAATCGGAAGCGACAGGCTTGGCCCAATACTCCATACGCGACTGTCCCAGTTAAATAGCGTCTGCACGTCTCCGCTCAGGTAACCTCCGGAAGCGGTTAGGCTCAACACGGGGAAGAACGCGCCCTTAGCGACGCCAATTCGCGCGTTTGCCGAGGCCAGCAATCGCTCCGCTTCAGCCACGTCCGGGCGTCGCTCCAACAATTCTGCGGGCAAACCAGCAGGCACGACTGGCGGTTCGGGATTCCAGTTGCGCGAAGTGTTAGCGCCCAAATGAAACGTCGATGGATTGCTGCCGACCAGGATGGCCAACGCATTTTCGAGCTGACTGCGGCGATGGGCCAGGGCGGCAGCGTCGGCTTCCGTTGTAGCCAATTCAGTTTCGGCGCGGGCAACGTCCAGGTCTGTGCCGATGCCGCCCCGAAAACGGCTGCGCACCAGTTGGACCTGTTCTTTGCGCAAGTCCACAGTGGCGTTTACCGTGTCGATCTCCGCGTCTAATGAACGCAACGCGAAGTAGTTCTGAGCGACATCCGCCTCGAGCGTAAGGAGCACATTGTAATAATCGGCCAGGGACGCCTCCGCTTCGGCGCGAGCGCTCTCAAAACCACGACGAACCCTTCCCCAAAGATCGATTTCATAACTCAAATCAAGCGGAACGCTGAAGTTCTGGGCGGTGATGCTGCCGAAGCTCGGCTCCTGGTTGGGTGAGTAACGCTGGCGCGTGTAGCTAGGATCAAGACTGACAGTAGGCAACAGATCCGCTCGAGCCACTCGAGCGGTAGCGCGAGCCTGGTCAACGCGCGCCAAAGCGCCCTTTAAGCTTTCGTTGGCCTCGAGCGCGCGCGCTTCCAGGTCGTTGAGTTCGGGTTCGTGAAATACTTCCCACCAACTGCCTTTTGGAACATTATCCAGCGGCCGGCCTTCTTTCCAGGCACCCAACTCCGTCGCTTTGTATTGCGACGGGAATGTATTGGTAGGGGCTTTGTAATCCGGACCGACGGTAAGAAAGCCGCCCGAAGCTGCCCGCGCAAACAACAGAATAGCGGCCAGAAACCAGGAATAAGCTGCTGCGCTCCGTCTGGATCTATGTAGAGGAATCATATCAGGTGGCGATTTCAACACGTTCAAGAGATCGGGGAGGGAGTCAGGCTTTCTCGAGGAGCTACAATAGCGGCAGGCTTCTTACGAAAGCCAAGCTTCATCAAGGTGACGTAGAACACCGGCGTCAGGAAAAGGCCAAACAATGTGACGCCAATCATTCCCGAGAACACAGCGATGCCCATGGCCTGGCGCATTTCGGCGCCGGCGCCATGTGATTTCACCAATGGATACACACCGGCGATGAAAGCGATGGAAGTCATCAGGATGGGCCGCAGCCGCAGCCGGCAGGCTTCGATAGCCGCCTGTACCGGCGATAGACCATCGTCCTGTTTGTGCTTGGCGAACTCGACAATCAGGATGGCGTTTTTGCAAGCCAGACCGACGAGCACGATGAGCCCGATCTGCGTAAAGATGTTATTATCGCCGCCTTTAAGCCAAACTCCGGTGATGGCAAAGAGCAAGCACATCGGCACAATCAGAATGATAGCCAACGGCAGACGAAAGCTTTCGTACTGGGCAGCAAGGACCAGGAACACCAAAAGAATACAGAGCGGGTAGACGTAAACCGCCGTGTTGCCTGCGAGGATACGTTGGTAAGTCAGCTCAGTCCATTCGGACGCCATGCCCTTGGGCAGCGACTCGCTGGTGATTTTGCTGATCAATGCTTCGGCTTGGCCGGAACTGAATCCTGGCGCAGGCGCGCCGTTGATTTCAGCCGCTGGGTAGCCGTTGTACCGCATAGCGCGGTCCGGTCCGTGCGTTTCAGCCACTTTAATCAATGCGCCCAGAGGCACCATTTGCCCGTCCGCATTGCGCGTTTTCAAACGCGTGATGTCTTCGATGCGGTCCCGATACTGACTGTCAGCCTGCGCGATCACCTTGTAGGTGCGGCCAAATCGGTTGAAATCGTTCACATAGAGCGACCCCAGATAGACCTGCATCGTCTCGAAGAGGTTCTGCAGCGGGACGCCCTGCTGCTTGGCTTTCACGCGGTCGATATCAGCGGTGAGCTGGGGCACGTTGACGGTGAACGTTGAGAACACGCTGGCGAGCCCGGGCGTTTGATAACTGCGTCCCATGATGGTCTGCAGGTTTTGATACAAAGCGTCGTAACCCAGATCGGCGCGATCCTCGACGTAGAACTTGAATCCGCCGATGGTGCCCAGGCCCATGACTGGCGGCGGCGGCACGGCCAAAACAAACGCTTCCTGGATCGAGCCAAACTGCCGATTCAACGCCTCAGCGATGGCGGGCCCGCTTAAGTTTGGCTTTGTGCGCTCTTCAAACGGCTTGAGAGTGAAGAATACAATACCCGCATTGGGAGCCACGCTGAAGCCGCTGATACTTAAGCCAGGAAACGCAACCGCGCTTTCGACGCCAGGCTGTTTCAATCCGATGTCGGACATGCGCCGAATGACCGCCTCCGTGCGGTCGAGCGACGAGGCATCGGGCAACTGCGCAAACGCCACCAGGTACTGCTTGTCCTGCGTGGGCACGAACCCAGTTGGGACTTTGTTGAAGCCCCAGCCCGTGAGCAGCACCAGGCCGCCGTAAACGACGAGTGCGACAAGACCTTTCCTAAGGACCGCACCAACACCCGCTGAATACTGGTTTCCAGACCACGCAAACAAGCGGTTAAACGGCCGGAAAAACCAACCTAGGACCTTGTCCATAGCGCGCGCAAACCAATCCTTCGGCGCATGGTGGTCCTTCAGGAGAACGGCGCAAAGAGCGGGCGATAAAGTGAGCGAGTTGAAGGCAGAAATCACCGTGGAGATGGCGATCGTGATCGCGAACTGCTTGTAGAATTGGCCGGTAAGACCGCTGATGAACGCGGTTGGGACAAACACGGCACAAAGAACGAGCGCAGTAGCGATGATTGGACTGGTTACTTCACTCATCGCCCGCTTAGCGGCATCGTGCGGCGATAAACCCAAGGCAATGTTGCGCTCGACGTTCTCCACCACGACAATCGCGTCGTCCACTACGATGCCGATCGCAAGCACGAGCCCGAACAAGGATAGATTATTGATGGAAAACCCGAACGCCAGCATCGCCGCGAACGTGCCGACAAGCGAGACTGGCACCGCCGCCAGTGGAATGATCGACGCGCGCCACGTCTGCAGAAAAAGGATCACTACCACAACCACCAACAAGATCGCCTCGGCCAATGTGTGTACCACCGCCTCGATGGAGTGGCGGACGAAAATCGTCGGGTCATATACCACGGCATAATCCACGCCGTCCGGGAAATTTTTCTTCAGATCTTCCATAGTGCGGCGCACTTCGGCCGAGAGTTGCAGCGCGTTCGCACCCGGTGTTTGGAAAATCGGCAATGCCACCGCCGTCTTATTATCCAGAAGCGAGCGCAGCGCGTAGCTGTCAGCGCTCAGTTCAATACGGGCAACATCCTTCAACAGCACTTTCTCGCCATTCGGTCCGGTTTTGAGAATGACTCCCCCGAATTCCTCAGTCGAAACCAGCCGTCCTTTCGCGTTGATTTGCAATTCGAATTCGACTGGCCGGCTGACCGGTTGTTGGCCGACGGCTCCGGCGGCGACTTGCACGTTTTGCTCACGAAGCGCCGCCACCACGTCGCTGGCGGTCAGGTTGCGCGCCGCGAGTTGGTCTGGGTTGAGCCACACCCGCATGGCATAATCCCCCGAGCCAAATACCTCAACGTCCCCTGCGCCGGGAATACGTGCCAGCACATCCTTGACCTGCAGCGTAGCGTAATTGCGCAGATACACTTCGCCGTAGCGTCCACTCGGAGAAAACAGGTGCACCACCATCGTGAGGTCGGGCGATTGTTTGGTCGTGGTAACGCCGAACTGGCGCACCTCTTCCGGCAATTTGGGCAGGGCCTGTGAAACGCGGTTCTGCACCTGAACCTGGGCTTTGTCGATATCGGTGCCCAGCTTGAAAGTTACCGTTAGCGTCATCACGCCATCAGGCGTGGCTTGTGAAAACATATAGAGCGAATCCTCGACACCATTGACGGCCTGTTCCAGCGGTGAGGCTACTGTTTCCGCTATGGTTTTTGGATTGGCTCCGGGATAACTGGCGCGAACCACGATAGT
The DNA here is from genome assembly GCA_964623885.1 of uncultured Verrucomicrobiota bacterium. Lineage (GTDB taxonomy): Bacteria > Verrucomicrobiota > Verrucomicrobiia > Limisphaerales > UBA8199 > CAZUVM01. The sequence goes on from CAZUVM010000070.1 coordinate 5,598, forward strand.
AGGTGGTACTACCTCGGGATATTCGCTGATCGGCAAACGCCACATTGCCAATAAACCAATCAGAAAAATCACCATCGATAGCACACCGGCGAAAATCGGGCGGCGGATAAAAAAATGGGAGAAGTTCATGGTAATTTGAAAAACGAGACCCTTGAAATGCTGGTCCGCTTAGCGATTCGCTAAATGGCCGTCGGATTGGTTCGCCATTTCCTGTTGGGGCACCACGGGCATGCCGGGCCGCACTCGTTGCAGGCCGTTCACAACGATTTCCTCCGTTCCCTGAAGGCCGGAACGAACGACCCGTTTGCCTTCCATGGCCGGACCCAGCTTCACCGTTTGATAAGCGACGGTGTTGGAAGATGTAAGAGTGAGGACGAACTTTTGAGCCTGGTCAGTCCCCACTGCGCGCTCTTCCACGAGCAGCGCCTGATACCGCTCGCTCAGAGGAAGGCGGATGCGCGCGAATAAGCCTGGAACCATCCGACCTTCCGGATTCGGAACGATCGCCCGAAGGAGTATACTCCCGGTATTCGCATCTACCCGGTTATTCAACGACTCCAGATATCCTCGGTGTGGGAAGTCGGTCTCGTCTGCCAATTGAACGTCCACCGGCACTCTGCCGTCGGCATTCGTTTCCAATTTCCGCGACTGGATAAGCGCATCGAATTTGAGCAGCGAATTCTCGTCGATATCAGCGTACACGTATACCGGGTCAACTGATACAATGGTGGTGAGCAGGCTTGCGGCGCCGGCGACCCCGCTGATGTAATTGCCATCCGTGAGCAAAGCCCGGCTTACCCGTCCGTCGACGGGCGCGCGGACCTGTGTATAGTCCAGGTCGAGTTTGGCCGATTCGAGCGCTGCTTGTGCTGCCAACCAGGCCGCCTTGGCTGCCTGATAGCGCGACTGCCGCGCATCGGACTCTTCTACCGAAATGGCCTTGTCTGCCAGAAGCTGGGACGAACGATCCGCTTCATGCTTGGCGTTTTCGAGGTGGACCTTTGCCTGCTCAAACTCCGCCTGCCTTTGATCGAAAGTAGCCTGATGCCAGCGAGGATCGATCACAAACAACACGTCGCCTTTCTTCACAAGTTGCCCGGATTGGAACCGGACTTCCTGGATGTACCCGGACACGCGCGGCCGCACCTCAACCGACTCAATCGGCTCAATCCGGCCGGTAAACTCGTCCCATTCGACGATTTCCTTTCGTTCCACCGGCGCCACGGTTACTTGCGCCAGCGGCGGCCGTTGCTGTACCGCTCGATGCTCACATCCCGTGGCCAATGCGACCAGCGTCATAGCCAGAAGCGCCGGCGCGACAAGTCGCATCAGTTTCGGTCCTCGGTTTTCCGTTTCCTCGGGAATAGAACTCCTCGCGACCTTTGCGCGGAGCGCTCCCCTGAAACTCAGGACGCGCCGCAGCATTGGCGCACTTCCGCTTCGCCGACTAATATTTTGCGCTAAAACAATCTCATCCACTGCATTCATATTCCCATCCTGCTTATCGATCATGCTCATCTTTGGTTGTGGTCCTTTGAATTATGACGAAGTATCCCGTCCGTTTAGGACATTCGCTTCTTACTGTGCAGTCCAACCACCGTCGGCGGTTAGTGACAATCCGGTGACAAACGACGCATTCGGTGAGCAAAGCCACAACACGGCCTCCGCAATTTCTTCCGGCCGCCCGAGCCGGCCCACCGGATGCATCCCGGCCAATTGATTGAAAAAGTCGGTCCCCGGTCCGCCCGTAAACCTATTCAGCATCGGCGTCTCAATGCCGCCAGGCAGCACGGCATTTACGCGGATGCCCTGCTTCGCGTACTCGAGGGCGGCGGTTTTGGTTAACCCAAGCACGGCGTGCTTGCTGGCCACATAAACGCTCGCACCGGGAAATCCAATCACGCCGCCGACCGAGGCATTGTTCACAATGGCGCCCCCGCCATTCTTCAGCATTGCTCCGATTTCGTGCTTCATCGCGAGCAGAACGCCGAGAACGTTGATATCCATCACCGTCCGGTAGTTGGTCAACGACTGCTCGTGGGTTTGCTTCCCAACTTCGCCCTCCACGCCGGCATTGTTAAAGGCAGCATCGAGATGACCATAGGTCTCCATCGTTCGTGCCAGCAACTGCTCGACATCGCGCTCCTGGCTCACGTCGGCTTTGACGAATAAACCCTGACCGCCACGCTGCTTGATCAGCCCGAGCGTTTCAAATCCTTCGGCTTCACGGCGGCCGGAAATCACCACTTTCGCTCCAGCGTCGGCGAATGCGAGCGCCGCAGCTCGGCCGATGCCGCTGCCACCGCCGGTCACCAGCGCCACCTTATCTTCCATGGCTCTTTTCATACTCATAAATAGTCTCGTTGGTTGTGTCTGGTGTACGCTCCGAACTCTCAGTTCATTTCTCACCATCTGCCCGGAACCGAACCACCGGAACAGCCTAACGCTAACCCTGTGCCAACCCGGTCAATGGGCGGACAGAGTGCACGCAACCTGTTGAAAATGCGTTTAATACGAAAAATAATTACTCCTGATACGCATCTGGCGGCTTAGCCACAACGCGCGTTTTTTAACTAATATTCGTGATTCAACAACTTTGGTTCGTTGCGCAGTGCGCTGTCATGAGCCATGTTAGGCGCGCGTGAATCCAACGGCAGAATTACCGACCATGACGAGCCTGGGACCAGAGACCTTCTCCGGGCCGGACACTTTCTATCGAACGGCACTCGAGAGTCTTTCGGAAGGCGTGATGATCCTGGACGGTGATTGCCGGATCGTTTACGCCAATCGGCTCGTTTACGAACTTACGGGATATTCGCCCCAAGAACTTCTGGGCCAAACGCCGCATCTACTTAAGGCCGATCCGGAGCAGTGCCCCGCTTCGAAGGCAGCCGCCGACGAGCCGCTTTCATTTGAGTTTGAGATGAAACGAAAGGATGGCCGCTTGCATTGGTTGCACGTGAAGTCGACGCCTTACCGCAACGATGGAGGTGAAATCGTCGGGCGCGTTGCCGCGTTCAGTTGCATAGCCCGCCAGAAGAACCTGGAGTTGGAAAACGAGTTTCTCCAGGACGAGGTTCGAGCCGGTTTCGGTAACATGCTCGGGCGCAGCCCGGCATTGCAGAAAGTACAGGCCCAAATTGCCACGGTTGCGCCGACGGAAGCAAACGTGTTGATCTCGGGCGAATCGGGCACGGGCAAAGAATTGATCGCACGGGCCATTCACGATCTGAGCGCGCATAAGGACCACCCGCTGGTTCGGGTGAATTGCGCTTCAATTCCCAAGGAACTGTTCGAGAGCGAGTTCTTCGGGCATGTCCGTGGGGCGTTCACCGGCGCGATAAAGGATCGGGTAGGGCGGTTTGAACTGGCGGATGGGGGCACACTGTTCCTGGATGAAATCGGTGAAATCCCTCTCGAATTGCAAAGCAAGCTCCTGCGCGTGCTTCAGGAAGGCCAATTCGAACGCGTCGGAGACGAGCGCACGCGCTCGGTGAAAGTTCGGCTGATCGCGGCTACGAATCGCGATCTGCTGGCGGAAGCACGGGCCGGCCGATTCCGGCTCGACCTTTATTACCGGCTGAGTGTCTTCCCGATCGAAGTGCCGCCGTTGCGCGAGCGTCTCGAGGACGTTGGTGAGCTCGCTCAGTATTTCGTGCAACAATCGACCCGACGGCTCGGTGTGCCTCGCTCGCGATTGACGAAAGCGGACGTCCAGGTGCTTAGAGCTTATGATTGGCCGGGTAATGTGCGCGAGTTGCAGAACTTGATCGAGCGTGCGGTGATTCTCGCTAGGGGCGGCAGCTTGCAATTCGATCTACCTGCTCGGTCCGATTCCAGCCGAGGTCCAGCGCGCGCGGCCGAAGCCCCGAGCGCAACTGAAATTGAGGTGCTTTCTTTAGATGAACTGGAAGTCCGCGAGCGCGAGATCGTCGCCACGGCCCTACGGCGAACGAACTGGAAGATCTATGGCGTCGATGGAGCTGCGGCCATGCTAAGAGTAAAGCCGACCACGCTGGTTTCGAAGATGAAACGCTTGGGGCTGCAAAAGGAGATCGGCAAATAACCGGTCATTGCAGGTGAAAATACACTCGGCTCGTGTGGTTAGTGGAGGGTGTAGTACTCGGGTCGACCAGGAAAAGCCGTGCTGCTTCCACTTTGCCCGTGTCGAGGATGCGCTGGCGCACATTACGCGCGCGTTCGGAAGCTAACTGCGTCAATTCATCGTCGCTGACAGGGATAGTGCTCAGAACCACTCGTTCGCGCTCATTCGCAGCAACGGTGGGTTGGGGTTCCGGCCGGTTCAGCAAAGCGGTGGCCCCTTTCTCTCCCGCCGTGCCAGGGACAATTTCGGTTTTACGCTGAGGCGCAGTTCGGGACGCCGGGATGGTGGCACTTTGATTCGTGCTCAGTCCATGTCCGGAACTGATGGCGGCATTGTATGCCGCATCCAGAAACGCCGTGTACTCCTGTTCTGTTAGCATGATTTTTTCGGGCGATAGCCCTGACTGCTCGGATTTGCGCAAAGCGGCCCATTTTTGCTCGCGGAACATGCGTTCCAGTTTGAGCTTGCGCAGTCCGTCGGCGTCGGCCGCCGGGTCGAAGCTGCCTTCGATTTGCAGTTCGAGGCCAGGCCGCTCATAGAGCCCATTCACCAGGCTGTCGAGTTTTGGCAAATTGGCGGCCTGCAACTCCGAGCTGCCGGGAGCAAAATCCTGGTAACTGACTTCCTCTCCTTTGCCGCCGAACAAGGCGCCAAGCGCAGCAAAGGGGGAAGTGACGATCTTGGTCATGATGTTCATGAGGACATGGACGATCACTTTGCCAAAATGGAAATTGGGATCGTCGAGGTTTCCGTCGATCGGCAGTTCGATTTCGATTTTGCCACTACGATCCTTCAGCAAAGCGATGGCCAGCTTGACCGGCAGCTTTGTCGCATCCGGGCTCGGCACCTTTTCGCCAAGAGTGAACTGGTCCAGCACGACCACGTTCTTTGCTTTGACGTGCCGCTCGGTAACTTCGTAATCGGCTTGCAGACCGAGTCGGCCGCGGTTTAGCCGATAGCCCAGAAACTTGCCCGAATAGGGGCTGGCCGGGCTCAAGTCGACCTCGTGAAAGGTCATGGTAATCTGGGTGGGAGCGTTCCGGTTGAGGGGATTAATCTTGCCGGTGATCTCAATCGGGCCCGTGCGGGCCGCCTTGGCGGTGAAGTGAAGGTCGGCGCGCTTGAGCTCCTCGGAAGAGACACCCGCGATCGTGCCGTTCAATTCCTGAATCGTGGTGGACACCGGCGGCTGCACCGAGCGGTCGTCGAACTGGACAAACCCATTCGTGATGGCAATCGTCTTGATGCTGACCTTGGGCAACGCGGCAAGACCAGCGGCATTGGTCGACGAAGAAAGCGCCTCGCGTAGAAGGCTGCCCAGTTTCTGGCGCATGCCGAGCTTTTTCTCCGGCGGATTAGGCTGGGCGGCAACTGCACCGGCACCTGCGGGCGCATTGGTCGATTCGGCGGTCGATGTTTTCAGGACGGCGAGAAAATTTAAGTTCTGGTTCGTATCCAGCGCCACGCGCACATTTGGGTCGAGCACGGCGATCTGCTTGATATCCACAGTGGGCGGTTGAAGCCGGGCATCTAATCCGGTGACCTCTACCGATTTCCACTTAAGCAATTCCTCTGATTGCGCGTCCACGGTGGCAAAATCATCCATGCGCGCATCGCCGTTGAAGGTAACATCAGGCAGACCGTTCGTGGCCTGGCGCATTTGAACGGTGCCGTTGACTCCGAGCTTGCTGTCGATGAGGAAGAGGTTCACATAAGGTTCGAGATACGGATCGAGCGGGTGGAGTTCGAGATTGGTAACATCCAGCGTTATGTCGGCTGAAGGGGGCGAGATCTGAACTGAGGCGGCAATCCGGGCGATTCCGTTGGTATTCCATCGGACGGAAAGCTGGCTCGTTTGATTCGAGCCGGCGACGTTGGAAAGGTGCCGGGCAGAAAGGGCAATTTCATCGACCCGGAGCTGCACCGGGCGCGGCGTCGCCTTATCTTCCCATTGCACCGAACAATTCGTCAGATCGACCTGATGGATCGTGCCGGTCCAAAGATTCGTGCTTTGGATGAGAGCGGCGAAGGCGTTGGTCACCGCTTGGAGCAGGAAAAGAACTCCGCCGGGGGCATTGGTTGCGCCGGGTGCAGGTTCCGCCAATTGCAAGAGATTGATGCTTTCATCCTGGTTTCGCCGGGCGAGTATGCGTCCACCATCTACGGCAATCTGGTTGATCTCGGTGGTGCGCGCAGCGGTATCCGCGGAAACGCCAGTAGCGGCGCATCTATCCAGTTCGACAAGGTTTTCAGTGCCGCCGCGCTCGGTCACCTTCAATGATCTGAGCGAGCCGGAGGCATTGCTGACGGCGGCAACATAATTGGACCCGGTTAGGGTAAACCGGTAGGCCGCGCCTCCATCCACTACGCCGTCCTTAATTTCAAAGCGCAAGAGATCCTGGAACAGGGGGGCGTACTTGGGGAGTGATAACCCTTGCAGCGAAATCTCGCCGCTTGATGAAAGCGGCTCGATCGTGAACTGCCCGCTCCATGAAAACCGCTCGCCGCTGTCGGTGGTGCCTTCAAAGGAATACGGGTTTGGGCTGTTTGGATCCGTGCGCAGACCAGTGAGGATGATCTGGACCGGTCCGAGTTGGCGATGGAACGGCGTGCTGGGTGTGAGGTCGGCGAAGGAACCGCCCGCGCCGATGATCTGCAGCTTGTCAATTGCGAGATAAAGCGGCTTGGAAGGTTTTTTGGGAACGGGCGAAGGTTGGGAGAACTTCTTGGCAAGGTCCGAGAAGTTGAAAGAATAGTCTTTGTTGATTTGGATCCGGCAATACGGCTTTACCACCCATACGTCCTTGAAGACCCAATGTTTGCCAAAGAAGGAGACGAGTTGAAAGTTGGCGTAGGCTTCATCAAAGGAGAGAAACGGCTCGCCATCCTTGTCTTTGACGAGCAACCCGCGGATGGTTCCAGAAAGGACGTAAGGATTGATCCGGACCTGGCGAATGGTGGTCTCGCGGTCGAGCTGTTTGGTGAGCTGCCGGGTGGCCAAGATTTTGACGATCCAAGGGAGGATCAGGAATCCGAAGATGGTATAGAAGAGCAGCGAACCGATGGTCCAAACGATGAGCTTGCGTTTGCGAGGGCTCAAAGAGTTCCAGAGGCTAAGCAGGCGCGATTTCATGGAACGGTGATTCAGGTTAGGCGCATGACGCGTTAATATCAAGCTGCAGCCACGGGTTGGATTGGGGATTGACGTGGTGTCAGAGTGCTTTCGCCAGTTCCAACCTCAGGATTGTGGCCGCATTTCCGCAGAGCGATTCACCATGCAGTTCATTAGCCCCTTTCGATGGTCCCTTTCAGACTCCTGGATGTGGCCGGCGTGACCTCTAAGCACACACGCGGCGCAAATCCCCGGCTTAGCCAGCGTGGCTTTCCACTCGACAAAACTCCGAACCGTGATGATCGTCCGACGGAATGGCTCCCATCAAAAGATGCGGGTTCCTGCGCATTACAAAGGAAGATGGTTCCCTCGTATTGGTTCGAGAAGCTACGCGAGCTGATGGACAAGCCCAAGTTGGAAATCCCCGGGAAAGTTTGTCCGTCGGAACAAGGAAACCTATCCCATGAAAGTCGGCAGCAGCGTCACCAGCGGATGGAAAGCCACCATCTCTGTGGCGATGTCCAACTACATCGATGCGGGCTCGATCATCGCTATCGCCACGAGCCTCGGCTTCTGGCAGTCGGCATTTGGCCTTACTGACGCCGCCATCGGTATGCTGGCCGCGTTCAGCGCCAACGCTTTCGGCGCGGCGATTGGCGCCCTCTTGGGTGGACCGCTTTCCGACTGGTTCGGCCGAAAATTCATCTACACCTATGACCTTGTCCTCTACATGATCGGAGTACTGCTGGCGCTGTTCTCCGCTAATGTGGTTATGCTCTTCATCGCCTTTTTGCTCACCGGAATCGCGGTCGGCGCCGGCGTTCCCGCCTCGTGGACCTACATCGCCGAACAAGCGCCCACTGATTCGCGGGCCAAGCATGTGGGAACCGCGCAGTTGGCCTGGTCCATCGGTCCGCTGATTGGGTTTGCGCTGGCGGCCTTGCTCGCTCCGCTGGGATTACTCGGCAGCCGGATCATCTTTGCGCATCTGTTCGTCGTGGCCTTCATCGTCTGGTGGATCCGCCAGGGACTGCCGGAATCGGCGATCTGGAAAGAGTCCAGGAGCGGCCGTGCGCCGACGCCCGCCGGCAGCGGTATGGTAGCGCTGCTCTCGCGGGAGGCCAACATCACCGCGCTGCTGTTCCTGTTCGGCGTTTACGGGTTTTGGAATCTGGTGGCGGGCCAGGCGGGTATTTTTATGCCCCGCGTTTATGATGCCACCGGGCTGCACGAACCGGTGAAGCAGTATCTGCTGCAGGTGCTCTTGTGGGGTTGCACGGTCGCCGCGACCTACTTTGGTTTTATGCTCTTTGCGGATCGGATGTCGCGGCGCGTGCTTTACGGCGGCGGTGCCGTGCTCGGAATTGGCGGATGGATCGCGCTGGTATTTGCGCCGCCCGGGTGGATTTCGTTGCTGGCTTTTGCCATTGCCTGGGGAGCTTCGGCGGGCATCGGCGCACAGGCATTTTACGGGCTCTGGACCGCGGAACTGTTCCCGACGCCGTATCGCGCCAGCGCTCAAGGTGTGCTGTTCTTTGCCGCCCGCATCGCCGTGGGCTTGCTCAGTTCGGCCTTCCCGATTCTGCTGACCAAAAGGGGAATCGGTTTCGTCGGGACGCTGCTGATCGGTTTCCTTAGCCTGGCGGCAGTGATCGGCGCAGTCTGGGCGCCCGAGACCCGTGGAAAGACGCTTCAGCAGATCGAGGCCGAAAGGTACGGCTCGTGACCGAGGAACGTTTTATTTCCCTGTCATCGCCGCCCGACTACATCTTGGGACCTCGGAAAGCGCCAACATCCGCCTTCCCCGCGATGACTGCTACCTAATGTGCTCACGCCGCCGCTGCACTTTACAGGGCCAAATCCCCAATTCGAATCGATTCGCATAAGGGATCGATGCGGATGGCACAGGTTGCCCAGGAAGTTTCCGGCGCAAACTGGCGCCAAAGCCAGGTGGCCACGGCGGAATTCCGCGCCCGGATAATTAGCGCGGTTTCCTTTTTCGCCAGTTGCGGATAGGTCAGTAAGCGTTGTTCCGAGTCTGCATCGTTGAGGCCCTCGAGTTCTGGTTCATCACCGGTTCGGTCTGCGTCGTGCCGGCGATTCTCCTCATCGAGGTCTGCAAACGTGGGCGGAGAAGGAGGGCTGAGAACACTTAGCAGGAAGAAATAGTTTTTGTCGGCCGACCAGTTGAGGCCTGAGCGAATATCTTCCGGCAAGGACCGTTGTAGCGAGTCGATACCCAGAGCACGAGTTTCCGGTTTAACAACCTGTTCACAATCGAGCCAATAACCTTGTGTCTCGTCGTCCAGGCCGGTGGATTCCAATGTTTGCCGAAGTTCCTCGGCAATTTCCGACCACCTGATTGGCTGGTTGCCGGCTTCGGTTAGAAGTTGGTCCAGCACGGGAGCGCCGACCACCATTTCGATCTTTTTCGGCGGCAAATTCTCATCCGTTTCGGGACGAAGGAGGAACTCCCGGAACGTCTTTCGAGCGGTGTCTTCCTCGGCACCGTAGAGGATCAGCGTCGAGCAAAAGTCAGTGTAAGAGCCTTTATAGTACTGGCTAACAACCCCGCTGAATAAATAAGCGTTCATGCGGGGGGGCTCACCACCGTTGGACGCGGTAGAAGCGTTGCGAATTGGTCGCGGCCGGATCGGTCAAGGGCAACGAGTTCCCGTTACCAGGTACGAGCGGCAGCAACACCCAATTCGGATCAGCAAGGTTGTCCTTGTATTCCAGCGAATAAACACGTCCGCTTTGGGTCGGCACGGTCAGGTTAAAAGAACCAACCCCCATCACTGGCTGAGTCAGGTAAGCCTGCGTGGACGGCGGTCCGCTGCCCAGCATGGCCATGCTGAAATATCCGCCGGCAGCTATGGCAACTACGTTAGACAACCCGGAAGGAACGTTGGTCTGACCGAGATTATTGTATCCCCAGGCTACAACGGAGCCGTCGCCGCGCAATGCGACGATGTGCTCGAAACCGGCGGCAATCGCCACGACGTTGGTCGCGGTTACTGGAGGGTTGGTAACACCAGCAGTGTTCAAACCCCAGACGACCACGGTGCCGTCGCTCTTGAGCGCCACGGGATTATAATAGCCGGCGGCAATCGCCACCACGTTGCTCAAACTGCCAGGCACATTGGTCTGGCCGTAAATGTTGCTTCCCCAGGCAAGAACCGTTCCATCGGCGCGCAACGCGAGCGCAAAGGAGCCGCCTTGGGCGATCGCAACGACATTGCTCAGGCCGGGAGGCGCGTTGTTTGCGATACCGGCAGGGTTTCCGCCAAAAACGCTACCATTGGTTCGCAGGCCCAGCAGGCTGCCGTTATACACCGAAATGGCAGCCAGGTTCGTGAACCCCGGCACCGGGCTCGCGCCATAGTAGGAAAGCGCCACGGCGGTTCTGTCAGCCCTCAACCCGTAACCAGCGCCGGCGATCGCGATGATGTTCGTAACGCCATTGGTTTGTGTCCCCAAGAGATTGGCGGGCCAGGTTACGATGGTCCCATTGTTGCGCAACGCCAGACAATCATAGCCAAATTGGCCTTCGGCTCCGCCGGAGATGCCAATTATGTTGGTGAGCCCGGCCGTCAGGTTGGTTTCGCGGAGGTTGCCGCCCCAAACGGCGACTTGCGAGAGCAACAATGCCGCGTTGCTGCTCACGACACTGCCATAGGCGTTACTGACGACAACCGAATAAGTTCCGAATTGCGAGGACTGAAGATTGGTCAGCGTCAAAATATTGGTTCCGCCAGCCGCGTCTACTCCGTTGCATCGCCAGTCGAAACTGAACGGCGCCACGCCGGAAACATTCACTTTGAAATAGGCGCTTCCTCCGACCCAGGAGACGAAATTGGAAGGCTGCAGGGTGATGGCGAGCGGCGCCACATTAAGCGTCGCATTCGAACTGATGTTTATGCCGTAGGCATTGGTGACCACGACTGAATACAGACCGGCCTGGCTGACCTGCACATTCGTGAGAACCAGCTGGATGTTGGTCCCTCCAGGAACATTCGTGCCGTTTTGGCGCCATTGATAAAAGAACGGCGGCTGGCCGGACACACCGACACCAATTGTTGCCGTTGCGCCGCCCAGAACGGTTTGAGCGGCGGGTTGCGGCTGGGTGAGCCCCAGCGGCATCACCGTGAGCAGGGCATTGGAACTCAGGACCTGGCCGTAACCATTGGTGACGAGGACGGCGTAGGTACCGGCCTGGCTGACCAGGACATTGGTAAGGACCAGCGGATTATCAGTGGCGCCGGGCAAATTGGTGCCGTTCCACTGCCATTGATACGCAAGCGGTGACTGGCCGGTGGCTGTGACACTGAAAGTGACAGTGCTGCCGCCGTAAGCGAACTGATTTGGCGGCTGAGAGGAGATGAGCGGATTCAGCACTGTCACAAGGGCGGCGGGGCTGGTGGCGGTGCCGGCCAGGTTCGAGACGACGACCGTGTAGTTACCCAAATCAGCCGGCTGGAAATTCGTGATGATCAGATTAGACGAGGAGGAGTTGGCAATGTGGGGACCGTCCTTGAGCGGCATGCCATTGAAATACCATTGGTAACTTAACGGCGCGGTGCCGGCGACAGTGAGGCTGAAGAAGGCATTTGAACCGAATGCCACGGTGGTTGCAGGCGGCGCGACGATGACCGGGGCGGTCCAGACGATGGCGGTGGAACTTGTGACCGAGCCAAAGCTGTTTGCGATCACGACCTGGTAATCGCCGCCTTGTGCAGTCTGAACCGGGGACAACAGGAGTTGGCGGTTGGTCTGATTCGCGAGCGGGCCGCCATTGAAGTACCACTGATAATTCAACGGATAAGAACCGACGGCTTGCGAAAGCAGGATCAGGTTTTGGTTGAGCTGGGAGACAGCTCCTATGGGGTGCTGGATGATTCTCGGGGCCATCTGCACTACCGGGTCCGGCACCAACACAACGTTATGGTAATAGCGAGCCGCAAGAGCGATGCAATTGGTCAGGAACGCGGGTGCTGATCCTTCGATGCCGAAACTCACGGCGGTTCCATCAGCACGCAACGCGGTGCTTAATTCCTGGCCGGCCGCGATGGCCACAAGCTTCGTGGCATCCGCCGGGGGAACCGTGTTGCCGAAGATGGTGCTCAGCCCAAAGGCGAAGACAGTACCGTCCGCGCGGAGCGCAAGCGTGTGGCGATCGCCGCAGGCGACGGCAAAAATATTCGTCGCTTGCGGCGGAGGCGACCCCTGGCCGTAAGAGTTGTCACCCCAACTGATAATCGAACCGTCCTGGCGCACACCCAAGCAACTGCCCCACGCGCCGGCGCCGATCGCGATCATGTTAGTAGCGTTGGCGGGCGGGGCCGAAGCGCCGCCCCAGGTGGTGATGGTTCCGTCCTGGCGCAGCACGACACAACCGCCATAGCTTTGAAGGGCAGCGGCCACCACGTTTCGTGGCGTCATCCGGGACGGCTGAACCGCCGAACCCCCAGGTCGCGACTGTGCCATCCTGGCGGATGGCGATGACTTGCTCGTCACCGGCCATGAGCGAGACGACGTTCGTGGCATCAGGTGGAATATCCAGCACGCCATATAGATCGTTTCCCCAACCGATGACGGAACCGTCGGCGCGCACGGCGAAATCGGCATTGACGACCTGACCGGCGGCGCCGATGCCAATGACATTTGTGGCGGTTGCCGGCGGGATGACGATGGCGTCACCCCAAGTGAAAATCGGAACCACCGTCAGCGTTTCGCTGCTTGAGGCACTCGCCCAGGCATTGCTGATGTTGACGCTGTACTGGCCCGAGTCGGCCGGTTGCGGATTGGCAATGGTCAGGTTGAGCGCGTTCGCTCCGGAAATATTGCCGCCGTCGGTCAAATTCGTCCCATTCTTCTGCCATTGCACAAAGAGGGAACTGCCGACGGCGTTCAGGGACAATGTGGCATTGCTGAACACCATCGCGACTTGATTGGTCAGCGGGCTGAGGATCGTTGCGGGCACGAGCACGGTCAAAACGGCGACCGTGCTGGTGGCGGAGTTGTAACCGTTGGTAACCACGAGTTGGTAGCCACCCGTGTCGTTCGTCTGAATCGAAGAGATGGACAGGTTGGTCGTGGTTGATCCGGAAACGCGCCCGCCATCGCTCAGCGGAGCTCCATTGAAAAGCCATTGGAGGGCGAGCGGCGAGCTGCCGGAAACAGCAGCCGTAAAAGTCGCGCTACTGCCGAGCAGGACGGCTTGGGAAACGGGGGGAGAAACAATTGCGGCGGGAACGAGCACCGTCACGGCCGCGACCGCGCTGGTGATTGAGCCACCTGAATTGGAGGCGGTCACAGAATAGTTTCCTGTGTCGTTGGTTTGAGCGTTTGAAATCTGCAGGTTGGCGGTCGCCACCCCAGTGAAATGGGAGCTCTCTGACAAAGGTATTCCGTTAAAGAGCCACTGGTACGTCGGAGCCGGCGAACCACTGGCCGACGCGGACAACATGATGTTTGTACCGACCGAAACCAACTGGCCGGAGGGCTGGGAGCTAAACGCCGGCGGGATCGGCGGCAGCACCGTCAAGGTGGCGCCATCGCTGATGGCGTAACCATAGGCATTGGTGAGGAAAACCGAATAAATGCCGCCACGGCTGTAGGGGACATTGGCCAGTGTCAGACTGGAAGCCGTCGCGCCCGCTATGTTCGTTCCGTTGAAGCGCCATTGATAGTACAGTGATGGACCGACCGCCACGACGCTGAAGGAAACGGCCGGCTCACCGAGATGCACCGTCTGGCCGGCAGGTTGGACGGTGATGAGCGGGCTGTTCTGGAATTCATAAGCACCGAGGTCGACCGCGCCATTGACGATCCGCGGATTGCCGTCGAGATCCGTCGCGCCCGCGACGGCCGAATTATCGCCGACATCGATAACTGGCGAGCCCGGATACAGATGGTAATTGGCGCGGTCCACATTTACGAACACAGGGGCGTTGGGGATATTGGCCACGCCGTTGGTGGGCATGGGCCAGGTGCAGCAATGGCTCAACGCGCAGCCGGCGCAATTGGTTTGATCCGGCGTGGCACCGAACCCGAGAGAATAGAGAAAGCTGTTGAAATAAATGATGCAGTTAGTGGCAGCGCATGCATTCAGGCCGCCGCCGGCACCAAGGTAGGCGGTGTTATCGACGACGGTGCAATTCACCAGCGTGGAGGAATCCGCCCCGCCGCCAGCGCCGCCGGAATAGTTGTTCGCAACGAGGCAATTCTCGAGCGTGGATTGAGAAGCACCGCCGGCAACGGCTTGCGGCGCGGAATTACTGGTCACGTAGCAGCGGCGCGCGATGCAGTTGAACAAACCGGCGCCCATGCCGTAGCCGCTCGAGGAGTTGGCGTTGACGACGCAGGCGGTGAGAACACTGCCGGCCGCCGCGCCGCCACCTGGATAACCCGCAGCATTGCCTGCCGCAGAATTGCCGGTGAGCGTGCAATTATTAAGCATACCCTGGTAAGCGCCGCCTCCCTGGATGACCGCGGAGTTGCCTGAGAAAGCACAGAAATTGATCGCCACATTGGTTGTGTCGCAGCGCACACCACCGCCGTTTTCGGCGGTCGCGCCGTTGGTAATTGTAAATCCCGTCAACGAACTGCCATCGGCCATGGCCACACACCGAATCACGCCGCCGCCGTCAATCGCTGTCAATCCCGGGCCATTGGCGCTGACGATGGATAGCGGCATCGTCACGGCCACCCGGTTGGTCATGCCCAATACCACTCGTGATCCCGTCGAGTAAACGCCGTTGGTGACGAGGATTTCTTCGCCAGGATTGGCGGCATCAATCGCATCCTGGATTGTGATGGCGGCGTTGGTCCAGTTATTGTAAGGGGGCGCCGCCGTTGGGTTGTTGAGGTTCACGTAGCGAATCGAGCCGGCGGCACTGGTCAGCACGCCAAGACTGGCCGTTGAGCTGGCGGTTCCAAACGCGTTCGTGACCTTCAGCGCGTAAATCCCGGCGTCGTTGGTTTGCAAATTCGAGATGGTGAGCGTGCTAGTGGCTAATCCGGTGATGCGGCCATTATCGGCCAGAGGCGTGTTGTTGAAGGACCATTGGACTTTAAGCGGGGCGGTGCCGGTTACGCCGGTATTGAAGATGACCGAACCGCCAACGATCCGGATTTGGCTTTGTGGTGGAGGAGATATCACCGGTGCGGCGCCCACGGCGAGCTGGGCATTGGAACTGGTTACGCTGCCGTGGCTGTTGCTGACGACTACTTGGTAGGTCCCGGCATCGGCGGCCGCCACGTTACTAATCGTCAGCGTCGCATTGGTCGCCCCAATGATATGGACGCTATTTGTCAGGTTGGTGTTGTTAAAGGACCATTGGTAATAAAGCGGTGTTTGTCCGGTGGCGATGACACTGAATATCGCGTTGGCGCCGAACACGACGTTCTGGTCTTGCGGCTGAGTAGTAATCCCTGGTCCGGCAGAGGCCAAAGCCTGTCCCAGATTCAACGTGAGGGCAAAAGCCAGCAGCAGGGCAATCGGAAGCAGCGGTCGCTTGCGTGCGATGGACACCAAGGCCCGATTGAGAATTGGACGGAAGGGAAAAATCGTCGAGGCCATGTGATGCAGCAGTAATTCTACTCCGGGCTAAGGACATAGGGTGTCAGGCAGGAAAGCTGACGTCAATTCAAATCGTGGACAGGACACGAAAGAGACCGATTTCGTAATGCGTCTAGCTCCTGTACGGTCTGAGCCCCCGGTCCGCACCTCGGCGCCACCAACGATTACTCTTGTGCCAATAGTGACGACTGACGCTTACCCGCGACGCTTGCCCGGCTGTCTCTCAGCGCTGCGTGGGCTTTACCGGTGATGGCAACCACGCCGGGATGGGTCAGGCGGCGCTCGGCCGTGATGGCATAAAACTGCTGACGGCAGTCGTGGGCATGCCCCAGGATACGCAGCTTGTAGCGACCAACGGCTTCGTTGGCAACCAGACTCGGTAGTGCGAAAAATCCGAGCGCTTCGGTGGCGGCGACCTTTAGCAGGGCGGCATCATCGAACTCCGCTACCAGGCGCGGGGCGACACGTTTCTCGCGGAACCACTTCTCCAGCGACCGCCGCAGCGCGGATGCTGGGCTGGGCAAAAGCGCGGGCGCCCCATGCAGCGACCCGGGGAAACCGCGCTTCAATCGATGCACCACCGCCGGCGCTGCGCAGAAGGAAACGCCACACTCCCCCAGGAGGTGGTTGAACGTTTTGAGATTGCCGGAGGCCGGGGCCGGTTCATCGGCCAACACGATGTCGACACGATAGGTCGCCAGTTGGGCGAGCAGGTCGGGTACTTTGCCTTCACAACACGAGGCATGAACCGGTTGCGACAGATGGAAAATCGGGCGCAGCATATCGAACGTCAGGAGCTTGGGCAGGGAGTCAGCGATGCCAATGTTCACGTGCAGCGGGCGGGTGGTGGGGTGCTGTTTCATGGCGTAGAGCATTTCCTGACCCAACGAGAAAATCTCCTCAGCAAAGCTGAACACCTTTTGGCCGGCCTCCGTCAAAGTCAAACCATGCGAGGTACGTCGCAACAGCTTATCACCCAGCGCCCGTTCGAGCGCTTGAATCTGGGTGCAGATGCTGGGCTGGGAAACGCCCAGTTTCCGAGCCGCCCGGGTCAGGCCGCCCTCCCTGGCCGCCGCCCAGAAGTAACGCAGGTGGTGGTAATTGAGCGTCTTCATGCGCGCAAAATATTAGGTTAAAACTAACGATACAATACGAAGATTGTAGTAGCCTAAAAGACAGTTTTGGCCGAAGATGTCGTTCCCGATGAACGAAACCGCGCAGCGTAGGCGTTCAGCAGACACCGGCCAAACCCGGTGTCCGCCGGCATTTGCTCCCCAGACCAACGTGTGCGACGCTGTGACTGCCTCGCAGGTGCCGCTTTCCGTGACTCCGTCTCCCGCGATGGAGCAGACCGAACCAATGAAATGGAAGAATTATAATGCCCCGCCCGAAGCCGAAGACATTCTCGCGGGCTGCAAGGGGCTCCGCCTCGTAGGCTCGACCGACGAGTTGCTCCTGCTGGCGTGCGGCGGTCCGGGAAGGAATTCCTATGAAGTGGCTTACGATGTGCCCGGCAAGGGACGCATCGTCGAAGCGACAGTGGCGCTGGTCCGCAACGGGGTAGCCGCCAATTATATCGAGCCGTATATGCGCCGACGCGACCCGGATTGCATGGTCATCGGCGACGGCCTGCCCACGGATAAGGAATCGTTCCGTAGCCGGTTCGGGAGTGAGTTCGCCCCGGTGCGACAGGAGACTTTCGATTGGCTCAAGCGTCAGGAGTTGTTGGTGTTTGCATTTTCTGCCGGCGGGGCGGACATGGGCGTGGACGCCCTGCTCATCGCGCCCGCCAATGCCGGCTTCTTCGCGCTCGGCCTGGCCATGTTGCAGGGTATCATTCCCACCGAGGCGCTTCCGCCCGGTTTTCAGCCGCGCTCCGTCATCTACGTCGCACCGCCGTTCCGGCACACACATTTTCAGGGCAAGCAAGTAGTCGTGCACAACCGCCGCGACGGTCTGCACGAAATGTTTTCCTACAACCTGTACCCCGGTCCCAGCGCGAAGAAAGGGGTCTATGGTGTCCTGCTTGGACTAGGCGAGCGCGAGGGCTGGGTGACAGCCCATTGCTCGACCGTCCAGGTTGTTACCCCTTACGACAACGTGGCAACGATCATGCACGAAGGCGCCAGCGGCGGAGGGAAGAGCGAGATGCTCGAACAAGCCCACCGCGAACCGGATGGCCGACTCCTGCTGGGGGAGAACCTGGTCACCGGTGAAAAGCGTTATTTGGAAATCCCGCGCAGTTGCGAACTGCGCGCGGTCACGGATGACATGGCTTTGTGTCATCCCTCCCTGCAGCATGAACCGGGTAAACTCACGGTCACAGACGCGGAAAACGCCTGGTTCGTCCGCGTTAATCATATCGGACACTACGGGACTGACGTGCATCTGGAGCGGCTCACGGCCGAACCACCGGTGCCGCTGCTATATCTGAACATTGACGCCGTGCCGGAAAGCCGCGCGCTCATTTGGGAGCACACGCAAGACGCGCCTGGCAAACCGTGCCCCAACCCGCGCGTGATCATTCCGCGCAAGGTATTCCCGGGCATCGTTGAGGAGGCGGTTGCAGTTGATATCCGCAGTTTCGGGGTGCGGACTCCCCCTTGCACACAAGCGCATCCCAGCTACGGCATTCTGGGCGTTTTCCACATACTGCCGCCCGCCCTCGCCTGGCTGTGGCGCTTGGTCTCTCCCCGCGGGTACGCCAATCCCAGCATTGTGGAGGCCGAGGGCATGAGCAGCGAGGGCGTCGGCTCGTACTGGCCCTTTGCCACCGGCCGCCGGGTGGACCAAGCAAATCTGTTGCTGCGCCAGTTTGAGCAGCACACCCGCATGCGCCACATACTTTGTCCCAACCAGCACGTTGGCGCGTGGCGCGTTGGTTTCATGCCCCAATGGATGGCTCGCGAATATCTCGCCCGC
This sequence comes from uncultured Verrucomicrobiota bacterium, assembly GCA_964623885.1. Lineage (GTDB taxonomy): Bacteria > Verrucomicrobiota > Verrucomicrobiia > Limisphaerales > UBA8199 > CAZUVM01. Next base: position 24,321 of record CAZUVM010000070.1, read on the forward strand.
CGTGGCATGGCGCGTTTTCGCCCGGAACAACTGCGCGTGGCGCGCTGTCCGTTGCTGGGCCACACGCTGTCTCAGTTGCAGATCGAGGGGCGCATGGTCGCTTCGTGGTTTCTTCGAGTCGACTCCCAACCCGAGGTAGGTGAAGAGACCTATGATCGCGGCGCCGAGATGCTACAGGCATTCTTCCGCAAATGCCTGGCCGATTTCCAAGTCCCGGACCTCGACCCGCTCGGCCGGCAGATAATTACCTGCTGTTTGGACGGCGGAAAGGTGCAGGATTACGAACAGCTTATCCCTGCCGGCTTAGTCTAAGCCACGCAGGAGTTTAGCCACCTGTTCAACAACAACCGCCCAAGCCGGCCGGATTCCGGCCAGAACAGAGTCGGTAATCGCGTTTCACCGGATATTTCATAATTGCGTGACTCGCACGTGAGCCGACCGTAGCGCCAGGCCTTGGTGCCCGTCCGACAGGACCCTGCTGTGTTGCCGACCTCCGAGTGGGCTAGACTTGTTCCATAGCGCCTGCCTCGAGCGTCCGCAGGCTAGGACCAGCTGTCATTCGCCGGTAGTCGTGCTACATTATGAGAAAAGGAGGTAAAGTGTTATGACGAAACGAGTCTTCACAGTATTAACAGTCTTTGGAATGGCGCTCGCCTTGAACACGGCTGCGTTGGCGGCAAGCGCTCCGGAGACCCAGTTGCACCAACTGCAAACACAAATTAATGCAGCCACCAAAACCACCCCGCAATGGGAGACTGCGATGCATACCATCTCGGTCCAAACGGGAGTCTCACGTGAGCAGTTGCGCGCGATGCGACAGAAGCACCCCACAGTGGAACCATCGGCCGTCCTCATTGCCTGCGTTCTCGCTGATGAAACCAAAAAAGCGCCAGATCAATTCCTTGAACGAGCTATCGCCACCCAGGATTGGATCCCGATCGCCCGGAACAACAAAGTCCCACTGGAAAAAATTAACGCACGCCTCGAGCAAATCCAGCAGGCCCTCGCCGCAGGAGCAGGGGCCAAGCCATAGGGCTTTTTCGCGAAGCTTCGGCGGAGCGTTCTCGACTCGACTGGTGTAAGCAGAGTTTATAACGGCCTCCCACGCCGACCCTCTCCTCATGTGGATGAGAGGGAGACCGCACGCGATGAACGCTCTTGGATGAGGGGTAGTCCCCATGGTCAAGATTCGACCAGCGGCGACATTGCCACATGCAGAAAAAGATCAAAACTGGGTCACTCTTAGCGTCAATTGCGGGGCTGGCATTTTCATTCACACTGGGCGGGTGCGCCAGGGAGTTGTCCCATACAGAACGTACCAAAGTACATAGCGACGGCACAGTTACGACCAAGGAAACCAGCGTAAAGCAATCCTCTGACGGCAGCGTAACCAAAACTGAAGAGTCGAAGACCACCCGACCGTAGTTTCCCGGCTCCGAGGCACAGCCCTCTTGCGCAGTTCGACAATTCCTATTCTGCTGATCAGGGGGAATAGGTGTCGTCGGGATGTTTCTTGTCCGATTTCTTAGCCTGGCAGCAGTCACCGGTGCCATTTGGGCGCCCGAGACGCGGGGCGAGACACTTCAGCGAAATCACGATACGGGCCCCTCACCCGGTTACTTTGGCCCGACCGGTGGCGGCGGCGGTGGCGAACCGGTTGGAGGAGGGGCCGAGGAGCTAAAACCTGGCGGTAAACGCGATGAGCTCCTGCTCGAATAGAACCCGCGCGACTTGTGCAGCTTCAAATTGCGGCTGGAGATTTCTCCTTGCTGCACTTGATCGAGCAGTTGGGTGAGCAGCACCAGTGCGGGTGCGACTCTATCTTTGGCGCTACAACCTGACAGATACCGAATGGCTTCCTCCAACATAACCTGCGCCTTTTGAGCGCGGCCGCCGGCGAGTTCGTCGGTCGCACGTTGAATCGTCAGCCCGGCTCGCTGCATCGCAACCCAGCCGACGACGGTCTCATTGACGTGGATTTCATCCGGGTCTGGCGTGGCCTGGATGCGGACGATTTGCTGCTGAGCTTTGGAGATCAGGCCGCTTTCGCTGATCTCGTCGTACAGGATTTCAAGTGCCAGCAACTTCTCGCCTTCCAGGCTCACGACGGGTGCACCCTGCACCGAAGGCAGCGGCAGGACTTCCACCGCGAAACAGACGATCCGCTCTTCGTCGCTGACCAAGTCTCCCACAGCAAATTCGCGCCGCCCGTCCGGCAAGTACACGCTAGGGCTGCCGCTCAAAACTTGAAACGATTCGCAAAAATCGAGCCGCTGCAGTCGCACGCGAAGATTCTGAACCGCCAGTTTTTGCAACCCTTCAAGTTCCTGGGCGAAGATGGCCGGCAACTTCTCGGGTGAATCGGCATCGTAAAACTGACCGTTGGTGGCGTTTGCAAGATCGGCGAGGACGCGAGATGAGCGGCTCCAAGCCGTAACCCTACGATATCACAAATTCGTCTTGACTGCGACCGCGCGGAGAAGGGGCAGGAACAGGCCGCCACGCCACCCGTCGCGAGGGATTTCAGATCTTAATCGGACCTTCCGTGAGCTCTCAAGTTTCAGCGATCTTACGCTCTGCGGCCATCGCCCGGCCCGCCAGCCAACCGGTCGTCCACGCCGCCTGGAAATTGAAACCACCGGTCAGACCGTCGATATCCAGCAGCTCGCCGCCAAAATAAAGGTTCGGGCAAACACGGCTCTCCATCGTTCGACAATCAACTTCGCTCAGGCGCACACCGCCGCAGGTAACGAATTCGTCCTGGTTAAGCGACTTGCCAATCACCTGCAGTTCCGTCTGCTGGAGTTGTTGCACCAGGCGATGCCGTGCCGACCGGGAAAGTCCTGCCCACCGCGTTTCGCGCGGGATTTCGGCAGCCACTACGAGGTTCTCCCAGAGGCGGGCAGCCAGCAGCGGTTGAGCGGTGTTAACGACTAAACGGGCAGGTTGCGCCTGGCGCATATCTTCCAATTGCGCGGTGAGTGATTGAGCATCGAACTGAGGCAGCCAGTTAACGTGAAGAGGAAATTGATAATTAAAACCTTGCAGGGCGCGTGCGCACCAGGCCGAGAGTCGTAGAATCGCCGGTCCGCTAAGCCCTGAATGGGTAAGCAACACCGGGCCAAGTTCGCGCCGGCCCAAGCCAGGCAGTGAGACTTCCGCCGCCGTCACGCTGATTCCCGCCAACTCACGCAGCCAGGTCTGAGCGATATGAAAAGTAAAGAGCGAAGGGACGGGCGGCTCCAAAGTATGGCCCAGCGAGACAGCGAGTTGACCGGCCGCAGCGACGCGGCATCCGCCCGTGGCCAGCATCAGCCGTTCGCAGCCAAGTGGGCGGTCGCCGGTAAACCCCAATTCGAAGCCGCCTCCTGCGCGGCGCCTCACCCGCTCCGGTGCGCGGTTGGTGATCAGCTCAATGCCTGCGCGTTTGGCCGCGGCCAGCAGGCAATCAATGATTGTCCGGGAGGAGTCCGTCACTGGAAACATGCGCCCATCCGACTCGGTTTTGAGCTTCACACCACGGGATTCGAACCAGGCGATGGTATGGCGCGGCTGGAAGTTCTGGAACGCGCCGATCAAGGCCGGACCTCCACGCGGATAGTGGTTGCTCAGTTCCCGAGGATCAAAGCAGGCGTGAGTGACATTGCAGCGGCCACCACCGGAAATCCGTACTTTGGAGAGAAAGTTTGGGGTTTTCTCGATCAGAGTCACGCGCGCGTCCGGCGCTGCTTCAGCGCAAGTGATGGCAGCAAAAAAGCCAGCCGCGCCACCACCCACAACCACAATGCGCTCGCTCATGGCTGGAACTTAAAAAGTAACGGCACAAGGCTAAAGCGTTAAAACCGGACCTTGGAATATCCTTGAATTCCCGCATTACCCACTGAACCATCGAAGGCCTGACCCCAAGCCGCCTAGGTGAACCGCTTGGACGCGCTTTGAGCTGCTATTGCAGCGTTGGCCCTGCTTTGCGGCGCCTGACGAATAGCGCCAGCAGGCCGGCGGCTGACAACAGTGTGAGTGTGCCTGGTTCGGGCACAACAAAGGCGAGGGCGTCAAGATGAACAACCGACGACCCGATGTCGGTGACCGTGCCGGTTGGGGCATCAATGGTTACGAGGTGGGTCGCGCCGGACGTTCCCGCCACTAGATTGTCACCGTAGAGAGTCGAGCCGTTGAAGGCGAGGGCTGCGTAAGAAGACCCTGCGCCCGCCGGTGTCGCCGGAGCTGCGATATGCGTGTAGGCACCAGTGATGGGGTCGTAGGTCCCATATTCGCCTGGGATTGGGGCGGCGTAAAAAATGCCTCCGCTGCTGATTGCCAGGCCACCACCCTCGGTGAAGCTAAGCCCCGAACTGCCGATCTCCGTGGCTTGGCCGGTGGCGATATTAACCGAGTACAGGTTAGCGCCGCCCGACGAACTGATACCATAGAGGTGGCCGGTGGTGTCGAACGCCAAATCGGTCATGGTGGCGGTGCCGACGTTGAAGGAGCCAATCACGGTGACCAGTCCAGAGGCCGCATTAATCGTGAGCAGACTATGACCGGAGGCGCCGCCGGTGGAGCCGTAGAGCAATCCGTTGACAGGATTATACGCTAGGCCTGTTACCGAATAGTTGATTGTACCCGAATCATTCAAGGGGCCGATATCCTGCAGGACGCCGCCTGTTCCGGTATTCAGAAGATACAGTTCGCCGTGGCCACCGGAGGTTGCCCCGTATAATTGCTGCGCATCTGCCTGTTGAGTCCATGCCCCCAAACCGAACACACAAGCAAGTAAAGCCGCCAGTCGTTTCATGATAAGGTGTTTAGATGCGTAAGTTCAGTGCCGGTTCTACTGCCAGCATCGGTTTGCGTCAAGTGGGAAATGACCAGGCCCGGGATGAACGTGCCTTGATACCATCACCGAGCTATGGGCGGGACGCCCTTGGAACTCGCAGGCGAGGACGCCTGCGCTACGCTAACACGTACAATATCACAAACTCGGATTTTACCGCGCTCGTGGCTCCATCAGGATGTAGGCAGGACTTTCGCTAATAGTTAGCGAGATCGACCCCGAACCAGCCTTTTCCCAGGCCAACGCCGGAGCTTTGGCATCGGTGGCCATGCCCGCGACTTCAACTGGCATCGCCGGGAGACCGGTGAGGGTCGTTTTGATTTCGCGCGAGGCGTAATGATCCTTTTCGTTCGTGCGGGCGCCGGTCGGTGACCAGGCGACCCAGATCAAGGAACCAGAGGGATTTTCGAATTCATATACCATCCGATCGCCGGGCTTTTTCTCAACGACGCGCTTGAACCGGTAGTTTCCCAGCAGTTCATACAGTTGGCGCACAGCCCAAAAGGAAGGCTTAGGAACGAAATTGCGCGTTAAACCCGAGCATCCATGCACGCTGGGCGAATCTTCGTCGTTATAGAAATAAATATAGGCGCGCCGGACGTCACGCTCCGCAAAGGCCATGAAAGACCGGACCAGGTATTGGGCCTGCTGCAGGTCACTGGCGCCTTGCCAATCCAGCTTCAGGAACCAGTCGCGGCGCCGGTTCATGACTTCCGGGGTACACGCATCGTACCCGAATTCAGTGATCCAGACTTCCTTGTCTCGCGCACGCGCATCGCGCCAGGCAATGGCCTCATCCACCGTCCGCAAATACGCAATCGCAGGGTCTTCCGGGAAACTCCGGTTCCAGGGACTTTGCGCAGAATTCGTTCGCTCGACGGCTGCGTAGGTGTGCAGGTTGATCACATCATACAGCGGGAGAACATCTTTCTCGCCGTAGAGATCGCGCAAGTCCTGGGAATAATCGTCACCCATCCGGGCCTGGACGGCGGGGGTGAGGATCTTTATTCCGGGATCAACGGCCCGGACCCCACGCGCCATCTGCATAAAGATTTCGCGGAACAGCGCACGATCGAATTTGGCTCCGGGCTCATTGCCAATCTCGATCGAGGTGCAAAGCCGGGGCTGAGTCGATCCGCCGAAGCAGCCGGCCACCGCCTTGCCGTAGGCGTAACACCAGTCGCCCTTCCCGGCCCAGAATCGTTGGTAGTCCGGGGAATCGGTCCCGTTCAATTGCAGGCAAATATCGGTCTCGAAACCCGCTTTCTGCCACGGCCCATACACATCACGAACCCAATTCACCTTGTTGACACAAACGGGAAGCGTGATCGGCTCGCCCGGCTGGTGAATGTCCCAGTTGAGATTGTGATAATTGCGGACCAGCTGGCACACCTGTCGGTACAACGCCGGCTTGAACGTGAAATGCCCGTTGATGCCTATGAACTCTTTGAACAGCGGCTTGCGCTGATGCGCCACGGCACGGGCATCGTTGCTGGCCAGTGGTGAAACTTCTACGCCGAAACTGGTCAGCAAACCGCACGCAAAGAGGATTATCGATCCGAGCTGAAGCTGAATTCGTGACGCCAGTTGCCGCTTGCTCGACATGTGTTAGACAGGGCTTTGATGCAATTGCTACGGCAAAGTGATTTTAAAGATGGCGGCCGAGGCAGCAGGAATCGCACCGATTCCCTGGTTCCGGAGCACGGTCCATTTGCCTTGCCATTCGCCACTGTTGGTTATGGTCGCGTTTCCCAACGAAATCCCGGTCGTTGCCGAAACATCATTTGCCTTCAAGCACATCACCTCGACTGGATCTTTGATTTCGATGCCTTTGATCGTGATTTCCGCATCACGTCCATATTCGCCATGCTCTTTATTTATAATCGTCAGATACAGGTGGGTTGAGTCCTTCACACCGTAAGCTCGCATGTCGGATCTGGAGATGGTGACCGGCACAACCCGGCCGTGACCCCCGAGGTCAAAAGCTTTGATCCCATATCCCTGGGGGCGGCTCTGGTAGTTTCCAGCAGCGTCTTTGCCAATGGTAATGTTGTACATGGGCCAACGGTTGTTGTGGAAATTAATTCCGGAGCAGCCATGGGCCGCCCACCAATGCATGAAGTCCAGGCACCACAGGGCCGCCGCAAAAGTGTCGCTAGCGTCTTTGGCCCCGCCTCTATAGAAGCTGCTGCCTTCGTCGAATTTGTAGGCGAGCCCCAGAGCCGACACGGCCGGAACAAACTGCTCGTAAAAAGCCTGGTAATGTTCCACCCAGGCTCCCGACAACATCTGATCGCGACCGCTGTTTCCATCAGTGGCATTTCTCAGCGCGTTGCCCCCCGGATAATCGTGCGCGGTGACGAATTTGAGCAGGCCGGTTTTCCCAAAATCATTGGCGAACTTCCGAATCTGTTCGGCACCCCCATCCATGGAGGACACCGGCGCTGGGCCGCAAAACTTTGCTGCCGGCACCGCCTTCACAATCTCATCGGCCATGATTTTCCATTGCTGGCTAAAGCGCGAATATTGGTTGGGCTCATTTCCGGTCGTAAAACAGTCCAGGTGCTCCCGGTACTTATCCCAGATATATTTCGCGAGCGCGGCATTCTGCTCCACGCTGCCGTCCCTTAACCGAAAGGAATAGATCACCTTAACGTCCGCGGCTTTGGCAAAACGGAACAAGGCGTCAATATCGTTGGTGGTTGGAATGGGTGTGTCCGGGCTATCCACCGACCCGCCGCCCACACGGAGCGATTTCACCCCGAGTTGACGGAACAGGCAAACGGCCTGGGTGTTTGTGGCATCAAAAAAGTAGCCCGCCACGCCGTCACTATTGTAGTTCACGCGCCTCGTCTCGAAGCTCAATCCAATAAAGTCATCGGGAATTAAACGCCCTGGAGCAGCCGTGTTGACCGAAACCGTAACCGCACCTTGAGCACAGACTCCAAAGGTGCCGGCAATCACTAACGCCAGGGCAAAAAGTTTCATGAACTGCGTGCGGCAAAGCCAAACCAGCCGCGGCCGAACATAAGGATTCGTACTCCCGAGTCAACGGCGTTGGATGCCGAGTTTTTGCATCATATCGTCCGAGCGTTAACCGGCGCCGACTTTGCAGTACTGGAACAAACACAAACCGTCGGCTCCATACACGCGGTCGAAGACCTCGCGTTGTTTGTCGGACAGAAATGCCTTAATCTCCCCGGCTTCGGTTGGGGTGCTTTGCGCCATGGCCTGCATCGCCTGCTTCAGGGTGGCGCCGTTGGAAAGCCCCAGCAGGATGTAGTTGAAAATCGCCGTTCGCTGCGCGTGATCGAGCGCCAAGGTTTCTCGCATCTCGACGGTTAGAAACTCGGCCATTTTTTCTCGGTCCGCCGGCGGTTTCAGCGCCGCTTCGATTTGGCGTTGGATCCGGGCGGTTTCATTGACCGCAAACATCATTTCCCTCATGTAAGCCAGAAACTGCGGCGTGCCAGGCGTCGGAGCGATCTTGAACGTCTGTTTTGCGTCGGCGGCCCGTAGCACAACGGCGCTCCAGGCTTTGCCGAGTTTTTCCATTTGCGAATCTTTCAGCCCAACGGCGCGGGCCGAGGACCATGATAACCATCCACCGACCCCAACGAACAGCGTCACAGGCACGACCTTGGCCGCCAGTATCAGCCAATCGCGGCGGCGCAACAGGCGCAAACAGCGCGCTGCCAGGCCCACGGCCGAACTGGTAGCGGCTTTTCCGTGCGCTGCGCCGACGATGACCCGGATCGATGCATCCACCAGGTCGGCCGGCACCGGCGGCACTCGATACATCACCAGCCATCCCGAAAGCACCGCATCCGACAGCCTTACACCTCGGCGTGACAGATACACCCGCAGTTTATCGAGGCTCCGCGAAACCTTCTTCTGCGCTCCGCGTTCACTGATTCCCAATATCCGGGCCAGTTCCTTGAAGTTGCGGCCTTCGTAGAACCGGGCGATGAGGCATGTCTGTTCGGTAGCCGGCAAAGACAGGAGCGCTTGCTCGACCAATTCGCGGGCGGGCCCGCCCTCGCCATTGGCGGCGGTCAGTTCGGCGTGGCAAGGTTCAAGCGCCTGCTCGCGCGTGTGGCGCCGGCGCTGCGATTTCAATACATCGTTGCAGACATAGCGGGCGGTCTTCATCAGCCAGGCGCGCAGCACGACGCCGCCAGCCAGAGTCTTCGCCTTGTGCGCCAGAATGATGAAAACCGATTGGGTCGCTTCTTCGGCTAACGAGGGATCGCGGAGACGGCGAAGGGATATCGCATGCAGGAGACCGAAATACCTTTTGACCAGCAGCTCGAACGCCGGCTCGTCCCCTTGCACGTAGGCGTTCAAAAGCTCCGCGTCCGGTCGCTCGCCCGGTTCCGGCAAGGTTGCACCGGACTCGAGTTCCGACGACATGATGGTTCGATTCAAGAAGCCGGGTGCCAGGTGAAATTTACTTCAACATACAACGAATTCCTGTCGCGCTCAATTGCTGGGAGTCTTTATCCGATAGAACGCCGAGCCTCGGCCAATAGAGATGACGGCCTGCGAAATGCCGTTCGAAGTAACGACGAGGTCGCCGGCATCAACCCAGTTTGTGCCGGAATAATCGGACGTCGTTTGCAGTTGGGAATTGCCGGTCGTGGCAGCGGTCCACGTGACCGTAAGCTTTCCGCCCGAAACCGTAGCGCGCAAAACCGGAGCTGGAAGGAACAGTTCCGCCGAGCTTGTGACGTCATTGGTGGAACTTCCGCCGGTGGCCAAGACCGTGCCATCGGCCAATAACGTAGCGGTGTGGTTATCCCGAGGAACGGCCATGCTGCCAACGACGGACCAGTTCCCGGCTGTCGGATCGTAAATCTCGGATTCGGACAGGGCTCCCATCGGAGAGTTCCAGCCACCGGCGACGAGCACGCGACCGTCGCGAAGCAAAGTGGCTGTGTGATAGAGGCGGATTACATTCATCGGCGCGGTATTGCTCCAGGAGCCGGTGATCGGATCAAACAGCTCAGCGGTATCGTAAGTGCCAATGCCGGCGCCTCCAGCGACCAACACTTTGCCATTGGGCACCAGCGTGGCGGTATGATAATAGCGATTGGTGGACATCGGGCTGACAGCGGTCCACATGCCGGCGTCCGGATCATACAACTCGGCAGAATAAAGCGTGCCGTAATTATAGCCTCCCGCGACCAACACCTTGCCATTGGGCAGGAGTGTGGCGGTGTGGGCGAATCGCGGTGAAAGCATCGGCGCCGTCGCCGTCCATGTCCCGGTCGCCGGGTCGTAGAGTTCGGCATTGTCCATCCCCTGGTACGTTGTGCCGCTCCAGCCACCGGCGACGAGGACCTTGCCGTTTGGCAGCAGGGTGGCCGTGTGGGCCTCATGACCGGCGAGCATGCTCCCGGTCGGGGCCCAGGTGGAGGAAACCGGATCGAACAACTCGGCGCTTGTCATAATGCGGTAGTTCTCCCCACCGGCCACGAGCACCTTGCCGTTCGGCAGAAGCGTGGCCGTTGCTTGGGCCCGGTTGGTTTGCATCGGGCCAGTCAAGGACCAGCTTCCTGTCCGGGGATCAAACAGCTCTGCCTTGTAATACAGGTAACCGCCGGCAATCAGGGCCCGGCCATCCGGCAGGAGCGTGGCCGTATGTTGGCTGCGAGCGACATTCATCGAACTCACCTGCTCCCACGTTTGGGCTGCGGCGTCCCGGCAGCCGAGGCAACCTACCAGGGCGGCAACCAGAACAGGTCCGATGGCGAGAAGATAATTTTGCCCGCGGGCGGGGAGATCCTGAGTCTTGAACCCGGCGCGCTCGATTTCGAAGTGGGCGAATTCTTTCATATAGTGTGCTGATGTTATTTTCCAGTCCACTTAATTAATGGATGCGGCCGCGCAAAAACCGACAACGATTTTGAAAAAAGGACTTCGAGGCGGAGGGGACGAGCAGGAGTGGGATTTTAAGGCCAGATGGCTGCGTGCCGCGAAATGGGGCCGTGTCTGGATGTAACCCCAGTACTGTACAATCTCATTAACCGACCTCGCTCCCTTGGAGCGGTGATGAATTCAGGGCTCTGGTAGCTCGCTCATTTATGTGCTATAGGAATGCCGAACACCATTGTGGCTGACCGGAGCGGGCTTCTAATTCCTGTGCCCATGGTGCGCTGAACAACAGAAACTCGAATGTTCGGAATTATGAAGCCGAAGCACAGCCGATTCGTCTGCCTCTGTCTCCTCCCGCTCCTGCAATGCCTGCCCACGTTTGCCCAGGGCACGGCGTTCATGTATCAAGGCCAGCTTTTATCCAGTGGCGCGCCGGCCAATGGCTGGTACGATCTCAGATTGATTCTGTACGATGCGGCCACCAACGGTAATACGATCGCCGGACCGATTACTAACAGCGCTGTCGCCGTCAGCAACGGCCTGTTCACGACGCAAATTGATTTCGGCAGTGCTTTCACCGGCGCAGCCCTCTGGCTCCATCTAGGCGTGCGCAGCAACGGCGTCGGGGCATTTTCAGCGGTTTCACCCCGACAGCCGCTCGCTCCGGCGCCGTACGCGATCTTCGCCAACACCGCCAGCAACCTGTCAGGAACGGTTTCCTCGGCCGGCCTGTCGGGAACCTACGGCGGTGCGCTGCTGTTGACGAACGGGGGCAATATTTTGAGTGGGGACGGCTCGGGTTTGACTGGGCTCAACGCGAATCAATTGACCAGTGGCAAAGTGCCCTTCTCCGCGCTGGGCAATGCCTGGAAAATCAACGGGAACGCCGGTGTCAACCCGGCCACCGGACATTTCATCGGCACGACCGATAATAACCCGTTCGAAATTGACGTGAATGGCTTGCGCGCCGTCCGGCTTGAACCGGCCCCGAACGACACGGCGCAAATCTCCAACGCGGTAAACGTTATCCAGGGCTCGCCGGCTAACACGCTGTCGGGCGACGTTCACGGCGCGACCATCGCGGGCGGCGGCGCGGTGATTTATTTTGGCGCCGCGGGCGGCAACATCATTGCGGACAACTACGACACCATCGGCGGTGGAGTGAATAACAATATCCAGAGCAACGCCTGGGAATCGACGATCGCCGGCGGCAACGCCAACCTGATCCAGTCCGGCGGGTACCGGTCGACCATTGCCGGCGGTTTCGCGCATCAGATAAGCGCCAACGCTTACCAATCGGTCATCGGCGGCGGATACAACAACACCATCGGCACCAACGCCGCTAACGCCACTATCGCCGGCGGCGGAGCAAACCAGATTTCAGGCTATGGCTACGACCATTTTATTGGCGGCGGCTGGGCTAATTTCATCGACACCAATTGCAATGCTGTAGTAATCGCCGGCGGTTATAATAACACAATCGGCAGCAACATCTCCGGCGCCACCATCAGTGGCGGCTGGCAGAACCGGATTTTACCATCTGACACCGGTGCGGTAATCGCTGGGGGCATTTATAACCAGATCAACGCCTATTCCTCCGACGCGGTTATCAGCGGCGGTTATCAGAATTTGATCGGAACCAATGCGTATATGGCAACGATCGGCGGTGGATTGCAGAATTGCATTGCCGATAATGCCGACCGGGCATTTGTTGGCAGCGGCACGGCCAACAGCAACTTCTTCGCCGGCGCATTCATGGGCGCAGGATACTATAACGTCGCGAACAATTTCGACGTCGCTGTGGTGGCCGGAGCGTTCAATGTAAACTCGGGCTACCGCGCAGCCATTGGCGGCGGCCAGGGCAACACCATTTCCAATTCCGCGGACTATGCCGTCATCCCCGGAGGTTACTACAATCAGGCAGTGGGCGCATACTCGATGGCTGCGGGCCAGCTGGCGGAGGCGCTGCACCTCGGCACCTTCGTCTGGGCGGATTCGCAAGGCGTACCGTTCTCCTCGACGTCCTCGAACCAATTCCTGGTGCGCGCGCGTGGCGGCGTGGGCATCGGCACGAGTTCGCCCGGCGCGCAGTTGGATGTCGCCGGCCCGAGCGGGACGGCCATCCGCATTACCGGCCCGAGCGGCGGCGGATCCACCGTGGCTTGCGAGCTGACTCCGTTCGCGCCGGGCACCAATGGGCCGTCGGCCAAATTGATGGCGACAGATGATGGTGCTTACAGCGCGCACTTGGATTTAATGACCAAGGTACCCGGGGGGCCGGCCAATGCTTTGCAGTCCCGCTTACGGATCACGAGCGGCGGCAATGTCGGAATCGCAACGACCTCGCCGGCTCACCTGCTGCAGGTCGGCGCGAACTCCAGCCCGGCATATTGCGATGGCACAACCTGGGTAAACGGCTCCGACCGCAATTCCAAATCGGGTTTCCACCTGGTCGACCCGGCAGACGCGCTGGCCAAAGTGGCCGCCCTGCCGGTCAGCTATTGGTACTACACCAACGACCCCGCCACGCCCCACATCGGACCGATGGCTCAGGACTTTTATGATGCCTTTGGCGTCGGCCCCGACAACAAACACATCGCGACCGTGGACGAAGGCGGCGTTGCCCTGGCCGCAATTCAGGGTCTCAACGAAAAACTGGAGACGCTGACGAGCGAGCTGAAAACCCGCGACGCCGAAGTTGCTCGGCTGAAGAAAGAGAACCAAAGGTTGGCCGAGCGTCTCGACAACCTGGAACAAACCCAAGGCGCTTTAGCCCACCATGTCCGCTAAAAAATCCGCTCTGAGGTGATGTCATGATGAAGCCGGCAAAGAACAGGATTTGTCTCTGGTACGATGGTGATGCCGAGGAGGCGGCACGCTTTTACGCCCGGACGTTCCCCGATTCATCGGTCGGCGCCGTACACCGCGCGCCCGGAGACTTTCCGTCCGGAAAGCAAGGAGATGTTCTGATGGTGGAGTTTACCGTGATGGGCATTCCGTGCCTCGGCCTCAACGGCGGACCACAATTCAAGCACAACGAAGCGTTCTCATTTCAGGTCGCCACCGCTAACCAGGCCGAAACGGACCACTACTGGAACGCGATCGTCGGCAATGGCGGCCAGGAGAGCGCATGCGGTTGGTGCAAGGACAAATGGGGTCTGTCCTGGCAGATTACCCCGGTTGCCCTGCTCACTGCGGTAACCGACCCGGACCGCGCTGCGGCCAAGCGCGCGTTCGAAGCGATGATGCCGATGACTAAGATCGACATCGCGGCCATCGAAGCGGCACGCCGGGGTTGAGAATGCAAACACGGAGGCGGTGCGCACCAGCTGGCAAAGAAAGCGTGGCCTCAATGTCCGTCCAGACTTTCTGGCTCGGTTCGCGACATAACAATCTTGCGACACTTGCCCTTGCCTGACTTTTGCTTGGGTCTAATATTTGCGACGGGCCATGTGGCAGCGGCGAAGAATCATCATGGGACTCGCCATCGGAGGCGCAATCCTGGCTGCGCTCCTTTTGTGGCCCGGCGCGGCAGAGCGCCGGGCGCTCGAAAAAACCCGCCAGCGGCTGCGCCGGGAAGGGTTTAAAATCGACCTCACCGAGTTCAACTTCTCCACCTCGCCGGAGATGCGCCTGCGCGAAGCGGCGCTGACGAACGCCGACCCGGTAACCTCACGCCGCATGGACAGTGAAGCCGGCCGTCGCTTCCAGTTGCGCGATAGGATCGATCTGATGAAGCCGGTCAGTTCGGACGCGGCCGTCGTATTTTGGCGATTAAAGCAACTGCCGGCCACGACCTGGTCCGTCGAAACGTTAGAAGACTTCTGGCCAAGCTTGCGGGAGATCATGAATGCCGATCAGCCTCTTTTGGACGCCGCCTGCGACGCGGCCCTGCGCGGCCCAATCGCGTTCAACCTCGAAGCCAGTCACGGCGCGGCGATGTTGCTGCGGCACCTGGCGGTGCTGCGAAACCTTACTTCGACGTTGGCCGCCCGAACCATGCTCGAGCTGCACGATGGAAACCGTGACGCCGCCTGGACCAACCTGCTGGCGCTGACCCGGCTGGTGACGGCGTGGAACCCCGAGCCGGTGGAAACCTCGCTGATGGTCCGGTATATCTGCGCTACGACCGCCTATAACGCCACGTGGCAGGCGCTCCAAACCAATGGCTGGACCGACGAACAACTGGCGCAACTCCAGCGCGAATGGGCATCTGTGGACTGGTTTGGCGGGCTGCCAGAAGCAGCGGCTGCCGAGCGGGCAAGCGTGGCGGACGCGTTGCAGCGCGAGCGGCGGGAGCCGGCGCTGGCGCCCGGCCTGCAGTTCGGCATGATTGTGCAGTCACCAGGGCAGGCCTGGGGCGTGCTGAAGGATTATTGGAATCGCCTCCAATACAAGCGCCACGACAGTTACGAGGACGAACAGGCAGTGCTGGTCTATTACCGGGACCGCGAGATCGAACTTCGGCGCGCCATTCAAGCGCCAAACTGGCTACAGATGTCACAGCTACCGGGCGTAACCAACGCTCCGCCGTTTACTGCGAAAGGCCGTTACGCCTCCAGGACCATGGCGATGCTGAACCTTAGACGAGTTGGCCTGGCTTTCACCGGCCGCGGCCTGCGCGCGCCAGCACGTGCCGCGGAGGCCGAGACCCGGCGGCGCCTCCTCGTCATGTCGCTTGCACTCGAACGGCACCGTCTGCGGCATGGCACCTACCCCGATCGCCTGGAAGGCCTTGCGCCGGAGTTGCTGCCGGACATTAACCACGCGGGGAAGACACCGGCGCGCCGATTGCCGCTCGATTTCATAAATGGCCAACCGCTTCACTATCGATTGGGCGGTGACAGCCGTTTCGTTCTCTACTCCGTCGGTCTGGATGGCGTCGATGACGGCGGTGAAATGCGCCGCCCGCAGCAGCGGGCTAGGTCGCCCGAAGGATTGTATGCCGCCGATTCCGGCACGGATGAATTCGGCGTGCCTCATGGCACCGACCTGGTTTGGCCGCGGCCGGCGTCAGCAGCGCAAATTCAGGCCGATCAGCAGGCGCGGGAAGAGCGTTTGGCGTCGGTGCAGGCCGCACGGGACGCGCAGTGGGCGAGAATGGATCGCGCACGCGAAACCCAGCGCCAGGCCGTGGTCCAAAAGCTCTTGGAGGGAACCGGCCTGCCGCCGCGCAACCGCGATCCGATTTTCCTGAACCAGCCGTTGCGCAAGCTGCTGCAGACTGCGGACGGCACGAATACTTTCGATGAGCTGATGACGCTCCGGCAGGTCGCCACGGGCGAGGAACCGGGCACGGTCAGTTTCGAACTGCCGGTGAATTATGACGCCGTGGACCGCCTTGGCCGGATGCACCTGTTGGTGGACGGTGGCCTGGACACCGCGTCCATGGAAGAAGTCGGCGAACGGCAAACCTGTCAACGCGCCACCAATGGAAATTGTCTGTTGCGTTGGACCTCGAGCTACGACCCGCCCGGAAAACACGCCCTGCAGGCCGAATTCATCGGCACCAAAAACCCGCAGCGCGAAGAGGACGCCCAAAAATTCCAAGGCCCGATGCTGGCGCTCACCTCGACGAACATCTGCCAGTTCGATTTCGCTTACGACCATTTCACCCCGCGCGGCGCGACGCTCTTTGCGCGGCTGCCCGAGTCCAACGCCGTCTTCCGGATCGCGTTAAAAGATCCGGCTGGCGAACTCATCAACACCATTCAGGGAACCACTTCGAACGGCGTCATTCGTGTGAACTGGGATCTTCTCGACAGCCACGGCCGGCGGTACACGAACAGCTCGTTTGATACCGTTTTCGAGGTGACTCTCCCGGATTCCGGCCGCTCGCAAGTGCAAAACGGGCCGTGAGCCCCGACCTCCAGGGCCAGTGACAAAGTCGCGAAGGAAGTGTCAGTTAATGAGATTGTCAGTGCTGGGTGCATCCAAGCACGGCCCCGATAGGCGGCACACAGCGCTATGAACATGACGATCTCATTAACTGAGAAGGAACTCTCGGCAGCATGAGCCAACCCGAAGGAAGAAGAATTTGGGAACGAAAGCTTTTTTACCTGTTGACACCCACTTCTAAATAACCCCTACGCACGCCTTCCCGATGGCCCGCCGGCTGTGGGTACTAATGGGTGACCCTTTATTGCGCATTTCGGCAATCAGCATCTCCCTCAGTTCCCCTACTACTTTTTGGAGAAGCCCATCCTGGAACACACAAAGCGCCTCGTGCCGACCGCAGCCAAACCGGCAGAGGAGAAAGCCCATGTGCAATCAGATCGGAAATGGACGCGGAACACAGATCGAAACAACATGTCAGACCACGCCGCCCCACACCCTTTCCAGTCTCTAAGGGCCGTCAAAGAGAATGCCTATCGTTGTCATTGGGCGACACTGTTCTTGGACGATAGGCGATAAAAGCCAAAACCGGTGGAGGGCGGAAGCACGATTTGATGGTGCAGATTCGTAAGATTCAGGCTGGGTGTGTTCGTCAGATCGTTCCAGGAGTTCACCAGAAGATCCGCCGAGTGTTGCACGGAAAAGGGTCTGCTCGGGATAATCCAGGAAAGCAGCAGTTGCCGGTCCGAAGCGCGGCCGATAGTGAGCGACAGTTGCGGCGTGGTCTGGGCCGTATAAATGCCGCCCCCTTTAGTGGCTGCCACAAGCCTGGCCCCGTCCGCAGAACAGGCAACCGCGCTCCAATCACAAACCGGCAAGTTATTGGACAACCAAGTGACGCCGGAATCAAATGACGTATAAATCGAGCCACTGCCCGAGGCAGCGATCAGCGTGCTCCCATCGGCCGAGGACGCAATTGAAGCAGCGGCCGACGTCGTGTTCGTCACGGGCGCACTAATCGGCGACCACGTCGAACCGAAATCCCGGGAGGTCATCACGCCGAACGGCCCAGTGGCCACCAGTTGGCTTGCGTCCACTGAGCCGGCGACGGAGGTGACAACCTGGTTTGTCGTTCGCAGCCAGGTCGTCCCGCCATCGCTCGAGGTAAAAAGTCCCTCATAAAAGAAAAAACCCCACCAGGCGACGATGTGAGTTCCGTCCGCCGAACAGGTAACACCTGCCCAAGGCTCGTCGGGACCCATCTGCCGCCACGTCTGCCCAAAATCGGTCGAGAGGACGATCTCTCCGAACGGATAATACAAGTCGTATCCCTCAGCCGCGGCAATTAACTTGGTTCCGTCGGCGGAACAGGCCAATCCTCTCCAGTTTCCGGTCCCTGGGACTGCGTTGATGACCCAATTTGTTCCGAGATCACTTGAGACGTACAGATAAGTATTATCCGCGGCAGCGAGAGTACTGGCATCAGCGGAAATGGTTAAAGCAGTCCATTGGTTGCTCGGCGCGCTGGTGGCGTTCCAGGTCGCGCCGAAATCGGTTGAGACAAAAATTCCGCCGTTGGTCGCTGCCGCAGCCATCCTCGAGCCGTCGGCGGAGCAGACAACGCAACAGCAGTTCGTGGCTGGGACGTTGGACTTTTGCCACGTCAGGAGCGGCGCCGCCGACCAATACCCAAACGCCCCTTCGCCACTCGGGTTGCCCGGGAAAAAACCGTTGTTGCTGGCCAGGATACACCAATCCGGGACGGCGCTGGTTCTTTGGAGCGTGACCGTCGTGCCCGGAATATAAGATTGAGAGCTTCCCGAGATGGAGCCGATAAAGCCATTGGGTCCAAACGAGGTAATGTGGAAACCACTGGCCGGGACCGAGACGATGAACTCGCTTTGCGTGCCATACGCATTAAACGAATCAAGGATTTTTGCCTGAACCAAATCAGCAGCCGCAGGTGGTCCCGCGACGGCGTTGGACAGGATCACATAAGAGTCATCCAGCTCCGATTGCGCATTGATTCCATGAAACGTGTATACGTAAGCCTGCGAATGGGCCGTGACCGCGGAGGCGAAGAGCAGCAGGATGGCGCATACATGTCCGACCGCGAAATGGCTGGTTGATTTCATCAATAAGACAGCGAAGAGCATGCCGGCGGAGTTGGGCAACGAGGTTTGGGCCGTGCCCGCCGAGCGAGCGACGGGCACGGGCGAGCTTGGCTAATCGGTGGCGGTGTAAAAGAAATACTCGGCCGTGTAAGGAACGTCAGCCTCTTCTCCCACCGCAGTGCCCGGATTAGACGGCGCAACGCCACCAACGGTGTTCAAACGCTGGACAAAGGTGACACCGTCCAGAACGCCTGGTCCCTGGCTGAAGATCGCCGCCAGCTTGAGCCACGGAATCGCGGTAGAGTCGGGCGTGCAAGCAGCCACGCGTTGCCCGATGACTTTGCTGCCGCTCTTGGTTTCCCATGTCGGGCCCTGGCCGGGCGTCAGATAATGCATGCCGACGTGAGCATGGTAGCCGGCGTCCGCATACAGATTCGCTACCGGCTCAATGAACACCCATGACGTTCCGTTCCAGTGATAGATCTGGACGCCCGTGGCGTATACGTGAAACTTCAGTTCATTGCCGGCCTGCACCTGCACGCTATCGCACAAAGGCGATGGCAAAACAGACGTGGTATCATCATCTGCTCGCACGCTCAAGGCCACCGAGAATAGCAACAGTGCGATGCTGATTCCCCGCGTGACCAAGTGCGTTTGTGTTTGATTCAATGACTGTTTCATAACTCCTCGCTTTCTTTATGGCGGTGATCCGCCTTTGGTTTTTCGTCTGCGTGACGGACGGCTTCCGCCCCCGAGCGGCAGCCTGATGACTGACTGTTATTGTTGTTTGAGCTTTCATTGGGTCCGTCATCTCATACAGACCGGAATCAAGCAGGAGGTAACACCCGGCCGCGCTCTACCAGCGCGACTCAATTCGTGCCCGGGCGCAAGGAAGGCAGGACGGACTCGGGTGCGGACGTTTGGCGCTGGGTTTGCAGCAATTGTGCGAGGTTCTGCAGCGAAGCCGTTACATCGGGATGGCTCTCGCCGAGCATCTTGCGTTGCAGTTCGATTAACTGACGGTACTGCAGTTCTGCTTCGGCCAAGCGACCCTGACTTTTGAGTTGATTCGCCAGATCAATCAATTGCCGAAGCTTGGTTTCCATGCAGAACCGCATTTGCGTCCGCTCGGCATTCAGCGCCTCGCGCCGGGCGGAACGCTCCCGTGCAAGCAATGCCTCTGAAACGGCTACTCCCAAACCAACCACCAGCACGAGCGCGAACACAGCGCGGACCGCTCGGGGATGGCGCCGCGCCAGTTTGCGCCAGTGCCCCCAGGGTCCTGATGCCGCCGCGGCGACCGGCCGGTTCTCGAGAAAACGCCGAACATCGCTGCCCAGGTCAGCGGCGCTCGGGTAACGCCGCGCCGGCTCTTTTTCCAGTGCGCGCAAGATAACTCGGTCCAGGTCTCCGCGCACGAGTTGGATCAGCCCGGCCGGTTGCGCCTGCCGTTGCTTGGCCACATGGTTCAATTCTGCCGCACCCATTGTGCGCAATCGCGTGGACGGTTTCGGGGGCTCCTGCTCGCAAATAATGCGGCGAATCTGGTCGAGCCCGGCGTGACGAAACTGCTCCGGTTCGTAGGGAATAGCGCCGGTTAGTATTTCGTAAAGCAGAATGCCCAACGAATACACGTCCGTTTGGGGATACAGCCGCGGAGTTCCCCACGCGGTTTGCTCAGGACTCATATACGCAGGCGTGCCGAGAAACTGGTCAAAGGCGGTGACCACGGTTTGGTCGGCCAATCGCTGGCCATTAATTGCCTGGGCGATGCCGAAATCGATGATCTTCGGCACGGCGTTCTCGCCATGGCCGGACGACGTCACCAGCACGTTGGCCGGCTTAATATCGCGATGAATGATGCCGCGGTCGTGGGCGTGCTGGATGCCATGGCAAATCTGAATAAACAGTTCGAGCCGCTCGCGGGTACTCAGGCATTCGGCGTCGCAATATTCCGTCACGCTGCGGCCACGCAAGAGTTCCATGACAAAAAATGGCCGGCCCGCCGGCGTCGAACCCGCATCGAACACTTGCGCGATATTCGGGTGCTGCAGGCTCGCCAGCGCCTGGCGCTCGCCAATAAAGCGCGCCAGGACTTCCCGCGTGTCCAGCCCGAGCTTGATTACCTTGAGCGCGACCGGTCGCCGCACCGGTTCCTCCTGTTCTGCCAGAAAGACAATCCCCCACCCGCCTTCGCCAATCGGTTCGACAATGCGATAGCGGCCCACCCGTTCGCCGGGTTGCAGCGGCAATACCGTCCCAAAATCCTCGCCCATTCTCATCGCTGGAATCCTGGGGTCCCCGTAAGCCTGCACCCGCGCGCCGGAAATGGAAAGCCTGCTTTTTACTTGCCGCGAGCGCCTGAAATGATGTAGCCTGATAATCGTCCCCAGCAAAACTAATAAGGTCGGGTATGAGTGGGCATCGGGTCGGGCGTCCGCACGGGAACGGCAATTCAGTGCCGGCGGCAGGGCAGTGCGCTTTTACACTGGTCGAGTTGCTGGTCGTAATGGCAATCATAGCGGTCCTAGCCGGCCTACTTTTGCCGGCGCTCGCCAAAGCCAAATCCAAGGGGCGCAATATCATCTGCCTCAATCATCTCAAACAACTCGATATATGCCTCCACTTGTATGCGACCGACAACGAGGAATGGCTCGCCCCGAATGAATCCGTGCCGGACCCGGCGTTTAGCCCGCTCCCGGCCAGTGCCTCGTGGTGTCCCGGCAACGCGCGCACCGATGCCACCCCCACGAACATCCAGAGCGGGGCGCTGTTCCATTACAACGACACTGTGCCGATTTACCGTTGCCCCGCCGATTTTGCGACGGTTGTAACTCCCGCCGGAGAGGTATTGGCCCGCACGCGCAGCTATTGCCTGAGCCAATCCATTAACGGTTATGTGGCCAAGGCGGTCAATGCGGGCGGCACGAACCTAAATGGGGTGATCCCCGGGTTTCGCAAGACCGTCGAGATAGCGAATCCATCGCCGGCCGCATGCATTACTTTTCTCGATGTGCATGAAGACGAAATTCAGGACGCAAAGTTCCTGATACCCACCGACCCATATTTCCCAGGCGCGCAGTACTGGATCGACCTCCCGGCCAACCGCCATAACCAGGGCGCCAACTTTGCCTTCGCCGATGGACATGCCGAACACTGGAAATGGCGCGTACCCAAAGTGTACGCCTACCGTGCACAGCCGCTGATTGAGGGCGAGCTCCCGGATTTTCAGCGCGTGCAAGCGGGAATCAGGCAGTCCTTTCCTTCATTGTGAACGTGTCCCCGTCGGATGCAGGCCCTCGGCCTCGAATTCAAGTAACCGGACGGCAAGCCACCGGAACGCATTTTGACGCGGCAAATTTTGAGCTTCCCATCCCCCTTGCTGCCGCGCCAAATCGTTGGCCTGGCACAAAGCCATTTCGCCATTGCTGTCCAGACCCTGGCGGAAATTAGCCATCGCAAGAACACACTGGGCAGCCATCTCTGCGGTCGCGTCGGAGCTTGCGAGCAACAGCGCCAGTTGCTGCCACTGCGCGGCCTCGGCCAGGTTACCCAGCCGGTATTCGGCCAATCCTTTGACCAGAGCCTGCCAGGCATCGAAAGAACCGCTGGCGCCGGTATCTGCCAGGCGCAGCGCTGCCTCCAACTCGGAATCAGTTCCGTTTGCCAGCAAACACGCCAGAGCTGCGTCCGCCGCGACAAGTTGATTGGTGGTGCTGCCGAAACGCGCGAGCATGCTCGCCCGATGCTGACGGTAACCCGCCGTGTCACCTTGCTCGAGCAGTAGCGCAGCCAAAGTAAACCAACCGTCCCCCTCGTCCGCGTCGAGGCGAATGACCATCGCCAGGTCGGCGGCCGCCGAAGCCCAACGGCCGTGCCGCGCGTGCAGCCACCAGTTATCGCGGACACGCGCCAAAGTGGCGGCGCGATGGCCTTCAGCAACTTCAGCTCGTGCCTTTTCTTCGAGGGCGGCGCTCTGATTTATCATCGCTATTCCTTGCGCAACCACCCTGCTGGCGTGGCGGCTGGCCTGGCGTTCACGGAGAAACAGCGCGGCGGTCACGCCCATGCAGGCAAGCATTGCAACGACAACGGCGCCGACTGCAATTAGGGCCATACGGTTGCGCCGGATGCGCTGCTGCAGCCGATGAAGCGTACTGGGAGGCCCCGCCAGGACCGGTTGCTGCGCCAGAAACCGTTCCACATCTTGCTCGAAAGTCTCGACTGTTCCATATCGGCGGGAACGCTCTTTTTCTAGCGCTTTCAGCACCACCCAATCCAAGTCGCCACGGACCAGCCGAACGAGCTTTTGTGGTTGAACCCCGCGCCTCGCAGCCACGCCATCAAGCTCGCCGGCGGGCAACGAACTGAGTCGCGCTGACGGACGCAACGGCTCCTGCTCGCGAATCGCGGTGCGCAAGGCGTCGAAACCATACCGCGAGACTGCTTCCGCGATAAACGGAGTGCGCCCGGTTACCAATTCATATAGCAACACGCCCAAGCTGTAGATATCCGTGCGCGTGTCGACGTCAGCAGCTCCCGGTTCTGCTTGTTCGGGGCTCATGTACGCTGGGGTGCCTAAGAGCTGCTGATAGCTCGTGAAGAAGGTCTTGTCCGTCAGGCGTTCGCCACTGATGGCCTTGGCGATCCCGAAGTCGATCACCTTCGCGACCGGCTCGCCGTCTATTAAAGTCACGAGCACATTCGAGGGTTTGATGTCTCGATGAATAATTCCCTTTTGATGCGCATGCTGCACGGCGCGGCAAACCTGGATAAATAATGCAAGGCGTTGGTGGATGGTCATGCTGTGGGTATCGCAGTAGTCCTTAATCGGCGTGCCCCAAACCGGCTCCATCACAAAGAACGGCCGCCCGCCGGCGGTGGCGCCGCCATCCAGCACGCGCGCGATGTTTGGGTGCGCCATGAGCGCCAGCGCCTGGCGCTCCGCCTCGAACCGCGCGATCACCTGGCGAGTGTCCATTCCGGGTTTGAGGATCTTAAGCGCGACTGGCCGCCGCACCGGCTCGCATTGTTCGGCCAGGTAGACGACCGCGCAGCCACCTTCGCCTAATCGCTGCCGCAACTCATAGGGACCAATGCGGTCGCCGAGTTGTTCGCCTGGCACCGGCGGCGCCCGCGTATCGGGCCGAGCCAGCCGCATCGCCAGAGCAATCAGGCAGCGCGGGCACAGTCCATGCGGGGCATTCGCCGACAACTGCATCCCGCATTCATCGCACGTTGTCTCTTCGGCCATAACTCCGCCACCATTCCCTTGACCTTTCCAGACCCGAAATCCCCTGAGGGTAACAAACGCGCCAGTCGACGGAAATCAGCCTCAGAGGTACCACCGCTCAGAAACTCAACGCCGCAAAGAGCGCCTGAAGTTCTTCCTCAACTTGTTCGGGCGTGGAGACCGTGGCTGCAATTGCCTCACGCAATAGTTCCGCATACCGGTGGCGCATTCTGCTGACAGCCATCTTCAGTGCCGGCACCGTCGTGCCTATCGCGGCTGCCAGCTCGGCGTACGGAGGTGATTCCTTCTCCGACGTTAGAAAACCTTTCAGGTTCTCGAACAACCCCGCCTTGCCGGCCGCCCCGAATTCCGTTTCTAACCGCTGCAGCACTCCTTGCAGCAATGCCGCGGCCCAATCGCGATCAAACAGTTTCTCCGGCGCCTGACCGGGCGCTGCAAAGTCGCATGCTCGATCCTGCTCGTTTAGCTGCTCGAGCGAGACAAATTGAAAAGCGCCGCCGCGCTTCTGCGTCTGGCCGCGCCGCCATTCGTTCGCCAGAAAATGTTCCACCGCCGCCAGCAGGAACGAACGGAATTTGCCTCTGGCTGGGTCCACCGCGTGCAAATAGTTTTTTGCCAGCAGCCGGGCGAAAAACTCCTGGGTCAGATCCTGGGCCTCCGCGGGTCCATAGCCGCGGCGGCGAACAAAGCCATACAACGGGCGCCAGTAATTGCGACAAAGGGCTTCCAACGCCTGGTCCGCGCTGGGGCTGCCCAGCTCGCGCGCGGCGAGCACGAGCGTCCACTGCGTCGTGGCAAACCACGCATTCGTCGCATCGGGAGCGAAATGGTCCGAGACCACGGACATAAGGAGTGTTAAAAACCTAAATGATGCGACCTTATGTGGCAAGCCCAATTCACGCCTGCGATGTCGCAGGTCCCAAACCGTTGTGACGCCGTGCGCCAAAAGTAACTGTTACCCGAGGAGGGGTATCGTTGTGCCAAAAGGGTGTTACCCAGTGGCTCTTGTTTTTGGTTAACTGTTTGCTGGATCCGAAGCGAGCTAAAACGAGCAGGGGGGCGGCTGGCGAGCCC
>CAZUVM010000071.1:0-26613 GCA_964623885.1 uncultured Verrucomicrobiota bacterium
CTTCTCCAAAACTTCAATTCGGGTCGACTGACTCATGTTTTTATCCATTCCGGCCAGGGTAACCCGACTTTTGGCACAACGTATCGTTTTACCGCTCTTTCAACCCCCTCCCGGGTAACAATACTTTTGGCGCAATTCGACAGGCATGCATGCTGTCGGAATAGTTTGAGTGGGGTGAGGTTATATGCCAGATTCGAACGGAAAAGCGCCTGCGCGGCATGGGCTTCCTGAGCGGGCAAAATGCGGACTAGACAATGCCAACCACCAACGGACACAACCCTGAGAATCTCGGAACAGTCAACTTGGCATTCCTGGAAGGACTTTACGAAGATTACCTTCGGAATCCGGATTCAGTGCCGGTGGATTGGCGCGACTATTTCGCAAAAATAGCGGAGGGCGAGTTCCGGTTCCCGAAGCCGCGGTTTGGTCCTTCGTTCCAGCCGTTCAGCATTTTTAATCCACCCAGTGTTTCGCGGCGAGCCACGCCAGGACGGCTGGCGGACAGTGAGATCGCAGCCATGCAGGACCGCGTCTACCTGCTCACTCGGTTGTACCGGGTACGCGGCCATCGTATTGCGCAGGTCGACCCCCTGGGGCTGCCTCGACCGATTCCACCGGAACTGACGCCGGAATTCTTTGGCTTTACCGAAGCCGACATGGACCAGCCGGTGTACAGCGAGACGTTCCAGTTCGATGGCCCGCTCACGCTGGGCAAGCTGCTCGAAAGATTACGCAACACTTACTGCCGTTCGATTGGTGTGCAGTACATGCACATTGACAATCTCAGCGTGCGGCGCTGGCTGCAGCGGCGCATGGAACCGACGGAAAACCGGCTGCAGCTCTCGCGAGAGGAACAGTTGCGCATCCTGACGCGGCTGACCGACGCCGTCACATTCGAGGAATTCATCCGCAAAAAATTTGTCGGCGCGAAGACGTTTTCGCTGGATGGATCCGAGAGCTTGATTCCGCTGCTCGACCTGGCGATCGAAAAGGCGGGAGAGCAAGGCATACGTGAGATTGTCTTTGGAATGGCCCACCGTGGCCGGCTCAACGTGCTGGCGAACATTGTGGGCAAGAGCGCCCGGCAAATTTTCCGCGAATACGCGGATACGGATTGGAAATCCTATTCCGGCCGCGGTGACGTGAAGTATCATCTTGGGCACAGCACCGATTGGACCACGACCAAGGGCGCGCCCATACACTTGTCGCTTTGTTTCAACCCGAGCCACTTGGAATTCGTCAATCCGGTAGCCTTGGGCCGAACACGGGCGAAACAAGATCGGGTGGGTGATGCGGAAAGGCGCCAGGGCCTGACCTTGCTGATTCACGGTGATGCCGCCTTTGCTGGGGAAGGCATCGTGCAGGAAACGCTGAACTTGAGCCAGCTCCCCGCCTATGGCGTGGGCGGCACCTTGCACGTGGTGATCAACAACCAGATTGGGTTCACCACTAGCCCTGAAGAGGCACGTTCGAGCACTTACGCGACGGACATCGCCAAGATGCTTCAGATCCCCATTTTCCACGTCAACGGTGAGGACCCGGAAGCTGTAGCGCAAGTTGTGCGGTTGGCGATGGACTTCCGTTTCGAGTTTAAACGCGACGTCGTGATTAACATGTACGGCTATCGCCGCCTCGGTCATAACGAGGGCGACGAACCAGCGTTCACTCAACCGGTACTTTACCAGGCGATTGCGAAACGGAAATCCGTCCGGGAAGGCTATCTCGAGCACCTGCTCGCGCTGTGCGAAGTGACGCGCGCCGAGGCCGACGCGCTCGCGGCAGCACGTCGTGAACTGCTGGAAAAGGAGTTGTCCGCGTCACAAACCGCCAAACCACCCGGAGCGCCCGACCAGCTTCGAGGTATGTGGGCAAACTATAAGGGGGGGCCAGAACCGCTCGATGACCAGGTTCAAACCGGAGTGCCCCGCGACCAACTGGCAGGCTGGATGGAAGCGCAGGCAAAGGTGCCGGCAGATTTCCATCCTCATCCTAAGATCAAGAAACTGTTGCAGACGCGCCAAGAAATGGCGACCGGCCAGGAACCGTTGGATTGGGCTGCCGCTGAGTCACTGGCGTTTGCGAGCCTGGCCTGCGGAGGATGCCGGATTCGGCTCACCGGCCAGGACGCGGAGCGAGGGACGTTTAGCCAGCGGCACTCGGTTTTGCACGATTATCAGGATGGACATACTTATACCCCGCTGCGGCACCTCGCACCCGGCCAGGCGCCAGTCGAGATCTTCAACAGCCCTTTGTCCGAAGTCGGCGTGCTCGGGTTCGAATATGGTTATAGCCTCGATTATCCTGACGGGCTAGTGCTCTGGGAGGCGCAATTCGGGGACTTTTGGAACGTGGCCCAACCGATCGTGGATCAGTTCATCGCCAGCGCCGAGGAGAAATGGCAACGCCTGAGCGGCCTGGTTCTCTTGCTGCCCCACGGATACGAAGGGCAAGGACCGGAACACTCGAGCGGGCGACTGGACCGCTTCCTGATGCTCAGCGTGGAGGACAATGTGCAGGTGGTTTATCCTACGACCCCGGCGCAGTATTTTCATTGTTTGCGACGCCAGGCGCTCCGTCCGTGGCACAAACCGCTGGTGGTGATGACCCCCAAAAGTCTGCTGCGCCACTCGCAGGTGGTTTCGACTCTCGAGGACTGCGCACAAGGGTCGTTTCAGCGGATTCTCCCCGACACGATGGGGAAACCCGGTGATCGGGTGAAGCGGATTCTCCTGTGCACCGGCAAGATCTATTATGAGCTCACCGAACATCGCGCGGAGACTAAACGCGAGGACATCGCCATAATTCGACTTGAACAACTTTACCCCCTGCGCCCGGAAACGCTCGCTGCGGCGCTGGCCCAGTATCGCGACGGCACGCCGGTTTTCTGGGTCCAGGAAGAGCCCCAAAACATGGGAGCCTGGTTCTATATGCGAATCCACTTTGGCGAGAATCTGCTGGGGCGATTTCCCTTCGCCGGCATCAGCCGCGCACCGTCCGCCTCCCCCGCAACGGGGTCCCATCGCCGCCACAAACAGGAACAAGCGGAAATAATCAGTCGCGCATTTGGAGAGAAATGATCGGGAAATAAAGAACCTATGTCCATCGAACTGAAAGTCCCCGAAGTCGGCGAATCAATCACCGAAGTGGAAATTGGCGGCTGGCTTAAAGCCGAAGGCGAGACGGTGAAGAAAGATGAGAGCTTGGTCACGCTCGAAAGCGAAAAGGCAACCGTCGAACTGCCTGCCCCTCAAGCCGGCGTGCTCGGGCGCATTTTAAAGAAGAAAGGGGAAACAGCCAGGGTTGGCGAGGCCATCGGACTGTTGGAAGCTAATGGGGCTGGCTCGACCCCGTCCGGTACGACAACGCCGAAAGCTGCGCCGGCCAAACCGGAACCAGCCAAACCGAGCAAGCCTTTAGCCCAGGGGGCCGAGGCGCTCGTGATGCCTGCAGCCCAGATTGCCCTGGAACAACATGGCCTGCGCCCGGAACAGGTTCGGGGCACCGGTCCCGGCGGGCGCATCCTCAAAGAAGATGTTCTGCGGCAGGTCCAACCGGTAACCGGCGCTGACGTTCCGCGCGAAACCTCTCCGAGCCTGAAGCCCGCCGCTGCCGGACGTGAAGAAGAAGTTGTCCCGATGAGCCGCTTGCGGCGAACGGTAGCCGAGCGGTTGGTTGGGGCTCAGCACAATGCGGCGTTGCTGACGACGTTCAACGAGATCGACATGGCCTCGGTCATCGCACTGCGCAAAGAGCATGGCGAGGCTTTTCAGCAGAAACACCAGGTCAAGCTCGGCTTCATGTCATTCTTCGTGAAAACCTGCGTCGATGCGCTGAAGCAATTCCCCGCGGTCAACGCTGAGGTTCGCGACACCAATGTTGTCTATCACAATTACTACGACATCGGCGTCGCGGTCGGCAGCGGTCGCGGGCTGGTGGTCCCGGTGCTGCGCAACGCCGAACGGATGAGTTTCGCGGAGATCGAGGTGGCCATCGGCGACTTTGGCCGCCGCGCTAAGGATAACAAGCTGAAGGTCGAGGAGCTGCAAGGCGGCACATTTACGATCAGCAACGGCGGTGTTTACGGTTCGCTGCTCTCGACGCCGATCGTGAATCCGCCCCAGAGCGGGATTTTGGGGCTGCACGCCATCCAGGAACGGCCAGTCGCGCGCGAAGGCGTCGTCGTTATTCGCCCAATGATGTATGTCGCGCTCACCTACGATCATCGCCTCGTCGATGGCCGCGAAGCAGTCTCATTCCTCAAAAGAATAAAAGATGTAATCGAAAATCCGGCGCGGATGCTAATGGAAGTGTGACGAATGTCTTCCCCGCCCGAAGCATTGTAGCGCAGACCTCCGAGTCTGCCGTATCGCAGGCTTCCTAGCCTGCGAACGCATCAATCTGGCGCACAAAAAACAGACCTCGATTGCGATTTAAACAAACCTATAGCCACGCGCCATGGCAATGTCTCCCTCTCCCCATCGGATGGGGAGAGGGTCGGGATGAGGGGCTGCCATTCTGCGGCTATGATATTATTTTAAACCACTCCTACGGCAGCGCTACATCCTTCAGATCAAACCTTACGTTGGTGATTTTCCTGTCCGAAACCACCTTCACCACCAGTTTCATCGAGTCATCCAACGCTTTCGTCAGGCTGAGCGATCTCTGCACCGGTCCGCCGTTCATAGACCAACTCGACATCCCAGTCGACACCCTCTTGCCGGCGCCGTCCACGATCTCAATCGAAGCGAGCGCGTTGTCATCCCCCGTGCATTGCAGGCTCACCGATCGGACATTGTCCCCGGACGGCACCGTAATCGTCACGCCAACGGGACAATCCTTCGGCACGGGCACTTCCGTTTTTCCGCCGCGTTTCAGGCCGCCGACTTCCACTGTGTTTGTCTTTCCGCCATCGGATACGTCCAGCGAACCGCGCAAACGCGCAATCCTGGCCGCCGCCCGGGCCGGTACTGCCAGCCCGATCTCCACTTGCGGTTTCACGCTTTCTGGATTCTTGCCAAAATTGGAATTCCGGAAGAAAGCGTTCCCATAATCTCTGAACTTCGAAGCATCGTGGAAAGTGTCGTGGCGAAGCGTCAGGCTGGCTCCGGTGCTGTCCGTGGCTTCGTCGAGTTTCACATGGCCATACTGTGTAGCCGACTCCGCTTCCGGCCCCTCCAACGCCATGGTCAATTTCAGTGATGCGGGTGTTCGACTGACCTTATCGTCTTTGAAAATCAACGCGCGCGTCTCTTCGATACGCTGCGGCGTGACTTCCACCGCCGCCTGCGCCACACCTTGCCCGGCACAGAGGAAGATAGCGATCATGCCGCCCGCTCGGAAACACAGCAGGTTCCAAAGCCGGCGAAGAGCGATTCCAGGAATTAGTGTTTTCATGCAACTGTTACCTATTTTTCAGCTGGAAATAGCAAGCCGCGTGCCCAGTCTGGTCCCCCCAGAACACCGTTCGCGCATCCCGCGTCCCACATCACGTTTCACGTTTCACGCATCACGTTGCGCGATTACTGGACCTTGCCAGGCCGATCCTCTACCTTCGCACCATGGACGAAACCTTCGCCCATTTTCGCCAGCTCGACTCCGATAAGATCGTCGAGACAATCAAGGCGTTGCGTGACCGAATCGAGGAACGGTTTCCCGGGTCCGGACTTGGCCAGGTCATCGGTGAATTGCTGCTGGTTGCGCAAGAGACGGTCGAACGCATGCGTTGGATTCAGCGACCGCACCTGGCGTTGCGCGCAGTGGCGGTCGCTTTGAGCCTCGTGCTGGTTGGGCTGTTCGTGGCGTTGATCACCCATATTCACAAGATCAGCTTCGATGAGTTCACCAATTTCATGCAAGGGCTCGACGCCAGCATTGGGTCCATGGTGTTCATCGGCGCCGCGGTAATATTTTTTCTGAGTTGGGAAAAACGCATCAAACGGCACCGCGCGCTAAAAGCTGTCCACGAACTCCGCGCGCTGGCGCACATTATCGATATGCACCAGTTGACGAAGGACCCCGAGCGCGCGTTGCAAGGTCATCCGGTGGGTTCAGCCCGCAAGCGGGTATTGACGCCGTTCCAGCTCGCGCGATACCTGGATTACTGCAGCGACGCCATGGCATTAATCAGCAAGATCGCCGCCCTGTACAGCCAAGGTTTCCAGGACGAAGTGCTGCTGGATGCCGTGGACGACGTCGAAGACTTGACGGCAGGGTTCTCGCGAAAAATCTGGCAGAAGATCACGATCCTCGAAAACCTGGACAATATCGAAGCCGGAGCGGCCGACACGAAATTCACGGGCGCGGGTGTTCGCCCTGCTGCCACGTCTTAGAGCGTGTTTGGAAAATGTTGACGGACCGCGAGCGGTCCCCGCTCGCAGCGGTCGGAATGGTGCCTGCGCGCAGCCTGAGGCCTGGGCGGCAAGACTCCGACTCGACTTCAACATTTTCCAAACACAGTCTTTGTTTTTTGCGCGACAAACATTCGCGGTCGTGCATTCTATCGCGCTCATGAATTACGGTTTAAATATTCATCCTGCCGGCGGGCTGGACCTCCTCTCGCTCGGCGCTCTGGTGCACCGCCTGGACCCGGGCATCATCCCTTTCCGCAAAGCCACTAAATGCCAGATCCATGTCAGCGGCGGTGAGTTCAACGTGGCAGCGAATCTTTCGGATTGTTTCCGGCTTCAGACAGCCATCGCCACGGCAATGGTTGATTATCCGGTGGGCGACCTGATCGCCGAACGCGTGAGGGCAATGGGCGTCAGACCGTTTTACAAGCATTTCAAGCACGACGGTGTGAACGGTCCGAATATGGCGACCGTGTATAGCGATCGCGGCCAGGGCGTGCGCGCGCCGGTGGTCTTTTACAACCGGTGCAACGAAGCCGGCGCCCTGCTCAAGCCGGGCGACTTCGATTGGAAAAGCATGTTCGCCGGCGGGCTGCGCTGGTTTCATAGCGGCGGCATTTTCGCCGCCCTTTCACCAACGACCGCGGAAACGATTATCGAAGGCATGCAGGCCGCCAAGGCGGCCGGCGCCATCGTCTCGTTTGACCTGAACTACCGCGCCAAGCTTTGGAACATTTCCGGCGGACATGACCGCGCGGTGGCCGTGCTGGATCGGATCGTGAAGAATGTGGATGTGTTGGTCGGCAACGAAGAAGACTTACAGATGGGGCTGGGAGTGCCAGGCCCCAAAGTCGCCGCCAAATCTAAACTCGATCCCAGCGCCTTCATTGGAATGATCGATACGGTTACCAAAAAGCATCCCCAGCTCAAGGTGCTGGCCACAACCTTGCGTGAAGTCCATTCCACCAATCGCCACAGTTGGAGCGCGGTGGCGTGGATCAACGGCAAGACTTTCGTGGCGCCCACTTGCGAGCTCGACGTCTACGACCGGGTTGGTGGCGGGGACGGTTTCGCCGCCGGGTTCATTTACGGGTTGCTCACGGGCGAACCCGAGGAACAGGCAGTCAAGCTGGGCTGGGCCCATGGCGCGCTGCTGACGACATTCCCGGGCGACACGACGATGGCGACGCTCGAACAGGTCCGCGCTCTGGCCCAGGGCGGCTCAGCAAGGATTCAACGGTAGGGACGCCCTCGCCCCGTGCCTATCGACGCCGCGTGAGGACACGCGGCCTACAGAAGGCACTTTAGATCTGCGAATACGGTGTCGGCACCACGAACCAGTTCTTAATCCGCGAAACGGTATCCGCGTACTGGGGATCTTTTTGCATGCTATTCCACTTCGGGTGCTTGCCGAACACGCCCCAATGGGCTTTGTGATCGTCGGTATTCTCGGCTGAAAGCATGTAGGTCAGATGCGGCAAGTCGGCGCCGATAAGCGCCTGGCCGTAAAACACCGGGGCCAGTTTCGTTTCGCGCATCACATCCATTTCGCCCGAGTTAAACATGTCGATCTTTTTCAGCGCTTTGGGCTCGCTATAGCTTTCGTAGCGCCGGATTTCAAACATACGCGGCTTTTTGTCGACCGAGTAGGCAGGCAGTTCCATTTTCGGCATACCTGCAAACGCCAGCAGTAGCCAACTGTCGATGCGATCGAATGCGGCGTGGTCCTTGTTAACGCCGAGGTATTCGGCACCGAGTTTTTGGCACTGCTCGTCGGAATTGAATTGCGCCGTAATCGCTGCGAACGCTTCGGCGGAGGAATAGGGCAACAGTACATGCACGGCGCTGGCATCGCGCACTTCGGTGTTGCCGGGTTGACCAGCGCGTTCTTGTTGGACGAAAACGCCCACGCTTTTGATGCCGAGCCGGTTCCAGGTCGGCACCGCGGCTTTTTCGAGATAAGTCTGCAGCAGATCGGCTTTGCCATCGGCCTTTTGGCGATATATGCGCCATTCGTAAATCTCGCGGTTGCCACCCGCAGGAGCGGCCGCGGCTCTCAAGGTGGCGGTGCTGAGTCCAGCCAGGGTGGAAGCGGTCAGTGAAGTTTTGAGGAATTCGCGTCGTTTCATGGTTTGTAAAGGGCGGCTCAGCCGCCAGGTTTATAGGTCAAGACTTACCGGAACCGAAGAAAAAGGAAATGACAATATCAGCGTTCGATTCCCGATTGGCCGTGAGGGTGCGAGTATAAACGATGGGCCGCAGCGCCAGAACCAAAGCGTGACGAGTCGTGCCGGGAACCTCTGGCAAGATGATGTGATCGGAGCGCGGGACGTCCCGGCCCGCAGGGCTCGGACAGGATCACGCGCTGAGAACTTCTAATGCTCGTGTCACTTCGTTGCCGCTGCGCGCCGGGACGTCGCGCGCTCCGAAAGCAAGATCAAGACCGCCTGCGATTCCAATTATGAGCCAAGTTGCTCGAGCACTACTTCCCGCCCGCTCCGAACGCACCGAGACAGTGCTTGAACTCGCAGCCGGGACGGCCGCGCTACACACCTACGGCCGATCAAATCGCACAGTAGCCACAACTAACGCTTGCATTTATCGGCCGGAGTGAGTTATTAGATTGGGTATCTCACTGAGGAAGGCGCACCAATGGATCATTCGTGTCTTGATATGTTAAAGAAAGCAGCAACGGGAATTAGCGGGTTCGATGAAATCACAGGAGGCGGTTTGCCCAAAGGCCGGCCGGCGCTGGTCTGCGGCGCAGCTGGCTGCGGCAAAACGCTATTTGCCACTGAGTTCCTGGCGCATGGAGCGCGCCGGTTCAACGAGCCCGGCGTATTCCTGGCTTTCGAGGAAACCCCCGATGAACTGGCGAAAAACGTCGCATCGCTGGGATTCGATTTGGACCGTTTGGTGCGGCAGAAAAAATTGCTGGTGGACTACGTTCATATCGAGCGCAGCGAAGTTCAAGAAACCGGCGAGTATGATCTGGAGGGCCTGTTCATTCGGCTCAACCACGCGATTGACTCGATAGGCGCCAAGCGGGTGGTGCTGGATACACTCGAAGCTTTGTTCTCGGGCCTGCCGAACGAAATGATCCTGCGCGCCGAGCTGCGCCGGTTGTTCCGCTGGCTCAAGGAAAAGGGCGTCACGGCGGTGATCACGGCCGAGCGGGGCGAACGTTCGTTGACACGATATGGCCTGGAAGAGTACGTCGCCGATTGCGTGGTGCTGTTGGATCACCGGATCAACGATCAGATCTCGACGCGAAGATTGCGAGTAGTGAAGTACCGCGGCTCAGCGCACGGCACAAACGAGTATCCATTCCTGATCGGCGAAGAAGGTATCTCGGTGTTGCCAGTCACATCGCTGGGGCTGAATCACCCGGCACCCAGGGAACGGATTTCGACGGGTGTGGCGCGGCTGGATACCATGCTGGGCAGCCGTGGATATTACCGCGGCAGTACCATACTGCTGTCGGGAACCGCAGGCTCGGGAAAAACAACGCTGGCGGCCAAGTTCGTCGAGGCAGCGTGCCGGCGTGGCGAGCGGGCGTTGTATTTTGCCATGGAGGAATCCCCGGACCAAATACTTCGCAACATGAGATCGGTGAATATGGACCTGGAACCATACGTGAAGAGCGGGCTGCTCCAGTTTCATGCATCACGGCCAACTTTTCATGGCCTTGAGATGCACCTGGTGCAGGTGCACAATCGCATTAGGCGCTTTAAACCGACGGCGGTCGTAATCGATCCGATCACAAATCTGATGGATATCGGATCGCCTCTGGAGGTCAAATCCATGCTGGCGCGGCTCATCGATTTCCTGAAGACAGAGCAAGTCACGACCGTTTTCACCAGCTTAACCCCCGGTGGCACAAATGCAGACCAGACTGAAATAGGGGTATCCTCACTGATGGATACCTGGTTGGTGGTGCGCAATCTGGAAAGTGGCGGAGAACGGAACCGTGGCCTGTATATACTGAAATCACGGGGTATGGCGCATTCGAACCAGGCCCGTGAATTTGTATTGTCGCGGAACGGGATTGAACTGGTAGATGTGTATTTGGGCGGCGGAGAACTTTTAGTCGGTTCGGCACGAGTGGCGCGTGAGGCGCGAGAGCGAGAGGAAGAGCTTGAACACGAGCGTCAAACCGAGGTGGCACGTCGTCGTTTGGAGCGGCGGCGAAAAGCAATCGCAGCGCAAATTGCAGCGTTGGAAGCAGAGCTTGAGGCGGACGTATACGAAAGCCGGGTTGAACAGCAGTTTTCAATTGACCGCGAATCGCGCACGACCAAAGACCGCTTGTCTATGGGAAAGCACCGGACGGCGGATGCTGCTCAGGGAAATGGGCAAAAGAGTCCCAATCTATAAGAAACACGGACGTCGCATTTATTCAGGGAGGATGAGCGGGAGACCAAATCTGACGAAGAACTTATGAAAGCAACCAGGAAAGCAGGAGCTGGAAAAAGGAACACCAACGGCGATTCCCTGATGGAGCTGCGACTCTACGTGGCAGGAGAAACGCCGCGGTCAATGGCGGCATTGGCGAACTTGAGACGCTTTTGCGCGGAACGCACCGAGGATCGGTTTCGTGTGGAAGTCATCGACCTCTTAAAGAAACCCCAGTTGGCGAGCGGGGACCAAATCCTGGCGGTCCCGACACTGGTGCGGCGACTGCCAACTCCCATGCGAAAGATCATCGGCGATTTGTCGGACCGGGAGAAACTCCTCATTGGTCTGGATATTCAACCCTGCTAGCAATGAGAAAGAAGAAGCACAAACCGAAGCGGACGCCACCCCTGCCCGACCGATTGGTTTACTCGATGAAACTGTACGTGACGGGAGCGACCCCGCGCTCGACACGCGCAATCACGAATCTCAAGCGGTTATGCGAGGAGCACCTGACCGGGCGTTATGAGCTGGAGGTCATCGATGTTTACCAGCAACCAGGTTTGGCTCGTGCCGGACAAATCATTGCCGCGCCGACACTGGTAAAATCGTTGCCGTTGCCGTTGCGCAAATTTATCGGCGACATGTCGAACGAAGAAAACCTGCTGGCGGGACTGAATATTCAGCCGGACGCAGGACTACCTGCCGGTCACTGATGAAAGGACCGGCGGGTAAAGAGCGATCGGGCCGTTTGGCGGAGCTGGAGGCAAGACTGGTGGAGGCAGAGGACACGCTGGACGCCATCCGGTCGGGGTCAATTGATGCGTTAGTGGTCAGGACGCCAAGAGGTGAACAGTTATTCACCCTAAGGGGAGCAGACCAGACATACCGTGCGCTGGTCGAAGCGATGAACGAGGGCGCAATAACTTTGAACCGAAACACCATTGCCTATTGCAACCACCATTTTGCAAAAATGGCGCGAGCGCCGCTGGAGCGAGTGATGGGGCGTCCGATTTTCGATTTCATTCGTGACGAAGATTTTCGGCGGCTCATCGAGGGACTAAGGCGCGGCACGCGCGAGCGGGGAAGTCTGGAAACCGTTCTCCAGGCAGCGCAAGGCCGGCCGGTGCCGATTCTCATTTCCGGCTGTCGATTCATGTCCGATAACCAGGCGGCCATCGGGTTGGTCGTGACAGATATCTGCGAGCGCAAAGAAGTCGAACGAGCGCGTCACGAGCTTTCCCGGCGGATTCTGAACGCTCAGGAATTGGAACGACAGCGCGTCGCGCGCGAATTACATGACGGGGTTAACCAGCTCTTGTCATCGGCGAAATACCGCTTGAGCAATCTTTGGGAACGGGATGGAGAACGCTCAGCCGAGAGCGTCCTACAGGCCCTGGAACTGGTACACCGGGCAATTGCTGAGGTGCGGCTAATCTCCAGAAACCTGCGGCCCAGCGAGTTGGATGACCTGGGTCTGGCAGCGGCATTGCGCAGCTTGACCGAGGAGTTCGGCCAGCGGCTGCAAATAACCGCTCAATTCCAGGCTGAGTTGGATGGCGGGTTGCCGGCTGAAGTCGAGATGGCTTTGTACCGAATCGCCCAGGAAGCGCTCAACAACGTGGCTCACCATTCCGGCGCGACAGAAACAAAGGTGATTCTTCGTGGCACAGGCGGCAAAGCATGGCTGACGGTCCAGGACAACGGCGTAGGGTTGCGAGCACGCGATGGGGCTAAGCGTAATCGCGGCTGGGGCCTTAAGAACATGCGCGAGCGAGCATCTTTATTGGGAGGCGTCTTTACCGTGAGCACAGCCAAGGGAGGGGGGACAGTGGTAACAGTATCGATCCCGCTGCCGAAATTGACCGATGACGACGACAATCACCCGGATGCCGGCGCCGAGCCTGGCACTGAAATCATGAGTCAGACGTCGAGTAGTCCAAACCGATATCGTGCTGCGCGGCTGGCGAAAGGAGCCTAGTTACGACCCGAAAGATCACATTGCTGCTGGCGGACGACCACGCATTGGTACGCGAGGGAATCCGATCAAGCCTTATACGTCATCCTTCCATTACTGTCGTCGGCGAGGCAGTAGATGGCCACGATGCGGTGCGAAAGTCCATTCAGTTGGAACCGGACATTGTGCTGATGGATCTGAACATGCCGGAGATGAGTGGGTTGGAAGCTACACCAGTAATTCGGCGCAAATGTCCCAATACGCGGGTGATTGCCCTGACCGTGCACGACAACAAGGAGTACGTCTTCCAAGTGCTGCGGCACGGCGCGAGCGGTTACGTAATGAAAGACACCTCGCCGGAAGAGTTGGTGCGCGCAATTGAGTCGGTCGCTCAGGGAGAAGCGTTCTTCAGTCCGCGCGTTTCAAACCTTCTTTTGGAAGATTTTGTGCGGAAGCCACAGACGGAAAGCCAGCGCTCGGAACCGCAATTGAGCAATCGGGAGAGACAGGTATTACGCGCCATCGCCCTCGGGAATACCAGCAAAGAAATGGCGTCGTGGCTAAATCTGAGCGTTCGCACGGTCGAGACTTACCGGGTCCGATTAAAACGCAAACTGCGCGCGCGAAACATAGCGGGCTTGCTCCAGCGAGCCAGGGAGTTAGGGCTGCTTTGACGCCTTTTTGAGGCGCGCCAACGTTCGTGGTGAAGCGTTCCTTTGTTTCCGCTGTCATAGGAAACCTGTTAACAGTCCCTTCACCAAGCCCCCATACACCAAATGTAGCGGCAAGTGCGGCATCGAAGACTTTGTCCCAAAATGGGACAGCGCCGCTAGAACAGCGGTTTCCAAAATAAGCGCCGACACCCAATTTGGCATTTTCGAAAGGGCACACTCATTGCTGTTTCCACCTTTATGACATATGTCAGGAGGCTTTCTATATGGGTTATCGCGGTGGGATCGATTTGCCTGGTTTCCACCGCAAGCTTGTTCGCCATCCCTTTGGCGAAAGACGGGCAAGGCACTATGACTGTGTCGCCAAACACAGTAAATGCCGGAAGCACTAACACCTACCTGTTCACGTTCCAGTCCACGAAACAATATAGCGCGGGTTCCCAGGCCACTCTTCAAATTCCAGCGGGTTGGTCGGCGCCTCAGACCAGCAATGTCAGCGGTGTGGGATATGTAACGGTTGCGCCGGTTTTGGGCAGCTCGACGGTGACAATAGCCGGGATTAGCGGAAGCGGCCCATGGACCTTGAACATCCCTTTCTCCACGAGTCAGAACCATGCAGGATTTACGGTTAATTACAATCGAGCGGTAATGCCGACGAATGGCGGGGTTTACACGTTGGTAACCTCGACCAAGCAGAGCGGAGGCAACCTCAGGGTGCTGCGCGGTGGCAGCCCGACGGTGACGGCTGGTGTGGTCACCAAGACAAACACCGCTGTAACCTTGAGTTCCGGCCTCAACCCCTCGACCTACGGCGTTTCTGTAACTTTCACAGCCGTTGTGACCTGGAGTGGCGGCAGCAGCACACCGAGCGGAACCGTTACGTTCAAAGAGGGCGACGTGGTTTTAGGGACGGTAGCGCTCAATGCTTCGGCTCAGGCGACGTTCAGCACGAATCGCTTCGTAGTCCAGGATTCGCCCTGCTCCATTACGGCGGAGTACAATGGTGATATTAAGTTCAATGCCAGCGTCTCGGCGGTGCTGCTGCAGATCGTGAACGCTGCCACGGTGAATGCTTCAGGACTCGCGGCTTTAAACAAAACTTACGATGCCACTACGACTGCGACACTGGATGTCAGCTCGGTAAGCCTCAGTGGAGCGCTGGCGGGGGACAACGTCGCGCTGGACCCGAGTGTAGCGACGGCAACTTTTAGCGATCCAAACGCCGGCGCCTCTAAGTCAGTTGCTGTTTCGGGACTCGCCCTCCTGGGAACCGATTCGGGCAACTATGTTTTGGGCGTGGTGAATGCAGTTACCGCGAGCATCTTCCCTGCCCCGCTGACTGTTACGGCCAACAACACTAATCGGTTTTTTGGCGACGTTAACCCAGCGTTTACGGCCAGCTACAGCGGTTTTGTCGCCGGCGAGAATGCCAGTGTGTTGAGCGGTGCGCCGGCTTTCAACACCTCGGCCACGCAAACAAGTCCGGTCGGGGGCAGTCCCTACACGATCAATGTCAGTACGGGAACGCTGGCGGCCAGCAACTATGGGTTCGGATTTAATCAGGGGCAGCTTACGATAGTGCCTAAACCGGCCCAACCTCAGCGCATCGTTTCACTGACAAAACTCCCCGATAGCACGATTTCGGTCAATTGCAGCGGCGATGCGGGCCGAACGTATCTGTTGCAGGCCTGTCCTGATTACACGCTTGTTTCCTGGACGACGATTGCGACCAACTCAACGGATGTGAACGGGTTTATGACGTGCGTTGACGGCTCGGCGACAAACCTTTCAAGCCGGTTTTATCGCACTGCCCTGCCGTGATGGAAGAGTAAAGAGTTACCGGTAATATCGCGGAAGATTGGCGCGAGGACCTTTTATTTCTTCGAAAGTAAGGCAAATCGAAGCGAGCAACTTGCAAGGAGCCGCTGACGAACGTATTTTGGCGCAGTAATGTCGAAGAGTGCGCGGTCGGTGATTCGCCTTCGCGGTGTTCGCCACAACAACCTGAAGAATTTCAATTTAGACCTGCCGCTGAACCGGCTCATTGTAGTGACCGGTTTAAGCGGTTCGGGCAAGAGTTCGCTTGCCTTTGATACGCTTTTTGCCGAAGGCCAGAGACGCTATATCGAAACTTTCTCGCCCTACGCGCGGCAATTCCTGGACCGGATGGACAAGCCGGCCGTGGACAGCATCGAAGGCATCCCGCCCGCCATTGCCATCGAGCAACGCAACGCCGTGCGCACGACCCGCTCGACCGTGGGGACGATGACGGAGATCTGCGATTACATGAAAATGCTCTGGCCGCATGTGGCGCAGCTTCATTGCCGCCAATGTGAAAGGCCGGTGCGGAAGGATTCGCCTCAGAATGTTTGGGGAGCTCTCTCGAGCCGACCCGAGACCGCAAAGAGAGAGGTGCTGGTCTCTTTTGATTTGCCGCTGACCGAAAAACTCGATCTGGCCGAATGCCTCTCACTCATTGCCAAACAAGGATACCAGCGCCTTTTGTTTGAGGGCGAAATCCTGCGATTAGAAGCAGCGAGCTCGCGCATACCGGCGCGGGCCAAATCGGTAACTGTCATTCAAGACCGATTGAAGCTCTCTGAATCCACCCGCTCCCGGTTCATCGAAGCCTGCGAACAAGCCTACCATTTCGGCAAAGGCAAGCTCACCGTTCATGAAGTCAACGCGCAGCCAGACGGTTCGCAGTTCGCACTTCAAACTTCGCACTTGTTCTCCAATCGTCTTCACTGCGCTCCATGCGACCTTGAGTACCAGCAGCCCTCCCCTGCCCTTTTCAGCTTTAACAATCCCGTTGGGGCCTGTCCCACCTGCCGTGGCTTTGGCCGGATTATCAGCATCGACTACAACCTGGCGCTGCCGGACCGTTCCAGAACCCTTGCGCAAGGTGTGGTGAAGCCCTGGCAGAGCGGCATGAGCGCCGAATGCCAGACCGACCTGGTGCGAATGTGCCGGCACTTCAGAATCCCAACCGATGTGCCGTTCGAGCGTTTGCCTAAGAAATGGCAGGATTTCGTCATGGACGGCGAGCCTGATTACGGCAAGGACGAGGAGCATCAATGGCCACGGGCCTGGTATGGGATTAAGGGGTACTTCCGCTGGCTCGAGTCCAAAGCTTATAAAATGCATGTCCGCGTCCTGCTGTCGCGGTATCGCGCCTATACTCCGTGTCCGGATTGCCGTGGCCAGCGTTTTCGACCGGAAGCGCTGTTGTACACAGTCACCGGCCTTTCCGGCAACGGCTATGCCGCAGCCGGACCAGTAACGCTCGCGGATTTTTATCAGATGCCAATTCGCGACGCTGTCGCGTTTATCGAGCCATTGGAACAGAATCGCCGTGGGGGTCCTAACGACCCGCTGCGGTTGATCTTGCACGAGGTGCACTCCCGTCTGGGCTATCTGAATGATGTCGGCCTGGGCTACCTCACGCTGGCTCGACCGACGCGGTCCCTCTCCGGCGGTGAAACCGAGCGTGTCAATCTCACAACGTGCCTGGGCACGCGACTGGTAAATACGCTTTTCGTGCTCGATGAGCCGAGCGTCGGCTTGCATCCGCGTGACACCGAACGCCTGGTCAAGGTTCTCCAACAGTTGCGCGACGCAGGGAACACAGTAGTCGTTGTGGAGCACGAGCCGTGCGTCATGCGAGCTGCTGATCAAATCATCGATCTCGGCCCAGGCCACGGAGCCACGGGAGGCCAAATCGTGTTCCAGGGAAGTTTTGACGAACTACTACAATGCGACAGGTCGCTGACAGGCCAATACCTCAGCGGACGGAAGCAAATCGAAACTCCGCAGCGCCGAGGTGTGGACACCGCTACAGCAACCAACTTACGTTCGCCGGCAAGCCCAAACAGCTTTGTGCTGAATGAAGCTCCAGCCCCGTTTGGAACCAGCGAGAGGCCTGCCCGGTGGCTCACGCTTCGCCACGCTACCTGCAACAATCTCAAAGATCTCAGCGTCGCAATTCCCCTGGGCCGTTTGGTTTGCATCACCGGTGTCAGCGGTTCGGGAAAAACGACACTGGTGCGTGAGGAGTTATTGCCGGCTTTGAATGAAAAGCTGCGACAGAGCGCGACGGTGGCAAAAGCATCCGACCGACTCGGGTCGGAACAAAATGGAGAAGATGAGGCAAGCGAGGACAAGGACGTGGCGGAAGCTTGTCCACTGGCCGCATCACTTGAAGGATTTGAATCGCTCGATCGGGCGGTACTGGTCGATCAGTCAATTCTTGGCAAAACGCCGCGGTCAAACCCTGCCGTTTACATCGGTGCGTTTGACGACATTCGCGAAGTGTTTGCTCAAACGGAGCTGGCGCGCCAGCGCGGTCTGAATGCCAGCGCATTCAGTTTCAATTCCAGTCAGGGTCAATGCGAGCGATGTCGCGGCGCCGGCTTCGAGAAAATCGAGATGCAATTCCTCAGTGACGTGTTTATCCGCTGCCCCGATTGCGGCGGTCGGCGTTACCGCGCCCACATTCTGGACGTGAAGCTTAAACCTGAGGAAATGCAGAGTCCGTCTGCCGACCGCCAGGCCCGCCGCCGCAAAGCGGGGTCAAAGGAGACATCTCCGGCTTGGTCGATCGCTGATTTGCTGGATGCCACGGTCGACGAAGCCATTATCTTTCTGACCGGGTTCCCGAATTCACGACCTGCCCAACGGGCGGCACAGAGTCTGCAGCTGCTGCAAGAGGTAGGGCTCGGTTACTTGAAATTGGGGCAGCCCATTAACACGCTTTCCGGCGGCGAAAGCCAGCGTCTGAAGCTCGTCCGGGAACTGGCGGAAGCGGAAGCCGGCGCGAGCACCAGGCACGAGCAACTGCCAGCGCAAAACAGTCGCGCGCGTTGGATTGCCGAACGCCGGTTGGGAACTCCACTGGCACAACCCGGCGCATTCCGTCCGACCCTCTTTCTTTTTGACGAACCGACTACCGGTCTGCACTTCGATGACATTCGGCTGTTACTCAAAGTGTTTCAGCGCCTCGTGAACGCCGGCCATTCGGTTATAGTCATCGAGCACAATCTGGAAGTGATTAAGTCGGCGGATTGGATTGTCGATCTAGGCCCGGATGCCGGCGACTTCGGAGGCCAGATCGTTGCGCAAGGCACGCCGGAAGAAATCGCCGCCTGCCAGGAGAGCCACACAGGAACCGCGCTGCGAGAGGTTCTCGATGGCAACCGCGGGAATCCCACTCGCTCAACCGCTTTGGCACTCCATGTTTGACGACCGCTCTCCAGCTTTATCATCGGCGCCCGCGATCGCGATTCACGGCGCGCGCGAGCACAATTTGAAGAATCTCTCGCTGACGATCCCGCGCGATCAGTTTGTCGTGGTTACCGGCGTCAGCGGCTCCGGCAAGAGCACGCTGGCATTCGACCTTCTCTTTGCTGAAGGGCAGCGGCGCTTTCTTGACTCGATGAACGTCTACGCCCGCCAATTCGTCGAGCAACTGGCCCGGCCCGAAGTGGACCTGATTACCGGGATCCCTCCCACCGTGAGCATCGAGCAACGCACGAGCCGCGGCGGTGGCAAAAGCACCGTGGCCACCGTTACCGAGGTGTTTCACTTCGTCCGTCTCCTGTTTGCGCGCCTTGGCACTCAGTTCTGTCCTGACTGTCAGATCCCCGTCGAGGCACAGACCCGTGACGAAGTCGGCCGCCAATTACAAAAGGAACTGCGGCGGCGCGGGGAACTGACGCTGCTCGCGCCAATGGTGAAGAATCGGAAAGGCTTTCACACTGATGTCGCAGAATGGGCCGCCAGACACGGCTTCGAGCAAATCCGAGCGGATGGCCGCTTTTATCAAACAAGTGAA
Organism: uncultured Verrucomicrobiota bacterium; assembly: GCA_964623885.1. Taxonomy (GTDB): domain Bacteria; phylum Verrucomicrobiota; class Verrucomicrobiia; order Limisphaerales; family UBA8199; genus CAZUVM01. Next base: position 19,204 of record CAZUVM010000071.1, read on the forward strand.
CGCGTCCGCCTGGACCGGTTTCGGGAACACGACGTCGAGATCGTCACCGGCCAGCTCAGCCGAACCGGCGCGCAACGAGACGGTGAGACCCTCTCGCCGCAGGCGCTCATCGATGAAACCCTGAAGCTTGGAAACGGCTTGCTTTACGCCTTCGATAATAACGGTCAACTGTCCACTCACTCGACCGAACGGGCTTGCCCCAAATGCGGCCGCTCCTTTGCTACCTTGGATCCAAAAAGCTTCAGCTACAATTCACCGCAGGGTTGGTGCCCTCGCTGCCGCGGCTTTGGCGAATTGTTCTATCTACCCGATGTGGACCGCGGTGCCCGCGCCGAGGCCATTGAAGAGTCCTGGTACGAATGGCAGGAGGGCAACCGCGAACTTTGCCCGGAGTGTGGCGGTTCGCGGCTGAACCCCATTGCTCGTTCCGTACGGCTTCTGGCAGGGACCTCCCGGTTGCCCTCAGCGGCCCCGACGATTGACACCATTTCCGCTATGTCCGTCGATGCGGCCGCAGTGTTTTTTCGCCAACTGAAGTTCAAAGGCCGCGAAGCCCTCATCGCCAGAGATATTTTGCCCGAAATACGCGAGCGCTTGAGATTCCTTTGTGAAGTTGGCCTGGGCTATCTCCAACTTGGCCGCGGGGTCCCAACGCTCTCCGGCGGTGAAAGCCAGCGCATACGACTTGCCGCCCAGCTTGGTTCGAACCTGAGCGGAGTTCTTTACATTCTGGACGAGCCCACGATCGGTCTGCACGCCCGCGACAACGAGCAGTTGCTCACCGCCCTCGACAAGCTCAAGGCCCGTGGTAACTCCGTTTTAGTGGTCGAGCACGACGAAGCCACGATGCGCCGGGCTGATTACATCATCGATCTTGGCCCGGGCGCCGGGACACATGGCGGGCAAGTGGTTGCCGCCGGAACTTTGGTTGAATTGTCGCGGCACCCGGAATCTATTACCGGCCAGGCCCTCCGCGCGCGTAGATCGTTTCCGAGCCGAGGGCGCCGTCGTCCGGTAACAACCAGCGTCAGGAAGTCAGACTCCAACCGGAAATCAAACGAATCTGCCCATCCAAATCTGACTCTCACGAACGCCGCTAAAAACAATCTGCGGAATCTAGCCATAACCTTTCCTTTAGCTCGGCTGGTTCTGGTCACGGGGGTCAGCGGTTCCGGCAAGAGCACCTTGATTCGCGAATGTTTGTTGCCTGCCCTTACCGACGCCCTGAAGTCTCGTAAATCGAAAGACTCAGGTCGACGCTCACCACAAGCCCTTTCGTCGCACCCGTCCGTCACAGGTTTTGAGTCCATTCAGTCCGTCTATGAGGTGGACCAATCCCCTATTGGCAGAACTCCTCGTTCGATCCCGGCAACCTACGTGGGCTTTTTCGATGAGATTCGCCGGCTGTTTTCACAAGTGCCTGAAGCGCGGCTGCGGGGTTTTGGTCCGGGCCGGTTCTCCTTCAACAGCCCCCAGGGACGGTGTCCTGAATGCGAAGGCGCCGGCACCATTAAACTTGAAATGAATTTCCTCCCGCCGGCGTTCGTGCGCTGCGAGGTTTGCGGCGGCTGCCGGTTTAACCGCGAAACGTTGGATATCGAGTATCACGGCAGGAACATCGCGCAGGTGCTCGAATTCTCAGTTGAGGAAGCCCTCGAATTCTTCGGCAGCGTCCCCAAAATCAAGCGTCCGCTCCAGGCGTTGTGCGACACTGGCCTGGGCTATTTGCGGCTCGGCCAAACCAGCCCCACGCTCAGTGGCGGGGAAGCCCAGCGCGTTAAGCTCGTCACCCATTTGTTAACCGGGTTGAAAGAACCCGATCTGTTTGACCCCCGTCCCCGACGCAATCTATTTATATTGGAAGAACCAACCATCGGCCTTCACATGGCTGACGTGCAACGTCTGGTCGAGGTCCTCCAACGACTCGTGGACGCAGGTCACTCGGTCCTCGTTATCGAACACAACCTCGATCTCATCGCGGAAGCCGATTGGGTAATCGATCTCGGCCCTGAAGGCGGCGAAGGCGGCGGACGGCTGGTGGCTGAAGGCACTCCCGAGCAATTGGCCCGTACCAAGCAATCCCACACCGGCCGGTTCCTGCGAGCCTTGCTCAAAGCCGCCAGTCGGCCGTAAGGAGCTTACCAAATCTCCGTGCGCTGAAGCAGTTACCGAAATCAGTGTTCATCAGGGTCCCTCTGTGGTTATATCTCCCCGCACCACATGAGTCACCCTTACGAAGAGACCCTTAATGGCGCTGCGCTTGTACGCCCTTCGCCCGGCGCACGGCACGAACTCATCTGCTCGCGGTTGCATCAGTGCCTCAATGCGAGCGTCGCCAATTTGACGAGCACCCGGCTGCTCCCGGCGCGCAGCCAGGTCCGCCTTTCCGCGCAAAATATTATTCGTCCCGATGTGGCCCTGGTCACCGCCGCCACTGGCAAGCTCTGGCTCGCCGCTGAAATTGTCAGTTCGGAAGACCATGCGCCGGACACCGTTATCAAAAAGCAAATCTACGAGGAGCTGAGACTGCCACGCCTCTGGATGATCGACCCACGCTACGATAACGTCGAGATTTACCACGCGAGCCAATTCGGCCTGGTGCTCAAAGGCATCCTGGCCGGTCGGGAAGTTTTGGAAGAAAAGCTGCTGCCCGAATTCCAGATCGCCATCTCAGAACTCTTCAGTGCCGGCCCCGGAAAATAGATTTTGCTGTGCCCTTTGGGTTTAACCGGTTAACGAGTCAAAAACAATCTACTCTCGTGCACTGATCCTCTCCTGAATATTCCTGCCACTAATCTTTCTCTCGTTCCGATTTTCCGGTCTCCGATTTTGCTGGCTTCATACGTTTTGCCCCTGTTCCAGTGTCTCACATTTTTTGCGGAACTTTTAGCCTTTATTGCACACCCGCCGGCGGTGCGCTCAAAGATACCCTGTATTTACGGGGTTTTTTAGCGCTTCCCCCGTTACGTTCGGGTGACATTTACCTACTCGTCCGTTGACACCCGGGGTGGCTTTGTTAGAGTCAGCAACCGTTTCTCAGGACGTATCCCGAGTGACCCTGATGACCTAAACTGGAATCATTTTTTATGGCTAAAGCGAAATACGTTTATTTGTTCGGAAACAAGAAAGCCGATGGCAACGGCACGATGAAGCCCTTGCTGGGCGGCAAAGGCGCCAACCTGGCGGAGATGAGCCGCATCGGCCTGCCAGTGCCTCCGGGCTTCACCATCACCACCGAGGTTTGCACCTACTACTATCAGAATAAGAAAAGCTACCCCAAGGAGCTGACCCCCAGGGTCGCCGAAGGTGTTGCCTTCATCGAGAAAATCATGGGCACGAAATTCGGCGACAAGGCCGCGATGCCCCTGCTGGTCTCCGTCCGTTCGGGCGCGCGGGATTCGATGCCTGGCATGATGGACACCATCCTCAACCTCGGCTTGAACGATGACACGGTTCTGTCGCTGGTCAATGCCACCAAAAACGAGCGCTTCGCCTGGGATTGCTACCGCCGCTTCATTCAGATGTACGGCGACGTCGTCATGGGCGTGCAGAAGCGCCCCGGCGAAGATCATGAGCCGTTCGAAACCGTCATTCATGCTCTAAAGCACGAGCGCTATCACGAGGATATCGAAGACCCAAGGCTCACCGTGGAAGACCTCAAGGAACTTGTCGTCCGGTTCAAAAAGCTCATTGCTGAACGCACGGGCCAGGAGTTTCCGCAAGATCCCTGGAAACAACTTTGGGGATCTGTCGGCGCTGTGTTTGGCTCGTGGATGAACGACCGTGCCCAGGTTTATCGTCGCAAATATAACATCCCCACGGAATGGGGAACCGCCGTCAACGTCCAGGCGATGGTCTACGGCAATACCGGCGACCGCTCCGGATCAGGCGTTGCTTTCACCCGCAACCCGGCCAACGGCGTGAAGGAGTTTTACGGCGAGTTCCTGATCAATGCCCAGGGAGAAGACGTAGTTGCTGGCGTGCGCACTCCGGAGCCCGTCGCGCAGCTCAAGAACCACCTGCCGGCAGCATTTGATGAACTGGAGGGGATCCGCGCCACGCTCGAAAAGCACTTCAAAGACGTCCAGGACTTCGAGTTTACTATCCAGGACGGCAAAGTCTTCATGCTCCAGACCCGCAACGGCAAACGCACCGCGATGGCCGCCCTCAAGTTCTCGATGGACATGGTGACCGAGAAATTGATCGACTGGAAAACGGCCATCAAGCGCAACCCCTCCGAGCAGCTCGATCAGCTCCTGGCCCCCATCTTCGACGCCAAAGCGGAGAAAGCCGCCAAGGTAATCGCTAAAGGTTTGCCCGCCGGTCCGGGCGCCGCTTCTGGCAAGGTTTACCTCAATGCCGAGCGTGCGGTTGAAGCCGCCGCCAAGGGTGAGAAGGTGTTGCTCGTTCGCAATGAAACCTCGCCCGAAGACCTCCGCGGCATGATCGCCGCCGAAGGCATCCTTACCGCCAAAGGCGGCGTCAGCTCGCACGCCGCCCTCGTGGCTCGGCAGATGGGTAAAGTCTGCGTGTGCGGCGCTTCGGCGCTGCAAATCGATTACAGCTCCAAGACCGTCGCCGTCGACGGCACGACTTACAACGAAGGTGATTACTTCTCGATTAACGGCACGCTCGGCAACGTCTATGCCGGCGAACTGCCGACTGCTGCTTCGGAGATCGTTCAGGTCCTCGTCGAGAAATCGCTGAACGGCAAAGAGAGCCAGACGTACCAGATGTTCGCCAAGCTCATGGGCTGGTGCAGCAAGGTCACTCGCTTGCAAGTCCGCACCAACGCCGATACGCCGGAACAAACGGCCAACGCCGTCGGCTTTGGCGCTACCGGCATCGGTCTTTGCCGCACGGAACATATGTTCTTCGAAGGCAATCGTATCGACGCCATGCGCGAAATGATCCTGGCGGAATCCAAGGAAGATCGGAAGAAGGCCCTCGCCAAATTGCTTCCGTACCAAAAGGGCGATTTCGCCGGCATCTTCGAAGAACTCAAAGGCCTGCCGGCCACGATTCGTTTCCTCGACCCGCCGCTGCACGAATTCCTGCCGCACGACCATGCCGCGCAGAACCTGCTCGCCGAGAAGATGGGCATCAGCGTCGACAAAATCGCGCAGCGCGTCAAAGAGCTGCACGAGTTCAATCCGATGCTTGGTTTCCGCGGTTGCCGCCTCGGCCTGGTCTATCCTGAAATCTCTGAGATGCAGGCCCGCGCGGTGTTCGAGGCCGCCGCCGAAGTGCAGAAAAAAGGCATTAAGGTGAAGCCGGAAATCATGATCCCGCTGGTCGGGTTCAAGAAGGAGCTGGATCTCCAGGTCGAGTTAGTCCATCGCGTCGCCAAGGAAGTCATGGCCGAAAAGAAGGTCAAACTGAGCTACATGGTCGGCACTATGATTGAAATCCCGCGCGGCGCCTTGACCGCCGATGAGATCGCCCAAACCGCCGAGTTCTTCAGCTTTGGCACCAACGACCTCACACAGACCTGCCTCGGCATGAGCCGCGACGATTCCGGTTCGTTCCTGCCTCCGTACCAGGAACTCGAAATCGTGAAGAAAAACCCGTTCGCCTCCATCGACCAAACCGGCGTCGGCCAGCTCATGAAGATCGCCGTCGAGAAGGGCCAAAGCACACGCCCCGAGATCAAGCTCGGCATTTGCGGCGAGCACGGTGGTGATCCTGACAGCGTGAAATTCTGTCACCGGATCGGGCTCACTTACGTAAGCTGCTCTCCGTTCCGCGTGCCCGTGGCACGCCTGGCCGCAGCACAGGCCGCCCTTGAATCTGAGGAAAAGGCAGTGAAACACAACGGTCAGATCAGACGCCTGACTGCCCCGAAGAAAATGGGCAAAAACCGCCTGGCCAAGAAGTAATTCCTGGCAGAAGTTTTCCGGTAGGGACGCCGTCCTCGGCGTCCCCAATTTCTCAGCCGCCTCGGTCTACCGCGGCGGCTTTTTATTTGCGTCCGGAATCCGAACAGCGGATGGATTCCTCCTCTCCTCATCGGATGGTGTGAGGGGCCCTCATTCCCTCTTAATGGTAATCCTTCCCCAGGGTTCAAACCCCGCGCGCCCAAACGTTGAGGAGGTTGATTCAGCCTTCGGCTCTTCGGCAATTCGTGTTTATGTGGCGCGGGCGTCTCGCCTGCGGATTGCGCCGGCGTCCCCGCCGGCATTTCACTTCGATGTTGGAAGTTCAGCGTTGACTGTCGGAAGTTCAGTCCGAAATTCAACTCTCGGTCTTCGCCTTTCTTTCGCCCCTCGGCCTTCGGGTTTCCAGCTCCCGGCCCTGCCCGCGCTTGCATCTCCTTTCCCCAAAAGGCACCCTCATGCAGCGGTATGCCGAAAACCTGTTGGAGAGTTGCCGCCGCCTGGCTCGAGCTTTGGGCGGCCGCTCTCCCGCTTTGGGCAGCTTCGAAACCGCACTTTGCCATCGACGGTTGGGACACGGAGAAAGGCCTTCCGGAAATGTCCGTCATCGCCTTGACGCAAACGCGCGACGGCTACCTGTGGGTCGGAGCCGGCGATGGTCTAGCGCGGTTCGACGGGGTGCGCTTCAAACGCTATAAAGGGAACGATGCCCTGGGCCTGAGCGATAGCAAGATCGTCCTCCTATTCGAGGACCATTCCCGCACTCTCTGGGTCGGGACGGAAAATGCCGGAATATTTCTGCTCCCGCAAGAAGGCAAGGTGGCTAGCGTGCCTCTCGCCGGAGGCGCACGAGAAGGACCCGTGGTCAACGTCTGCGAAGACCCACAGCACGGTGTCTGGTTCCGTACCGCCAATGGCAATGTCTACCGTTATGCCGACGGTAAAGCGCAACTCATCGTCAGCGGTTGCCGGGCGTTGTTGGTGGATGATAATGGGATCATCTGGATCGCGTCGCTCGATGGCCGCCTGCTGGGGATGGGGCCGGTCTCCAGCTCCGTTCCCTCCTCGGCCGTGTTTCCTGTTCCTTACGAGTTCTCTTCGAGCAACGTCGATTTGCTCGTCGCGAGCAAGCGCGGCGGTTATTGGAGCCTGGGCAATCATCGAATTCAAAAGTGGAAATTGGACCATCTCGAACGCGATTACGGCGCCTATCCTTGGCGCGAAGTGCCAAGGTTGGTCGCAGTCGAAGATCGGGATGGCCGGCTGGTGGTCGGCACGTATGGCGACGGCGTGTGGTGGCAAGACGACGATGGTCAATTCAAGCACGTGGATGGCTTGCCCCACGGCACCATATGGACGCTGAGAGTCGACCGGGAAGGCAGCCTTTGGGTGGGCAGCAACGGCGGCGGCCTGAACCGGGTTACACCGCAAAGCTTTGATGTCCTCGAGGGCACTCAGGGCTGGGTGGTTGAGTCCGTGTGCGATGATGGCCACCACGGAGTCTGGATTGGATACAAGTACGAACGAATCGACC
>CAZUVM010000072.1:0-60685 GCA_964623885.1 uncultured Verrucomicrobiota bacterium
GAGCTCGCATGTATGGCGTCAGGATCATAACGGGTTCTCCCACCAGGATCCGGGTTTCATCGATCATGTCGTGAACAAGAAAGCCGAGGTGGTTCGCGTCTATTTGCCGCCCGACGCTAATTGCCTGCTCTCGGTGACCGACCATTGCCTGCGCAGCCGCAATTATATCAACCTGATCGTGGCCGGAAAACAACCGGCGCCGGTGTGGCTGACCATGGATGAAGCGGTCAAACATTGCACCGCCGGCATCGGCATGTGGGAATGGGCCAGCAGCGACAAAGGGGGCGAGCCGGACGTCGTGATGGCTTGCTGCGGCGATGTGCCCACGCTCGAGACCCTGGCCGCCGTGGACCTGCTGCGGCAGCATGTGCCGGAGTTGAAGGTGCGAGTCATCAACGTGGTGAACCTGATGAAACTCCAACCCTCGAGCGAGCACCCGCATGGCCTGAACGATCTTGATTTCGACACGCTTTTTACCAAGGACAAACCGGTCGTGTTCGCTTTTCACGGGTACCCGTGGCTCATCCATCGGCTGACCTATCGTCGAACCAACCATAAAAACCTCCATGTCCGGGGTTACAAAGAGGAAGGCACAACCACAACGCCCTTCGACATGGTGGTGCTCAACGAGCTCGACCGCTTTCACCTCGTGCAGGATGTAATCGATCGCCTGCCACAACTTGGGTCCCGCGCGGCCTACGCCAAACAGGCCATCCGCAACGCGCTGATTGACCACCGCCAATACATCAATGAGCGCGGCGAGGACCATCCGTTTGTGCTGAATTGGCGCTGGGGCCAAAAAGCGGCCACGGCCGCCCGGCGCAGCTCGACGGAAGGTGACAACTTATGAGTGCAGGCGGTCTGCCCGGCCACAAAACGAAAATCGTGGCCACTGTCGGTCCGGCGTCGGAATCCCTCGAAGTTCTCGAACAGATGATCCGGGCCGGAATGAACGTCGCGCGCCTCAATTTTTCCCACGGCGATTTCGATCGGCACGGTAAAAACATCGCCAACATTCGCGCGGCGGCAAAGCGGGCCGGCCGGCAGGTGGCTATCATGGCCGATTTGTCCGGCCCGAAAATGCGTATCGGCAATCTGACGGTCGAATCCATCCGTCTCAAGGCAGGAGACAAGTTCACCCTCACGACGGACGAAATCTCCGGCGACCAGCAGCGAGTCTCGGTCAGCTTCGCGCGCCTGCCGAAAGTGGTAAAAAAGGGAGACCTGCTTTCCCTAAATGACGGCTACATCCAACTGCAGGTGAATGGTGTTCGAGGCAACGATGTGATTTGCGAGGTTAAGGTCGGCGGCGAATTGCGCTCCCGCAAAGGATTGAATCTTCCCGGGATTGACCTCGGAATCGGCGCCTTTACCGACCGTGACCGCGAATGTCTCAAGTTCGCTCTCGAGCACGGCGTCGACGCAGTGAGCCAATCGTTTGTGGAAAACGCCGCCGACATTATTGCCGTGCGGCAGGCCGCGCGGGAATTGGGCCACAACCCGTTTGTGATTGCGAAAATCGAGCGTTCGCGCGCGCTGGATCGGCTGGATGAAATCCTCGATGCCGCCGACGGCCTCATGATCGCCCGCGGCGATTTGGGTGTGGAAGTGCCCATCGAACGAATTGCCGTGGTCCAAAAGCAGATCATGCGCCGCGCCAATCAGCACGGCAAACCGGTCATCACCGCCACTCAGATGCTGGAATCGATGACGACCTATCGCTTGCCGACGCGGGCTGAAGCCACCGATGTATCCAACGCGATTCTCGACGGCACTGATTGTGTCATGTTGTCCGGAGAATCAGCCATGGGCGCATTCCCAGTGGAAGCCGTAGCAATGCTGGCGCGCATCGCGGCCGAAGTGGAAGCGACCCGGAGCCAAGTGACTGTGAAGGATATGTTTGCCGGCGTGGATCTAACCGGCAAGGTCCTCCCCATGCACCTCATTCATGTGAGCGTCGAAGCAAGTCTCGAATACTTAAAACCCGCCGCGGTGTTTACCTGCGCCGAGGACGGCACCTCGGCCCGGCGGCTCTCCGCTTTTCATCTGCCGGTTTGGATCGTGGCCATCTGCCCTCGTGCTAAAACCGCCAAGGATTTGCTTTTCTCTTCCGGCGTCACGCCAGTCCACCAGCCAAAGTCAGCCTCCTCGTGGAAAGTTTTTGTCAAGAATTGGGTTCGCGCCAACCGCCTCCCGGGCGCTTTCGCAATCTTCACTCAACCTCCCGTTCCAAACGCCACCGAAAGCAGCCATCGAATGGAAATAATGGAGTTATGAAAATCGGCATCGTTGGCTGTGGAATGGTGGGCTCGACTTCGGCCTATGCTCTGGTCATGAGCGGGGTTGGCCGGGAAATTATTTTGGTCGATCTTAACCATGCCCGTGCCGAGGCAGAAGCGAACGATATTTACCATGCGGTGCCTTTCGCGCATCCATTGACCATCCGAGCTGGCGACTATCCCGACCTCTCTGGCGCCTCGGTGGTGGTTATTGCGGGCGGGGTCGCACAAAAGCCGGGTGAAACCCGACTTCAACTGCTGCAACGCAATGCCGAGGTCTTTCGTCAAATCATCCCCTCCGTGTTGCGCAACACGCCACACGCGGTGCTTCTGGTCGTGACCAATCCGGTGGACATCATGACGCATCTGGCAGCTCAGTTTGCCGCTGAATTTGGCGTTCCCCACACGCGCGTCATCGGCTCAGGCACGACGCTCGACTCGGCGCGCTTCCGCGCGCTGCTCGGACGCCATTTCGACGTCGATCCCCATCATGTGCACGGTTACGTCGTCGGCGAGCACGGCGATTCCGAAGTGCTGGCCTGGTCGCAAACCACCATTGCCGGGTTCAATCTCGACCAGTTTGCAAAGGTCCACGGCAAACCCCTTACCGAAAAAGATCGCCAGGCGATTGAAGAAAATGTCCGGCGGGCGGCTTACCACATCATTGCCGGCAAGGGCGCCACTTATTACGGCATCGGCAGCGCGGTAGCCAGGATCGTGGACGTACTGCTTCACGACCAACGCGCCATCCTGACAATTTGCACGCGGATCATCGGCGTGCCCGGCTGTGAAGGCGTCACCCTGGCGTTGCCTCACATCGTTGGCGGCCAAGGCGCCATAGCAACCATGCGATTGCCCTTGAATGCAAGCGAGGAGGAAGCCCTCCGCCGCAGTGCCGCCGTTTTACGCGAAGCGATTGCGTCCGTGAAAATGAACCCGAAATGAAAGCCGCCAAAGCAATTTCTCCAGCCGCCCTGCTCGCGCGTTTCAACTGCGGTCCCGTAAAATTCTCTGGGAGCGGTAACGCACTGTATGAACGCCATCTTGCTTTCGACCACGTGGTGTCGTCCAAAGAGGTTACTCCGCGGGACCAATTTGAAGCCGTGGCGCGGTCGGTCCGCGATCTCCTGTCGCAACGCTGGGTCATGACCGAACAGACATACCGCGAGAAAAATGTAAAACGGGTATACTACCTCTCTTTGGAGTTCCTCATGGGCCGTGCGTTGGCAAACAACCTTACCAACCTGATGCTCGAGCCTTTCTGGCAGAAATTCTGCAATGAGCAAAACATCGATCCTCTATCGATCCTCGAGGAGGAACCCGATGCCGGCCTGGGAAATGGAGGTTTGGGCAGGCTGGCGGCCTGTTTCCTGGATTCGATGGCGACGCTGGCGATTCCCGGCATGGGCTGCGGGTTGCGCTATGAATATGGCATCTTCAAACAAGCCGTGCGGAACGGCCGGCAACTCGAGCAGCCCGACCATTGGCTCGCTCGGCCCGACCCATGGGAGGTGGCGCGACCTCACGAAACCGTCCAGGTCTCTCTGGGCTGCTCGTTCGATATTCGCGATGGCGCCCTCCGAGTAATCCGTGGCCGGCCCTCGACTCTTATTGGAGTTCCCTATGACCGGCCGGTTATTGGTTACGGCGCAAAAACAATTAACACGTTGCGTTTGTGGGCCGCGGCGGCCCCGGAGTATTTCGATTTTCAGCAGTTTAGTAGCGGCGATTTCGTTGGAGCGTTGGCTGAAACCCTCAGCGCTGAAACCCTCACTCGGGTGTTATACCCGGACGACTCAACCTCCGCCGGCCGTGGCTTGCGTTTGCTCCAGGAATATTTTTTGGTGGCGTGCACCCTGGCTGACGGCGTCCGTAGATTCCGCGCGGCGGGCAACGACTGGGCGGCCCTGCCGGAAAAGGTGGCGTTGCAACTCAATGATACCCATCCTGCCCTGGCCGTGCCGGAGTTGATGCGCATCCTCCTCGATGAGGCGAAGCTTGGATGGCATACGGCCTGGGATCTCACTCGGCGAACCCTGGCATATACGAACCATACTTTGCTGCCGGAGGCGCTCGAGAAATGGCCGCTGCCGTGGTTTGAAACGTTGCTGCCGCGCCAACTCGAAATCATCTACGAGATCAATCGCCGGTTCCTGGATGAGGTCCGGACTAAATATCGTAGTGACGATGCCCGGGTAGCCCGCGTAAGTCTGATCGAGGAAGGAGAGCCAAAAAAAGTGCGCATGGCCAATCTCGCCATTGTGGGTTCGCATAGTGTCAATGGCGTGGCTGCGATTCATACCGGGCTGTTGAAGAAGACAGTGGTCCCGGATTTTGCCGAAATTTTTCCCGAACGCTTCAACAACAAGACCAATGGCGTCACTCAACGCCGCTTTCTGCTCATGGCCAATCCGCCGCTGGCCGGTGTCATCTCCGAGGCCATTGGCGATGGGTGGATTACTGATCTGAATGAACTCCAAAAACTCAAGCGGCTGGCCGGAGATAAGGCTTTTTGTGCCGCAATTCGTCAGGCTAAACGCGAAGCCAAAGCCCGTTTTGCAGCCTGGCTCAAATCCGCGACGGGCCAGGGCGTCGACCCGGAAGCGATTTTCGATACGCAGATCAAGCGTATCCATGAGTATAAGCGTCAACTCCTGAATGCGCTCCATATTGTAGTCCTTTACAACCGGCTCCGCGAGAACCCGAAATTAGACATGCCCGCGCGGGCGTTCTTTTTCGGCGGCAAAGCCGCTCCCGCCTACCAGTTCGCCAAGCTCGTCATTAAATTCATCAACAGTTTGGCCGACACGATCGCGGGCGACCCGGCGGTGCGCGAGCGGCTCAAAGTGGTGTTTGTGCCCGATTACTGCGTTTCGATTGCCGAGCGCCTGATTCCGGCCAGTGATGTTTCAGAGCAAATCTCCACCGCTGGTTATGAAGCCAGCGGCACCAGTAATATGAAGTTTATGATGAACGGTGCGCTCACGATTGGCACACGCGATGGAGCGACCATTGAGATGGCTGAGGCCGCGGGAGAAGAGAACTTTTTCCTGTTCGGCCTGAGCGCCGAGGAAGTCGCCGAGTCCCGTTCGTTTTACGATCCGCACTGGCACTACGACCATGATCCGGAAACACGTGCCGCGTTGGACCTCATCGCGGCCAACCAGTTCAGTCAACACGAGCCCGGTGTGTTCCAACCCATTCTCGACGCCTTGTTGCGCCAGGGGGATCATTACCTGCACCTCGCCGACCTGACCAGCTATAGCGGCGCTCAGGCGCGGTTGGGCGCGCTCTATGCCGATCCGGATGCCTGGTCGCGTAAAGCGGTGCTGAACATCGCCGCCTCCGGCAATTTCTCCAGCGACCGCACCATCGCCCAATATGCAAAGGAGATCTGGCAAACCCCACCCTGCCCCCTCGATTAACCAACTAAACCCCGATGAGCCTTACTGGTTATTTGCGCACTGTGGAATCCTGGGAGCGGGCGGAGGGCGCTCCTGCTCCGCTCGGCGCGAGCTGGGTCGACTCCGAGCGTGCCTGGAATTTCGCGCTTTTTTCCCGCCACGCATCCGTGGTCACATTGCTGCTTTACTCAGAGCAGAATCTCGAAACGCCGGTTTTTCAGTTTGTCTGCGATCCCATCAAAAACAAAACCGGTCCCATTTGGCACTGTTTCGTTGCGGAATCCTCGGCTCCAGGGGCCCGATTCTACGCATACCACGTTGATGGCCCTCGCGAGCCGGCCTATGGCCACCGATTCGATCCCGAAAAAGTCCTGCTCGATCCCTTCGCTTCGGCGGTACATTTCCCGAAGGAGTTTTCCCGCCAGGCTGCCTGCCGCCCAGGCTCCAATGACGGACAGGCACCCTTGGGCGTTTTGCCCAATGCAAGTGAGGCCTTTGATTGGGGTGATACAAAACCGCCGCGCCACGAGCACGACACCATCGTGTATGAACTCCACGTGAAGGGATTCACGGCCCGACCCAATTCCGGAGTCGCTGCCGAGAGACGCGGAACCTTCCTTGGATTGACCGAGAAGATCCCCTACCTGAAAGAACTTGGGGTAACTGTGGTGGAACTGCTGCCCGTCCAGCAGTTCGATCCGCAAGAAGGAAATTACTGGGGCTATATGACCCTGAATTTCTTTGCGCCGCATCAGAGCTATGGCGTGCGCAACGCCGCGCGCGAGTTTCAGGAGATGGTCCGCGCGTTCCATCAGGCCGGCATCGAAGTGTGGCTGGACGTGGTCTATAACCATACCGCCGAGGGAGACCAGAGCGGGCCAACCTATTCCATGCGCGGAGTCGATAACAGCAGCTATTACCTGGTGCAACCCGACGGGAACTATCGCAACGACAGCGGTTGCGGCAACACAACCCGGTGCGCACACCCCGTCACCCGCGGCTTGGTGCTGCGCAGTTTGCGGCACTGGGCCGGCGAGATGGGTGTGGATGGTTTCCGTTTCGATCTGGCCTCGGTTTTTGCGCGCGACGCCCAAGGCAATATCGATATGGGATTTCCTGCGCTGATTCACGAGATTGGCGTTATGGCGGCGCAAATGGACGTGAGGCTCGTTGCGGAGGCTTGGGATATCGGTGCGTACCTGCTCGGGCGAAGCTTTCCCGGGCTGACCTGGCGGCAATGGAATGGCCAGTTCCGCGATGACCTGCGCGCGTTTGTCAAGGGCGACACCGCAAAGGTCGGCCCCTTGATGGCGCGTATATACGGCAGTGACGATCTTTTTCCCGACCGGCCGCCGGACGTCTATCATCCCTACCAGAGCGTCAATTTCCTGACCGCGCATGACGGCTTCTGCCTTTACGACCTGGTTGCCTACGATCGCAAGCACAATGAGGCCAATGGCCACAACAACAGCGATGGCTGCGACAACAACCTGAGCTGGAATTGCGGCTGGGAAGGCGATGACCAGGCGCCGCCGGAAGTGCTGGCTCTGCGCCGACGCCAGGTAAAGAACCTCTTTGCCTTGCTGATGCTGGCCAACGGCACACCCATGTTTTGCGCCGGGGACGAGTTTCTGAACACGCAGCGCGGCAACAACAATCCCTACAATCAGGATAATGAAACCACCTGGCTCGATTGGGATAGACTGCGCCGGAACGGCGACATGTTTCGCTTTTTCAAGCAGATGATCGCGTTCCGAAAATCGCGGCGAATGCTGGGGCGGAGCCGGTTCTGGCGAGAAGACTTGCAGTGGTACGGAGCGGACGGAGCACCGGATCTTTCAACCGAGTCACGCAGCCTCGCGTGGCGTTTGCGCGGTGCTCAATTCGATGAAGCGGACCTTTACGTCATGATCAATGCCCACGAACAGGCAATGCATTTTCGAATTCAGGAAGGGAATCCAGACCAATGGTTGCGCGTGGTCGATACCGCTCTCGCTTCGCCGCAGGACGTTGCGATCCCTGGTGAGGAACAACCGCTTGCGACGCTGGATTATGAAGTCGGCGCGCGTTCAGTGGTGGTGCTCACGCGTGGCTCCAGTGACACTGCGACACAGCACCTGCCTTCCCCCGAAAAAAATCCCAAGCGCAGACGTCGCCGCCAAACACCCGTTCCAGCCATCTAACTGAGACCAGTCGATTGACCTATGCTTACTTCTGAACTCGAACCAAAAACAGAGACAAAAACTCCCAATCCTTGGCGCGGCTTCAAGCCCGGACTTTGGCAGCGCGATATCAACGTGCGCTGGTTCCTCCAGCAAAACTACACGCCCTACGATGGCGACGGAGCCTTCCTTGCTCCCGCAACCAAACGCACCAAAGGCATTTGGCGCAAGCTCGAAGAGCTCTTCGTCCAGGAACGTAAGAAAGGTGTGCTCGACGTTTCGCAGGTGCCCAGTTCCATCACCGCCCACCCGCCTGGCTACATCGATCGCGAAAACGAAGTCATCGTCGGACTCCAAACCGATGCTCCGCTTAAACGCGCGGTTATGCCCAATGGCGGTCTGCGCATGGTCCTCAGCTCGTTAAAGGCATACAATTTTGAGGCGGATCCCCGCCTGGTTGAGACCTTCAGTAAATATCGCAAGACCCATAACGACGGTGTCTTCGATGCCTACACTGCCGACATTCGCAAATGCCGGAGCTCCCATATTCTAACCGGCCTGCCGGATGCCTATGGCCGGGGCCGCATCATCGGCGATTACCGGCGAGTCCCGCTGTACGGTGTCACGCGCTTGATCCAGCAAAAAGAAAAGGAAAAGGCGGCGCTCGACTCCGTCATGTCCACCGAGGACATCATTCGCGACCGCGAAGAATTGAGCGAACAGATCCGCGCCTTGCAGGAGCTGCTCTCGATGGCGAAGAACTATGGCTTCGACATTTCCGCTCCCGCGCGAACCGCCAAAGAAGCCGTGCAATGGCTCTACTTCGGTTACCTGGCCGCCGTCAAAGAGCAGAACGGCGCCGCGATGTCCCTGGGCCGCACCTCCACCTTCCTCGACATCTACTTCGAGCGCGATCTGGTCGAGGGTACGCTAACTGAGGATCAGGCCCAGGAGATTGTTGATGATTTTGTCATCAAGCTGCGCATCGTCCGTTTTCTGCGCACGCCGGAATACGACGACTTGTTCGCAGGCGACCCGACCTGGGTGACGGAATCCATCGGCGGAATGGGCGACGATGGACGTCCCTTGGTCACTAAAACGAGTTTCCGTTTCCTCCATACGCTCTACAACCTTGGCCCGGCCCCCGAACCCAATCTCACGATCTGGTACAGCCCGCGGTTGCCGGAGAATTTCCGCAAGTTCGCCGCCAAGGTCGCCATTGACACCAGCGCGCTGCAATTCGAGAGCGATTCCCTGATGCGCAGCGCCTGGGGTGACGATGGCGCGATCGCCTGCTGCGTTTCCCCCATGCTCATGGGCAAGCAGATGCAGTTTTTCGGCGCGCGCGCCAACCTCGCCAAATGCCTTCTCTATGCCATCAACGGCGGCCGCGATGAGCTCACCGGCAAACAGATCGGACCGGCTGTTGATCCGGTCAAAGGCGACTACCTCGAATTCGACGACGTCACCGCGAAGTTCGAGCGCATGATGGAGTGGCTTGCCGACGTGTATGTGAATGCGATGAACATCATCCATTACATGCACGACAAGTATTCTTACGAACGCATCGAGATGGCCCTGCACGATTACGCCCCCGTTCGGACGATGGCCTTCGGCGTCGCCGGGCTTTCGGTTGTTGCTGACAGTCTGTCGGCCATTCGGCACGCGCGCGTGAAGGTCACTCGCGATGAAACCGGGCTCATCACCGATTATCAAACCGAAGGGGATTTTCCGAAGTTCGGCAACAACGACAATCGCGTGGATCAAATGGCGGGCGCGGTGGTCTCGATGTTCATGAGCAAGTTGCGGAAGCATCCCACCTATCGCCATGCCATCCATACTCAGTCTGTCCTGACCATCACCTCGAACGTGGTCTACGGCAAAGGCACCGGGAACACGCCCGATGGCCGCCGCAAAGGCGAGCCTTTCGCGCCCGGCGCCAATCCCATGCACGGCCGCGATTCCCACGGCATCCTGGCCTCCGCCGCGTCCGTCTCCAAGATTCCCTATCGCGACGCCGCCGATGGAATTTCTCTCACCACTACGATGGTGCCGGAAGGACTCGGCCGCACCTCAGAGGATCAGGTCGCGAATCTCGTGGGCATCATGGATTCATTCTTCGGCGACACTGGCTACCACCTCAATGTAAACGTCCTCAACCGCGCGATGCTGCTCGATGCTATGGACCATCCAGAGAAATATCCCTCGCTCACTATTCGCGTCTCCGGTTACGCGGTGAATTTCATCCGGCTAACCCGCGAGCAGCAAATGGACGTCATCAACCGCACTTTCCACGGCGCCAGTTGAGTCTATGGCCGATACGCTCTCCCATCCTGAAGTGCCGCTGTTCGCGAGTCCTTACGATCTGCGCGTCTCGCTCGGCGAGCAAGTTGGCGAACCGAATATCCGTGCCGCGCTCGAGAGCGGCGATTCCGGTTTCGTTCATTCCTTCACGACCGGCTCGGCTGTTGATGGCCCAGGCGTGCGCGTCGTGGCCTGGCTCACCGGCTGCCAGTTCCGTTGCGTTTATTGTCACAACCCCGACACCTGGAAAATGACCAACGGAATGCCCGTAACCGTGGCGCGCGCGGCCGAGCAACTACGCAAATACGCGCCAAGTTTGAAAACCATGAAAGGCGGCCTGACCATCAGCGGCGGCGAGCCCCTGATGCAGCATCGTTTTGTTCTCAATGTATTCCGCGAGGCCAAAAAAATGGGTGTTCACACCGCCCTGGATACCAATGGTTACCTCGGCGAGCGCTTGAGCGACGCCGATCTGAATTCCGTCGACCTCGTTTTGCTGGATTTGAAGGCCATGACTCCCGATCTGCACGAGCGGCTTACGGGCATGAGCAATAAACCGGTCCATGAATTCGCCCGCCGCCTGGCGGCCCTTCGCCGGCCCGCCTGGGTGCGCTTCGTGTTGGTGCCCGGTTGGACCGACGACCTGGCCGAGGTGGAGCGCATTGCCGCCTTCGCCGCCAGCCTGGGGATTATCGAGCGCGTCGACGTGCTGCCATTTCATCAAATGGGCCGCTTCAAATGGGAAAAATTGAAAATGGAATATCAA
The DNA here is from genome assembly GCA_964623885.1 of uncultured Verrucomicrobiota bacterium. Lineage (GTDB taxonomy): Bacteria > Verrucomicrobiota > Verrucomicrobiia > Limisphaerales > UBA8199 > CAZUVM01. The sequence goes on from CAZUVM010000072.1 coordinate 10,916, forward strand.
CTGGCGGACACCCAACCGCCCTCACGGGAAACGACGGATAAAGCCGTGGCCCGCTTTCGCGCGGCAGGGCTCCAGGCTTTTTGAAAACAAACAGCTACTTTCAAACAATCTCAAGTACATCACCAATCAATAAACCTCATAACGAAAAGGAATTCCACCGACCTATGAATACAACACGTAACGAAGATAATGCCCCCTCCGCTTTGCCGGGTGGGGAATCGGCGCTGCCGCCAAATATCAACCGCCGCGCCTTTATGATGCGCAACGCCGTCATCGGCGCTGCCATGGTCATGACCGGCCGGACCATGACACCCGAAGCGCGCGCCGTGCAAGCGGCCAAGGAAGCAGGCGCGCCTAAACTAGGCGCCACGCTCTCTCCCGACCTTAACGTCGTTAAACAATCCAAAGGTCCGGTCATGACCGTAATCGACGAGTTCTACAAAGTGGGTCCGGGCCCTTCCAGTTCGCATACCATCGGGCCCATGCGGATCACTTACGACTTCTACCAGCGTTGCAGCAAATTGCCCGCTGACCAACTCGCTAAAGCTACTGGGCTCAAGGTCCATCTCTATGGCAGCTTGAGCGCCACCGGCAAAGGTCACGGCACCGAGCGCGCCTCCCTTGCCGGCCTCCTGGGCAACGAACCGGCCACCGTTGACCCGCTGTTCCTCGACGCAATGAAGGAAAAGCCGGACCAATCCTATCCGGTCAAGCTTGGTGATAAGACTTTCAATCTGTCGCTGGCCGACATCATCTATGATTCGCCTAACGGCAACTTCCCGCACCCCAACACCATGACCTGTAAACTCATGGCCGGTGACACGGCAGTATATGAGTTGGAGTATTACTCTCCGGGCGGCGGATTCTATGAGTGGAAGGGCTACACGCCGCCGAAGAAGGGCCAGCCGAAATATCCCTACGCCACGATGAAGGAGCTGCGCCAGCACGCGGAGCAAAATAATCTCTCCATTGCCCAGTTGATGATGGCGAACGAAGTGGCCATCTCCGGCAAAACCGAAGAGGAAATCAACGCGTTCCTGGACAAAATCGCCGGCGCGATGCTCGCCACGGTGAAGGCCGGTCTGGCGGTAAAGGAAGGCGTCCTGCCCGGCCCGATCAAACTGCACAGCAAGGCCGCCACTGTTTGGGCGCGCGCCCAGGACGATCAATACGAGAGCGACCGCGCCATTGCCTTGGTCTCCGCCTGCGCCCTGGCCGGTTCGGAGGAAAACGCCCGTGGTCACCTGGTCATCACCGCCCCGACCGGCGGCTCGGCTGGCGTCATGCCAGCCATCGTCTATGCGCTCGTCGAGAGCAAGCGGAAACTCCCGATGGGCAAAGTCCGGGAAGGGCTGCTCGCTGGCGCCGCCATCGGTTACCTGTGCAAACACAACGCCACGCTTTCCGGCGCGGAGGGCGGCTGCCAGTCCGAGATCGGCGTCGCCTCCGCCATGACCGCCGCGTTCATTGCCCAGGTCATGGGCAGCACACCGCAAACCCTCGAAAACGCCGCCGAGTCCGCCCTCGAACATCACCTCGGCATGACCTGCGACCCGGTCGCCGGCTACGTCCAGGTTCCCTGCATCGAGCGCTGCGCCTTCGGCGCCGTGAAAGCCTGGACCGCGTTCATGATCGCCACCAACGAGATCGAGTCGCGCCATCGCGTGGATCTCGATACCACCATCAAAACCTTGGCGGAAACCGGCCGCGACATGAGCACGAGATACAAGGAAACGAGCGAAGCGGGATTGGCTGCCAATCTCGTGCTCTGCTGAAAATAAAACAGCGCCAGAAATGATCGAGCATCCGCATGTAGCGCGGGCGTCCTCGCCTGCGGGTTTTGGCAGCGTCTCGCTGGCTCACTGGTGCAATCAGTTGCAATAAAAGTGGCCCAACGAATGAGCTCACGATTCCCTGTCTCGGCAATTGCGGCGTGGCTGCTGGTGGCGGTTTACTACTTCTACCAGTATGCCTTGCGCTCCGCGCCGAGCGTAATGATGCCGCAATTGTCGGACGCGTTTAACGCCAATGCCCTGGGCGTGGCCTCCATCGTCGGTCTGTTTTACTACGGGTATTCACCCTTCAGCCTGGTGGCCGGGACCGCCCTGGACCGCTTCGGCGCAAAATCCGTGGTTCCCATCGGCGCGGCACTGGTCGGTATCGGCTCCTTGTTGTTCGGAACCGGCAACGTCCTGGCCGCGCAGATCGGCCGGTTCATTCAAGGCGCCGGAGGCGTGTTCGCCCTTATTGGCGCGGTCTATCTCGTGACGCGGAGTTTCCCCGCTTCCGCCGCCGCCTCGTTTATCGGCGCCACGCAATTGTTTGGGATGGCCGGCGGGTCGGCCGGACAGTTCTGCGTCGGCCCGCTCATTCAGCGCGGGCTGAGCTGGAATCGGTTCTGGATTTACGCTGGCATTGCGGGTTTGGCCATCAGTGGTTGCCTGCTCTTCTTCCTGCCCCGGGAATCGCGCCCGGCCGACGCAGCCCGGGGTGGCGGATTTGCGAACATGTTCAACTCGCTCAAAAAAGTGTTTCTCAACCCCCAATCCATCCTGTGCGGTTTCATTGCCGGGTTGCTCTTCATTCCCACAACTATTTTCGGCATGACCTGGGGCGTGCGGTTCCTACAGGAAGCGCACGGACGCGAGTACCAACAGGCGGTGTCGCTGGCGGCCACCGTGCCGCTCGGCTGGATGGTCGGCTGCCCGTTGCTGGGATTCATTTCCGATCGCTTGGGCCGGCGCAAACCCGTCATCTTTGGCGGCACGATCGTGTTGCTGGTCGTGTTCGCCTGGATCCTGTTCGGCAACCCCGCCATCCTGCGCGGGCCGGTCCTGGGAATCGTCATGGGCATCGCCTCTGGCGCAGCCATGCTGCCCTATACCGTCATCAAAGAATTGAACCCTCCGGAGCTAGGCGGCTCGGCGACCGGCGTGATCAATTTCGTCAACTTCACCTTCAGCGCCTTCCTTAGCCCAGTGTTCGGCTCGCGGCTTGTCCAGGTTTCCGATGGCGCAGACGCGCTTGATTTGGCCCATTACCAGGCCGGCTTCGCCCCGCTGCTCTGTGGCGTCGCCCTCGCTCTGATCCTGACCTGCTTCCTGAGAGAAACTGGCACCTCCATGAAACGTCCCCCCGCCGAAATACTCCGGGAAGAAGCCTGCGCATAACGGTGCAACACCAAACCGTCTAAGAATTCAAATAAACCAAACGCGCCACTCGTGCCGATGCCCGAGTGGCGCTTGGAGGAACCCAGTCGAGGAAGTTCTGCCCGGACTCAGAGCGAAAATCGGACGCCCAGCCGCAGGAACGCGCCATTCTGCGAGGCGGACGAGTTGGCAATCCGCCACTGAAAATCAGCGAATGCATCCAGGCGCTTGAAGGCTCGGAAGTCCAGCCCGACACCGAGCGCCTCAAACCAATAGTCGCGGTCAAACTGGTATCCGAGAGTGGCCACTCCGTAAGGAGCTAACTTCTTAAGGGGGAGCCGGAAATAGCTTTCAAATTCTATATTATCCAGAAACGTTCCGCCGGTGTCGGTCCAATAAGTGGCGGCACCTATGCCAATCTTGTCGGTAATGAAATAGGTGCCAGCAACTCCGGCGCCCCATTTCCCGCCTGCCTGATCTACATACGTGCCGAAGGGCGATATGTCGATTTCGCCTTTCTGAAATTCCTTAGTCTCGTCGGAGCCGGCGTTTGAGGCGGGCGCATTGGTCTGAGCCATCACTGACTGGCCCGTAACTGTGACTATACCCAAAACCAGCAGTGCTTTGAGAATCCTCTTCATTGATTTCATACATTAAGGTTGTGCGTGTTACGATTGGTTCTGATCGTTATTCCAGTTTGCCCATTATTGTGGCGCGGCGTTCTTCCCCAATTAATAGGGCGGACCCTCGACCGGCCTAATGAACAACGCCGCGCAGCTGTTTGTTGGGCAAAAGCTATGCCAATCAACTGTGTTGGGGTTTGGCGGGCGCTACGCCGCTATCTGCCAATACCTTAAGAAAGGCCAACGAAAGAGAGCGTGTCTGGCTGACCGCGCGGAAAGGTTGACCGGTCGACTTTCCGTCAGGTTTATCGCCCCTTGCGGTGTCTCGCTTCAGCATCAAAGTGCCGGTCCCCGGCATTATTCCGGGGATCAATCAACGCCTTATTGCAGTAAGTGGCTTTCTCAAATTCACGTATGTTCATTGAGAGAATGGAGAGGTCGGGGAGCATCGCGTTCAGTCGCTCGACTATCTTGCTCGACAGGTTGGCTTTTTGTTCCGTGGTTCTGCCTTCCATGATATTTCCGAAAATGTGAATGAAATCCTTTTTGTCGGTGCCTAACTTAAAATGTTGATAAGGCCGAAGCCGAACCTTGATGTCGTTCAAGGCAAAAAGCCCGGTCGCTTCAGCGGTGTCATACACGGCCTGCATAATTTCTTCGGGTGCTTTTTGCCGAAGCACACTTTCCGAACATTCAATGATGAAGTGCGGCATGGTCGAGGGTCCTTATGCGCTGAGCCAATCCTGATCTAATGGGGGATATCAGTCAATCCGGTCAGTTTGTTGTGATGTTGGAGTGGTGATTTGAACGTGCTGACATTCGCTGGTGACACAGAACCGCGGCCTCAGTAGCTTTTGTCATCATGTACGGCGATACGGCGTCCGGAATTGATTCTTCGCAGCTGGATTCACGCAGGCGCTGCGAGCGGGGACCCCTCGCGCTCCGCTGGCGTTTTCCAAACGCTATCTTGGCACGGGTCGGAGCAGTGTGGTTTTTGCTGGCCATCGCCGGGCCGTTAGCTTGCGGCCAAACCAATATCGTTGCAGACGGTGGCCTAACTAATTCGTCCTCGAAGTTTCGTTCACCGGAGGACGGCTGGCTGGATGTGAGTGGGTTCCTGGAGGAGAAATACGGTTTCATCCCTGTAGTGGCGCCGATCACTGAGCCCGCCGTAGGTTATGGCGCAGCAGGTGGACTTCTGTTTTTGAGCAAGCCACTGCCCAACGCAGAGGATGGACTTGGCCGGCCCAATATGACAATGGTCGCTGGCTTTGGGACCGAGAACGGCACGTGGGGCACCATGGCTGGTGACATGCGTTACTGGCTCGACGAACATCTCCAAACCCTGGTGGGCGTCATTTACTCTTCGGTGAACCTCGACTTTTACGGCCTCGGAAATGACGCCTTGTTAAGCAACAATCCTCTACGTTACAACCTCGAGCCGAAGGGAACCACGGCACGAGCCAAGTATCGTTTCGGTGACACACGCATTTGGGCGGGGTTAAACTATGCTTTCTCAGCGACGGAGGTCACGTTCGACAAACCTTCGGGCACGCCTGGGGAGCCGCAATTTCAGCACCAATCGAATGTGGGCGGGTTCACACCGTCATTGACTTGGGACACGCGCGACAACTTCTTCACGCCGAACCGCGGCACCTATCTCGAAGTCTCGGGAGGATTCTTCAGCCCGGCTTTCGGCGCCGACAACAATTTCCAGCGCGCCAACCTGATCGCAATGCAATTTGTGCCGCTGGGCTCGACCATTTTCCTTGGGGTGCGAGCGGAAGGCGCGGCCAGTTTCGGCAACGAACCATTCTACCTGCGTCCCTACATCAGCTTGCGGGGCGCGCCGACTCTGCGGTACCAGGGCGAGGACGTCGCCCAGATTGAGACGGAGTTGAGATGGCAATTCTGGAAGCGCTTCAGCCTGGTCGGTTTCGTCGGCGGCGGCGCGGCCTGGAACCATTTCGAGCATTTCGACAGCACGCAAACAATCGTCACCGGCGGCGCAGGGTTCCGTTACGAGATCGCGCGCGCTTATGGCCTGCACATGGGCCTGGACCTTGCCTTCGGCCCGGACAACACGGCCGTTTACATCCAGTTTGGCAGCGCCTGGGCAAGACCCTGAGTAAATGCTACCTCAAACCGTTGTTCGCCAATAGCCGGTCGCTCGGGGTGAGGTTGTATTACCTGGACTTGAGCGCGTCGTTGATTTCTTCGATGGCGTCGTCGATCTTCCTAACTTTCTTGCTCGATAAACCAATGCGCGCCTGTTCGAGCATCCCCCTGGCGGCGCGCAGTTGTTCTTCGGCAGCGCCTTGCCGGAGCACGTAGTGCCCGCCTACCCACACCCAGCCGCCGCCAACACCAATGGTCCAGTAGCTTGGCATCCACACGTAGTCCGGACCAGGTGAAGCCGGTATGGAGTCCATGTGTGGCGCGGGAGCCATCTGAGTTGCATCCGGCGCGGGCGCGGGTTGAGCCTGGGTATAAGTGCTGGCCGGAGGAGCAGTCTGGGGCGTGAGAGGCGCCGACACAGCAGGGGGCGCGCTTATTTGCTGGGGCGGATACCGATATGCCTGCGGCCCCTGATAGTAAGGCACCTGGTACGAGGGTGGCGTTTCAGTTGGAGTTGAGGAGCAACCTGCTAACAGGGTCGCGATGCCGGCAATGGAAGGTACCATTAAAACAAACTTCATATTCATACAAACGACCTATTGTAGTGTTATCTGCTTGCGAACGAACATTCCCCGTTCAATTCACAACCATTTGTGATTTGCTAACCCCTTGGTCCCCGATGGTGGCCTGCGCCACCCTGACGCGTATCAGATGGAAGGTGTTGCTGTTGCAGTTGAACCAATCTGACAACAACAGCCACCTCGACAGCTTCAAGCTATCATCATGCCGCGTCTTTAAGCAAAGCTCGCTGGCATGATAACTACTTGACATGGAATAAGATGTGATCCGCGGCTAACGCGGAAGAGGCTTAGTCGAAACCACCTGTCGTGGTCGATATGTCGCTCCAGAGTCGGAATACCGACTTAGTTGTTCCTCGGGTACACGAGCGATACCTGTATCCGAACCAGCCACCTCGCCGCGCCTTCAGAGCGCTCAATATTATAATATGTGCCAAACTGGACGCTCAGCGTGTGTTTGTTCATCTGGAATTCCTTGCCGACATCAAGGCCTATCGGAATGGTCCATCGCTTATCGGCAGGTGCGTTCCAATCCGCTGTCATCGCCGAGTCAAATCCCAGGAACCAGCCGGTCTCAAAATTATAGCTGATTACCGGCTCGAACGTGGATTGGCTAACCGCCGCGCGATCGTTTTGACCCGCGAAAGACCAGATGTGATTTGCCAGAATACCATTCACCCACGGTCCGCTGATGAAAACCAGGCCCGCCGCCGGTCCGGCGCACCATTTGCCCGTTCCCAATGAAGCCTCGGTGGCGGTTGGCGCAGAAAAGACCGGCCCTAGGCCCCAAATCCATTTGTCGAAGAATCCGGGCGTAAGATAGGTTTGAAACTCAATGTCACCAAAGCCGAGTTTTCGATGCGGCTGCTCGGTGGCCAGCAAACTAAGACTCGTCCGGGTGATGAGTATCCAATCCTGGCTCAGCGAGACCGGGATCGCCGGTTGGACGTTAAACCCGCCAGCCGTCCCGTTTGCCGGACCCACATCCAGACTGCTCGAAAGTTGCAGCGGAATGGTAATTTGATTCGCGAATGGATTGTGCTTTTCTTTCGCCAATTCCTGAGTCGAGGGCGAAAGCGTTGTGGCCTCATCCTGCGTGGCGTCGCCGGCGTTCACATTGGGCAACCAGATGCTGATGAACACCAAACCCACGTTCCACCAACACGTCCAAAACTCAGTAGCGGACAGCACGCGCGATTCTGAGCTCTGCACTTTGAATCAGCGCTTCGACTGCGCCTTCGATGGCGGGTTTTCGCCAATAACGCGCAGGGCTGCCGTTTGTTGTTCGAGCGTGAGTGGGTAGCTGTCGGCAAGAGCGATGATTCGTTGGCCTCGTCGGCTCACGGCGAAGCGCAGGAACTCGCGAGCCACCGAATTCATGGTGCCGTCGGGCTTGCGATTGAAAACGATCCGCATTGGGCGGGTAAGTGGATATCGGCCGTTTACCGTGTTCCCGTAACTGGGCAGCAGGAAGGTGCCATCGGCGCCCTGCAGTGGAACAAAACGCGTGCGCTCGGTGCCGAACATGACGCTGGCGCAAGCGATAGCGGCGGGGTCCGCTCCAGCCGCCTGGACCAGCGAGCTGTTCACCTCTAAAAATTGCACATCAAAGCGATAATCCGCGCCGTGCAAGACTTCCTCCTTAAAGAACATGTGGGTCCCTTGCACTTGATTAAGACTTACCCGGACAATCCGCTCGTCGGCTAGCGGTCCGGAAACACCCAGGTCGCGCCAGAATTCCGGCAAGGGGCCGGCAGTTTTGGGACTTCGCGAGAAAATGGCTTCGAGCTGCGGCTGGGTGAGGCGGGCGATAGGATTGTCTTTGTTCACGTAGACGCCAATCGCATCCTGGGAAACGACGATTTCCGACGGTTCGTAACCAAACTTTGTTTTGAAACGTGCGACGTCGGCGGCAGGTAAGGGGCGGCTCATAGGCACGAGATCGACATGACCGGCGAGGAATTTTGCAAGTCCCTCGATGTCTCCACCGCTTTGGATATTGAGCTGCACTTCAGGGTGCAGCGTGGCAAACTCCGCCGCCCAACGGTTGATTAGAATGGTGGTGGTGCCGCTTCCGATGCTGGTCAGTTTGCCCACGAGTTTCGATGGGGCATCGTACTGCTTAAGCCCCGCCGTCAACTCCATCACCGTCTTATCATCGAGCTGCAGCGCGATTGAGGGCTGGTTCGTGGCCGCCCTGGCGGGAAGGCACATAAGCAGGAAAACCAAGGCGAATCGTTTCATTGCTTTTCCTGAATTGGAGGCACCAGGCGGCGGCTGAGTTGGATCGAGATAATGCGGTAGATAATGGCCAGCACAAACGCGAGACCAAGGAGGAGGCAAAGTCTCGTGAAGATACGATCGGTCCGCCGGTCCGTCGCATTCGTGATATCGCGCAATCCGTTTCTCCAGCCTTCGGAGCGGGTGAGCTGATCCGCGGAGACCGAGAGTTGCTGCAGGTTGGTAACCGCTTCGTTGAACCGGAGAATCGCCGCGGTGTAGTCCTGAATATCAAACGGGCGTGCCGGTGGCTTGTCGAAATTGAGGTGGGTGCCGACGGCATCGGCGACTTTCAGAGTGTCTCCCACGGTGTTTAGGGTTTGCTGAAAGTTGGTCACGAGCAGGGAGATGGTGCGGCCCAGAGAATCGGCATTGGCCATGATCTGACGCAGGTCGGCGAGCGTGTTCGTCACCAATGTCTGGCGGGCATCGATGTCCGCGACGATCGCCTTGCGCTCCGCATCCAAGGATTGTGGGACGGCTTCCGCCGTCTTGCCGAGGCGATCCGCGGTTTGCAGCATCGAACTGACCTCGGGGGTGGCCAGGATTTCGTTTACCGCCCCTTCGGCTTGGATGGCGGCGATGTTCGGTGCGCGTTTGGAATACCAGAAGACACGGTCGGTGAGCCGGCCCCAATCTCTCAGCACCTGGCTAGCCTCGCTCAAGGGCGCGAGGAATCCGCCTCCCGATTTAAGTTCAGTCAACAAACCGGCGCTGCGCACTCCGGCAAAGTTGTCGAACTTGATAAACGCGACCTGCTGTACATCGGGGTGAGCGCGTCGCCATTCGAGGATGAGATAATCAAGGAGCTCGAGCTCATCCTGGGTGAGGACTTTGGCGGCCAGGTCCCAGGCTTCCACGCGCATCGTGCGCATGGCCTTGATTAGTACTGGAGCGCGATCGCCAAAGGCCTTTTCCGCGCCGTTTTCATCGATAAGGACAATGCTTTGCAATGTGACGGACACCACCAGATCAAAGACCTGCGAATAAGGATCGTTGCCGGAGACGATGTCGTTCATGGAGAGGACACCATTAAGTTTAATCTGATGCGCCATCCGCCGCTGGATTGGATCCGGATTTCCTCTTTTGATCGTGTCCACCGCGTCACCGACGACAGTGTAGTAACGGTCTGCGTAACCGTAAGTCAGTTGGTCGAGTTCTTGGATAGAGATTTGATGCTGCTTTCCTACGACGGAGCTCTTTACGGTTTGGGCGGATTTAGCGCGCTCGGCGGCGATGCGCCGTTCCTTCTGCTCAGGGGTTTCCGACCGAGTGGAACTGCAGCCCTGGCTCAACAGAAAGGCAATGACGGCAAGCACTCCGGCGACACTGCGCATCGAGAATGGCGCAGCCGCGCTCAGGAGCTCAAACATATTGGGTTTCATCGCGTACACGCGCCTTCCCAAATGGCGCCACGACTCGAACAATGCCAAAAACCTGAAGCATTCAGGGGCAACAAAACGAAAACTTTCATGACACCTAAGAGTCTTTACGCCACTGCAAAACGTGCTATGTTAGGAAGTGACCGCGGGCGCGTAACGAATTTTTTTATGAAACGCTTCATATTATCGTTGAGTTTTGCTCTTGCTCTTACCACTGGCGCGCTCAGCGCCAACGCGCATGGATTCCATGGCGGAGGCTTCTGCGGAGGCGGTTGGCACGGCGGTTATTGTGGTTATGGGGGATGGCATGGAGGGTATTGCGGTTGGTATGGTGGCTGGTGGCCGGGCTTCAGTGTCAGTTTCGGGTATCCCGCTTATTACGGTTACCCCGCTTATCCCTATCCTTATGCTTACCCACCGGCGGGTGGCTATTACTACTCTGTCCCTGTGCAACCGGCTCAGCCTACCCAACCCGCGGCTCCAACCGGCGCCACAACTTCGGGCACAGTTCAAACGGTGAGAGTTACTCCTGCCGTCTACAACTATCCTCAGGGCACATACGCTGTGACGAGGCCTCAGACCGCTCCAATGTCGCATGCGACTGCGCAGGTGGTGAGGCCCGCTTATCGCGGCACGGTGATCGAATACTGGCCGGGCAATAAACCCATGCCTGGCGTCATGCCACAGAGCCACACGGTCGCCACGACCCCATCGCCCAGCAGCGGGAATGCTTACGTTGCGACCCGGTAGCTCGTCAGCCATCCACCGGTTAGTCGGCAGGTATCTTCTCCCACCGATAATGCCGCAATTCGTTTTGCGAGTTCTCACGATTGTGTTTTGGGTGGCAAAAGATAAAGGGTCATGGCGAAGATGATATAGGCAGAAGATTCATAGGTCATGGCCATTGCGGCATATGAATAATTCATTCAGTCCGCGGCATTGAGGAAGGCGAGAGGCGTGCCAAGTGATCTGCCGTATGGACTGTCTGCTCAACATGTTAAGACGCAAAAGGGTGTGGCTTCCGATGGCATTTGTACAGGCATTCCGGAAGTGCGTCGAGAGGTCGAAAGGCGGTCCTTGAGTCGAGATCCCGACTGAACTCGGGACGTTGTGGAAGCAGCGCGAGCGTCCACTACCTACTCAGCGAATTGTGTCTGCCTTTGGGTTTGAGATTGAGGCACAGGCAAACTGAGACTTAGCCGCGTGCCTTTACCCGCGGTTGATTGGATGTTGATCTCACCGGCGAGTAGTTTCGCTCTCTCGGCCATGTTCACGAGGCCAAGTGTTGGCTTTGTCTCGCGTTTGCTATGAAGGTCTTGAAACTCCCGGGTGTTAAGGCCGCGGCCGTTGTCATGAATGGACAGGGAGATGCTGAGCGGGTCACGTTTTATCGACACAATAACTTCGCTCGCCTGGGCGTGCTTAATCACATTGTTGAGCGCTTCCTGAACGATTCGATACAGGTTCATTTCCGAGTCCGGCGGCAGCAGGCCATCAATATTGTCGATTTCGCTTGAAAACCTGGTGGTCGAGATTTGGTCGATCTGTTCGATCATCCATTCGATGGCTTTGGTTAAGCCGACTTGCTCCAAAGCTGCCGGGCGCAAACCCTGCGAAATCGAGCGAACGTCGGCAATGGCGCGTGAGGCGGCAAACGATAGTTCTTTAAGTTGCGCCAGCACTTCCGGGATCTGTTTGGCGCCGGCCGTCAGCAGGCCTAGACGATTCTTGATGAGCAGCAGATCCTGACCGAGCGAATCATGCAGTTCTGAAGCAATCCGCTTGCGCTCGTTTTCCTGCGATTGGATGAGCTGACGAGTAAACGTTTCGTGGCCACTCTGGATTTTTCTCAGGTGCGCTGCGTGCCGATAGAAGATCAAACTGATCGCGGCGAATACAGCGACGGAAGCGAGGATGATCCAACCCCAATATTGTTCCCAGAGGGTCGGCTGCCGGAATCGAATGATGCTGCCGGGCGGCAGAGCGTGTTCGGAGATGCCCCAGCGGCGCAGTTCCCGCCAATCGTAAACGGCCGGTCCGGGAAGTTGGATCGGCGTTTTGATGCTGCCGGCCGGCTCGCCGCGTAGAATGCGGGCGGCAACCGCTGCAGTGTTCCGAGCCAAATTCTCAATGGCCATGAGGGGACCCCCGACGACACCATCGCCCATTTGAGTGTCGTGAGAGCCGAAAATAGGCACATTGGCCACGGCATGAAGTTCAGTCAACGCCTTTTCCCTGGGGTACGGAACGCCGGCGGCATCGACGTACAACATGCCAAAGAAGATAGCTGAGCCAGGTGGCAGGGCGCTGGCTCGCGCTTGCATTTCAGCGAAAGAGAGTTGGTTGTACCAGGTAAAGCTCAGACAGTTGGTAAATGCGCTGAACTCAAGGCGCGTTTGTTCGATCCAGAATTTTTCGTGCGGAGAGTTGCCAATAATCACCACAATGTTGGTTGTGCCCGGGAGCAGCCGCAGAATGTTGCTAATCGTAAGAAAATGGTTATTGGCAACGGCCACCGCCGTTTCATTAGTCGCCAGCTCAGCATTCTGGATATGACGCTGGTCGGTGGCCGCCATTAACATTGGCGTGGCTGGAAAAAGCTGCTGACGATACTTCTGTGCAAAGCGAGTTGCCGGTCCGCCGATGGGCACCACCAAATCGGGCTGACGACCGGCAAACAGCGCCTGAAGGTAGCTGGTAAACGGACCTTCGGGCTCTCCCCCATCAAACCTGGCGCTATCAAGATCGAGATCATAAAAGATGACGTTGCCGTGCATTTGTTGAGCCAGCGTCGTGCGAAAAGTCTCCGAGAAGCTGTCAAAGGGAGCATAATCGCGGCCGAAAGAGTGCAGTAACAAAACCCGGTCTGGCGAAGCGCTCGAGGTGCGAGGCGTGGCGGCCAGCGCGAGCACGAGGGCCAGACACACCCCGGCAAGGAAATCGGAGATACGCCGCCAACTGATCATACAACGTCAACTGCTCTGTCGGAGACCTGAAGTCCAATATCGCGGCGAACCCACCGCCAAAGTGAACGAGTCACCCGCTCGGATCACTTTTGTGCTGGAAACGCAGGCATCATCATACGCCGCCGATACTTGTGTGAATTGGCTTTTGGTGTTGCTGTGATTGCCCTTTGGTGCAGCCGTACTCGCCCTTAGGTGCAGAGGCCTTTTGAAGCGGAATTCGCCGATTAAACGCGAGGCACTGGCGAAACTGGGTCCGTGCGCAGCGCGTCGGCGATGCGCACCAACTCCGCAACCGAGGCCGCGTTCAACTTCTGCATCACCTGTGCCCGATGCGCTTTGATCGTCCGCTCCGCCGCGCCCAATTCAAAGGCAATCTCCTTGTTCATCTTGCCCGCCGCCACGCGCTCGAGCACCTCCCGTTCGCGAGGCGTCAGCGATTTGTATCGATCGCGCCAGGCTCGTAATCGTTCACGAGCCGCGCGAGCTTCGGCATCCCGGGCCAGGGCTCGTCGGATCGCCTCGAGCAAAGTCTCTCGTTGTACCGGTTTGGTTAGCACATCAACCGCGCCGGCTTTCATCGCCCGAACAGTGGTTGGGACGTCAGCGTGGCCGCTGAGGAAGATGATAGGCAAAGGGTTCGGACGAGCGGCGAGCGCTTCCTGCAAGGCGAGGCCGTCGGGCCCGGGCAAACACAAGTCCAACAGGATACACCCCGGCGCATCTTCAGGCGGGTGAAGCAGAAAATCTCCAGTACTGCCATAAGTACGCACTTCAAAATGCGAGGCGCGCAAGAGGCGCGCCACGGCTAGCTGAAACGAAGCGTCATCGTCGATGAAGTGAATGATGGGCAGTCGCTCCATTTTGAATCGCAAATGCGTCATCCGTGACCGTCAACTCCCAGCTTCGGCCCCGAACCGGCATCCTTCGCCGCGGTCCGGACCGTGAAATGAAAAGTGGCGCCGTGAGTGGAGCCGCTGTCGAGCCACAGGTTACCCTGGTGGGCTTCAATAATGGAGCGGGCGATCGCCAAGCCGAGACCCATGCCTTCTTTTTTGGTGGTAAAGAAGGATTCAAAGATGTGAGGGACCAGGTCCGGAGAAACGCCATGGCCCTTATCGGTCACAGAAACCTGGACTAAGCCCTGCTCATTTTGGCCGGCCTTCAAGGTAATCCGGCGCTGCTGTGCGGGTGTATCGTTCATGGCATCCATGGCGTTGAGAATGAGGTTAAGCAGGACCTGCTGTAGTTCGTAGTGATCGCCCAGAATCAGCGGGAGATTCCGTTGAACTACTTTACGAATCTGCACGTGGCGTCGCAGGGCATCGACCGCCACGAGCTTGAGCACCTCTGAGACCGTCTCGTCCAGGTCCAGCGGGTGCATTTGAAGCTCGCGTTTGGTGAGCAGTCCGCGAATTCGGCGAATGGCGGCAGCGGCGCGGAGATCTTCGTTCCGAATGTCCGTCAAGATCTGGCGCACATCGGCGAGCCTGGGTTCGGCTAAGCCCAGCAGAATTTCGGCCGTCTCAGCGTTGCTGAGAATGGCGCCCAAGGGCTGATTCACTTCGTGCGCAATCATCGCGGTCATTTGCCCCATGACGGCCAGTTTTGAGAGATGTGCCAGGTTTTGCTGCGCGTCTTCAGCGCGGCGACGGTCGGTGATATCGCGCAGAACGGTAATGCGGCAGAGATTGCCGCCGATTTCATCGGTGTCCGCAGAAATCTGAACGTGGCGCAGATCCCCGCTTTTAGTACGCAGCGACAGCTCGAAATCCTGGACTGGCACGCTGCCACGCATACAAGCCAGCAGTTTCTCCCGATCGGGCTCCGAAGGATAGAGATTCAGCTCCCAGGCCGTTCGGCCGATCATGTCCTCACGGCGCAAGCCAAACATCTTTTCCCAGCGGTCATTGACCTCAACAATGTGACCATCGTCCAATTGACTTACCACCATTGCGTCCGGACTGGACAGGAAGACGCGAGCAAACCGTTGTTCGGCCAGGGCGCGCTCGACGATGGAAGCGGCCAGGAAGCCGAAGGCCATGGCGATGACGATAAAAAAGAGTTGAATGGCCAGGGCGTTTTGGTCAGGTGACCGGAAAGTGAACGGCCCCTGGCCGTGAACCGCGCCCCAAATGGCCAATAACGCGACGAGGAGAATAGCGGTGCTGGCGCCCCGTGGACCGAAACGCACCGTCGCCCAGAGGATAAACGGCAAAGGCAAGTAGAGCAGTGCGGGATTGGTGTCGGGTCCAGTTACCTGCCAGGAAAAGACAAACACGCTTGTCACTATTAAACCAATGAAAGCCAAGGTTGCCTCGGCCAATCGACGATAGGAGATTCTGCGCAACCTCGCAGGCTCGCGCTGGCCCCACGCGACAATCACCGGCAACAGCACCATGCCGGTAAAAACATTCGAGCAATAACGCTGGCGCCAAACCTGCCAAAAAGTCTGATGGCCGAAGTGGTTGAGGCTGACAAAGGCTGAGTCGAGAAATGAGACCAGGAATGGCGCAAGGAATGCTCCGCAGGCGAACAGCAGACCGATGGCCCGAAGGCGATCGAAACGCGGCGAAGGGCCGAGCAGAAAACGGAGCCCGGCTGCCCCCACGAGGGCTTCGCAGGAATTGCTGACGAACCAGCACAGCACCATCGTGATTGGAACCCCGCTTTGAAACTCCGCCGCCAGGTGCGCCGGCAATGCGCAGACCAGGAGAAACCACCACCAACGGACAGGTGTCAGGACTAAAGCCGCCATCAGGATCGAATTCGGCGGCCACATCACCGAGACCGGGTGAGGCTGGAATGTAAGCGCAAACCCTATCTTTGCGCCCAGGTAGTACCCCAACAGTACCAGCACTCCTGGCAAAGCAAACTGTCGAACTGACCCGATACCCCACTTATCCAGCTGAGCCAGAGTCGACCCGACACTTTGCGATCGCGCAATACTGTCGGTCGTGCAATCGCCTCTAGCCGGAGTGAGTTCCATAGGGACGCACCTAAGTTAGCACGCCCTCCGGTCTAGCGTAAAAGAAAAACGCGTTCTTAGTCGGCGCTCATATCTTCAAAATCACCGAGCGGTCGCGTAAAAGTGGCCGCCGCCGGTTTCATCACCAACGCTTTGGCGGTGTCGTGCACACTTTTCGACGTCGCGGCGATCGGCAAACTGATGATAAAAAAAGCGCCGCCGAGAATGGTCGACACCAGGCACACGGGCCGAACCAGAACCGTATCGACGACGATCGCTGCTGGGTTGTCGGAAGCAAAACACCGAGGAGCGCCGCTTGCGATCACCGCAAGCAAGCAGATAAGTTTAAGAACTCGATTTTTCATGATTTCTTTGGTTTTTATATTTTCGTGGTGCGTTTCCGCATCGTTTGTTCCCGACCGGGGATCCGGCAGCCGCGGGCCGCAGGAGGCTGGGGCGCCTCTTCCCGAGCGATGCGCACCGGGACTCCGCCCTCATTGTTCTCACCCGTGGAGAGCCATTGGAGACCGTCTTCAAATTCAGTGAACGCCTGGACGTTGATTCCCTTGATTCGACCGATAAAAGTGAAGGTCCTCACCCCGCCATAAGCATCGTCCCGATAAAGCACGGCGAGGCGTTGCTCCCGCGAAAGACCAGCCTCGTGAAAGGCGGAAACCAGTTCCGCCAGTTGCTTGGGGCTGAATTGCGCTTTGGGCAACTTAGGCAGATGTCTTAAATCGAGCAGCGCGCGATCAAGCCCGCGTTTGCGGCAGGCCTCGCCCAGTGATCGCAAGGCTTGTTTGCTCGCCTCGAAGTCCAGCCGGGCGCGAGCGTCCAGGCGGACGAACTCACTGGCGCGAACCACTTGTAATTCGATCGGCATGGTTCAACTCCAGTTCAAAGCGCTTCCCCCCGGCCTCGAGCCGGGACTCTGCTTTCGAATGCGACACCAGCAGCCGCAGGTTGGGAACGTTCATACCCAAATGTGAGCCGCGCGTTCGAACGAAAGGGGCTCGCGGTCCCAGTGACTTAATTGCGAGCGCCCTCGGAAATTCCGATTCAATCTTAGTGCGCTCGCCCTAAGCTGTCTAGAAGTATCTTGATTATCGCAGCAGCACTTAGCGTCCGGCGGCCAATTCATCCTTTTGGCGCCGGTGCGGTATGCCCAGTTTTTGCATCCGCGAGTAAAGGGTGCTCGGCTGCAAATCCAATCGCACCGCCGCGCCATGGGGCCCCTTAATCCTCCAACCGGTGCTTTCGAGCGTCTTCAAGATGTGCTCCCGCTCCGCCTCCGCCAGGGTCACCGGTTTGGCCTCGCGGACTGGCGCGTCGCCGAGCGCGGTGAGTTTCAGCGTATCCGTCGTGCTGAGAATCACACTATGCTCGATCACATTGCGCAGTTCGCGGATGTTCCCCTGCCAGGCGTATGCCTGCAGAATCTCCATCGATTTGCGGGGGAGCTTGGTGATCTTTTTGCCCATTCGCTTGGAAAACTCTTCCATGAATGCAAACACCAGCAACGGGATGTCCTCCGCTCGCTCGCGCAATGGCGGAACGTCGATCGGAAACACTTTAAGGCGATAATAGAGATCCTCCCGGAATCGGCCTTTGCGCACTTCCTCAGCCAGATCGCGGTTGGTAGCCGCGATCACCCGCACATCGACTTTGTGGGTTTTGGGGCTGCCTAGTCGCTGAAACTCGCCTTGCTGTAAGACGCGCAGCAGTTTGGCCTGGACTTCCATTGAGAGCTCGCCGACTTCATCGAGGAAAATCGTAGAGCCATTAGCGACTTCGAAGCGTCCCACTTGGCTGGTGAGGGCGCCCGTATAGGCGCCCCGTTCACGGCCAAACAACTCGCTCTCGACCAGCGCCGAGGGTAACGCCGCGCAATTGACCAGGACCATGACGTGATCTTTGCGCGTGCTCAGTCGATGGATTTCTTGGGCTATCAGTTCCTTGCCGGTGCCGGTCTCGCCGCTAATCAGAACGGAGCACTCTGCCGGCGCGACCTGTTCCGCCTGGTGCAGGACCCGTTTGATGCCGGCGCTGCGACCCATAATCTCACCATGGAGATGGTTGACCTTCATTTCCGCTTTCAGGTAATCGCTTTCGACCTGTAGCCGGTCTTTCAATTGTTTGATTTCCTCATAGGATTTGGCCAGCGCATCCTCGGCGTTCTTTCGCTCGGTAGCCATTTCTACAACTTCCTTGATGGAAGCGCGCAGTGCGTGGTCCGCCAGTTTACGGGCCGTGACGTTGGCGAAAACTTCCGCGACCAATTGCAGCCTCTTGATGAGTGGCTCCGGCCAGGTTCGCTCCCGTTGGAGCATGTCGAAGCTCAAAACGCCGAATACATCACCATTGACGAGGAACGGGATGGCGACGCCCGACCGAGTGCCGTTTTGAGTGAGCGCTTGCCGATCCTTTTCCGCCCCCTCAGGCAATTCCCCAATCTTCGAAAATTGGATGGTGCGGCCCCGCAACGCCTGTGCGGTCATCCAGGGCAGGCATTCTCTGGACTCGGTGCCCAGGGGCACGGCCCGAATCAGCTCGGCTCGTCTCAGAGTTTCTGCGCACTTGGCGCCCTTCACCCCGGGGCTCGCCGTATCGGCTTTGGTCGGCAGGCATTGATGGGTCAGCTTGAAAGAGCCGCCGTCCGCGCCGGAGCGGCTCCACAATTGACCCCGTTCAAGCTGTAAAAAGGCGCAAACTCGATGTAGCGCATGCTCGATTTCGCGATCCACTTCGCCCGTGGGCAGGTTGACAAATCGGGCGAGAGTCTCAACGAGCAGGCCTTCGAATTCGTAGAGTTGAGAGGACTGGCACTCCGGAGAGTTCTCATATGGCAAAGCTTCGTTAGCACGCCGTTCAAATACGATGGGCAAACGACGCGCCTCAGGGTGACCGTTGGTTCCGTGCTCTGGTTTTGGTTCCAAAGAACGATGGTCCCAGATTGGTATAAGCTGCTCGTGTCCGTTCGGATGCGATGGTTCAAGGTTCATAATGGTGTAGTGAGTTGAAGTGTTCGATTTAAATTGAGCTTTTCCGCATGACGTCCATTTAGCCGGAACGAGTGGCGGTTAACGCGGCGGGCAGTTCGGTCAGATCTTCTTTCAACAAAAATCCCTTGGCGCCCGCTTCACGGGCCCGTTCCCGAAGTTTCGGATTATTGTGCTGAGTGACGACGACAACTCGCGAATCCGGGAACCGGGAAGTGATAAGCCGGGTGGCGGTCACGCCGTCCAGGCCGTCCATCATCACGTCCATGACGGCCCAGTCCGGCCGCTCGGCTTCATATACGGCGACTGCTTCACGGCCGTCGGCGCACTCCACGAATTCGCTGGCGACGTCCGTCAATACGGTTCTTATAAATGCCCGGATTTCGGCGCTGTCATCGACGATCATTACTTTCATAGCTTTTCGGATTGAGCAAAACCGAGGACGATTTCATCACGAACCTGAGTCAAAAAGGAATCGAGACGAGCGCGGAAAGTTTTTACCGGGAGACCGCAAACGATCTACGTGGTCGCACGGAGGCGGTCTGAATAAGTTTTATTTAGAGATCGTCCCCAATGCCCTACGACTGTAGGGGACGACGTTAGGGTCCCTAATTCGGATCAGAGACTCCTCACGTTGTCTCCTGCATTTTGGGACAGGCTGAAATCAAATTAAAGCTCGGATCTATGCTCGATGGCAAACTGCAGCAGCTTGTGCACTCCCTGAAGTTCCAGCTTCTGGCAAATGTTCGAGCGGTGCGTTTCCACCGTGCGATGGCTGATGAACAGCTCGCTCGCAATCTCCTTGTTGGTTTTGTTCTCAGCAACAAAATGCAAGATCCGGCGTTCGGTTGCCGTCAAAGCTGCCAGCCCGGTTTTCTCCTGCTTCAGCGCCGACACCCGTTGCTGGCGGCGCACCAGCCAGCCTGAGATGGACGGGCTCAGGAAAAATGATCCCGCCGCGACCGCTTTCAAGCCGAGCAGCACCAATTCGAGCGCATCATCCTTCAACATATAACCGTGGGCTCCGGCATCCATGGCCGCGTTGAACGTGGCTTCCTCGCCATGCATCGTGAGCATCAGGCAGGCAGGGCCGGGCCTCAGTCCTTGCAGCGCCTTGACCAATTCCAGCCCGCCGCGCTGTGGCAAGTGGACATCGACAATGGCTACGGCCGGCTTGGTTTTAGCAATCTCCGAGAACGCTGTCGCATCATCTCCGGCCTCGCCCAGCACTTCAAACGACGCGTCGGCCTGGATCATCTGCCGGAGTCCGTGTCGAAACACCGGGTGGTCATCGACGATGTAGACTTTGGTGCGTTGCGCCATAAATCAATGACCGTTTCTGCTTAACGGAACGTTCAAAGTCAGTCGGGTGCCCTTGCCGAGAACCGACTGCCATTCGATTATGCCGCCCAGCGCCTTGGCCCGTTCCCGCATTCCGGTTAAACCGAAACTTGGTTTGAAATTCCCCTGCTCCAAACGTTCCACGTCGAACCCGGTGCCGTTGTCGAAGATCGACATGGTTATTCCCGGCGACTCCCGCTTGATGCCGACGATAACCTCCGACGCCGCTGCGTGCTTCATCACATTATTGAGCCCTTCCTGCAGGATGCGATACATCTGAATCTCCATTTCCGGCGGCAGTAAGCCGTCGACATTCTGGAGTTCTGTTTGGATCTTTGTCGTCGTCGTTTCCGCAACTTGCTCGACCATCCATTCGACCGCCCTGGTGAAGCCCACTTGCTCGAGCGCGCTGGGGCGAAGGGCGTGAGAAATGGCGCGCACCTCGGCAATCGCGCTGGTCGTGTGGGTGGAGATTTGGGCCAATTCCTGCGCCACGTGCGGCGGGTGATTGGCATTGGAGGCCAGCAGCTTTAACCGGTTCTTGATCAAAAGCAGATCCTGTCCCAAGCCGTCATGCAGTTCGGAAGCAACGCGTTTGCGCTCGTTCTCTTGTGAATGCATCAATTGGCGAGTGAATTCCTCTTGGGCCGCATGCCGGGCTTTCAGTTGGGCGGTACGTTGGAAGAACCAAAGGCATCCTGCACCGGTCAAAGCTGTGACCGCTGCGACTTTGAACCACCATGTTTGCCAGAGAAACGGTTGCACCAAAATCGCCAGGGTCGCGGCATTTTGACTCCAATCACCCCGGTCGCCAATGGCTGCAACCTTGAAGATATACTCGCCTGGTGGAATGGCGGGATAGTACGCCGACCTTCGGGCGCCGGCATTCACCCAGGACTTATCCAGCGGATCCAATCGAAAACGGAAGCGCGTCGTTCCACTGCCACGGAGGTTGGGCGCCGCAAAGCCCACTTCCAGGCGCCGAGAACCCGGAGGCAAAACCACCTTGGCAAACGGGCTGCGCGCCTGGCCGTCCACCTTGACGTCGTCGATAGCCACCGGCAGGGCAACGGAAACCGGATCCTGCCATTGCAACGGGTCGATCTCCACCAGTCCGGCTGCCGTTGGAAAGAGCAAGCGTCCGGATCTCGTTTTGACGGCCGTCGGCGAATGTCCGCCGCTGCATTGTTCGCTGATCATGCCCTCATCACGTCCCAGGAGGACCGCGTGCACGGAGGAAATTTTGCCGTCTGCCAGTTCGTCGAGTTCACCCCGATCCAGCCGCATGATCCCGTGATTGCAGCCGAGCCACAGATGACCATAGTCGTCAGAGAGAATCTGTGAAATGACATCGTCAGACAGTCCCTCACGCATCGTGATATTCACAATCCGTCCATCCCTTAAGCGCGCCAATCCTCCGCCCAACGTCCCAATCCAAAGTGTGCCATCCGCTTCGCGGAGCAGACTGCGGATGTTCGCCGAGAGCAAACCCTCGCCGGTGCCCCACATTCGTATTTTACCGCGTTCCCAACGGTACAGCCCGCCGATGGTTCCGATCCAAAGGGTATCGGGTGCTTCGCGCGCCAGGCTGGTAATCCCGGCGCCGAAAGTTCCGTTGGTAGCTACGGTCTCTGCTTTGCCTGCAACCACCTTCAGCAGCGTGGAGAAATAAGTGCCCAGCCAGAGTGCGTCACCATCCTCGCACATGGCGCGAATGGCTTCGTTCAGGACCGGGTGTTTCACGAAAGCTTGAGTCGGCTGGCCTTCGCGGAAACGGCACAAAGAAGATTCGCCGCCCACCCAGACGCTCCCATCAGCGGTTGCCAAACTCGTGTAACAGGTCCGTGTGCTGCCAAACACGGGATCTTCGACCTTGTTGAATCGGTCATCTCGCAAGCGGTAAACTCCCCCCACTTGGCTGGTAACCCAGACCGAGCCGAGCTTATCTTCCGCAACCGACACTACCAGGTGATTTAAACCTTCCGTTTCACCCCAGGCGCGCACTCTTCTCGGCAGGATTCGATCCAATCCGCCTGTCTCTGTGCCCACCCAGACCGAACCATCGCGAGCAGTCAAGAGCGTGCGGATGTCGTCGTTCGGTTGGCTGCACACTTGTGCTTTAAATTCATTCCCGTCGAACGACAACAGGCCCATGTGCCTGACTCCGACCCAGATCCCGCCGCTTTTCAATTGCGCAAAACTCTCAACGCTTCGGGGCGGAAGGCCATTGGTCGCGGCATAGCGCTTCCACACACCACTGTGGAGTTGCCATACGCTTCCTTCGCTGCCTGCCCAGATGTTCCTTTCGCCATCCTCAAAAAGAGTGTAGGCTCTTGTTGGATGCGGTGAAGTGTCTTGCAACGGGAAAAAACGGCCGTTGATCCCTTGATAGATATTCTCCAGGAGCACCGAAACCCATAGCACCCCTTTGGAGTCTTGCATTATGGCTCGGATGTGCCGTTGGGGTAGGCCTTCCGCCAAGCTTATTTTCCTGAAGACCCCATTCGTGAAGTTCACCAATCCTTCCCCGGTGCCGATCCAAAGGCTCCCGTTGCGGTCGGCCGCCAGCGCTTCAATCGTTGAAGCGGGCAACCCGTTGCTCCTGTTGTAAGTGATAAATCTCCCTTGGTCCCACCGGCTTAATCCACCACCGTGCGTTCCCACCCAAAGCACGCCATCCCGATCCTCGACTAAAGTCGAAATGTCCACGGAACCAAGCCCATCTTCCAACCCGTACGTTCGGAATCGCGCGCCATCAAATCGGGCCAACCCGCCTCCCGTTCCGATCCAAAGAAAGCCATCTCGCGTTTGGAGTATCGCGTACACGGTGTTTTGCGGAAGACCGTCCTTGGTTTGCCAATTCCGCACCACCCAATCAGCGGGATTAACGGGTGTATTGGTTTGACCAAATGCGGCGCCACAAGCGACCAGCCCAAGTACGCAAAGGGCCTGTCCCGCTTCAGCCACCTTCCAGATTCTCAGCACCGAATTCACAACCCACCAAACCAATCCAATGCGTTTTCGTCCAAAAGCAAACAGTCGATTGGCAGCCTGAAGGACGACAGTTGGACTTTCTTAAGGCGCCCACAGTCCATTCCGATCGTCACTTATGCGCATTCTGCGCTTCCGCTTAACAGGAAGCCCTCGCCCGCTTTGTCTTGAATGCGCTAAGTATGCCACTGCTTCAATTTCAACTGCAACAGCTAATTTCATTGCAGGTCGAGTCACGTTGGTCTTATTCTTGCTCAGACGTTTTTCCTATGAAGCTTCCTGTCGGTTCCACCCTCGCCTTTGTCTTTGCCCTTGTTCTTTTTGTCGCCGGCTGCGTCTCGAAGAATTCGCAACAAGGTGTGGAGAACCGGTGGCGTGGCGAAAACGTGCAGGTTTTTAAAACCGGCGAGACCACCGAACACGACGTCCTGACTGCTCTGGGCCCGCCTTCGCAATTGATCAACCTCGGCAACCGGACAGTCCTCTACTATCTCCAGGAGCAGAAAAAGACCCGCAGCGCTATTCTCATCATCTATAACCAGACCCGGGAAAAGATTACTTACGACCGCGCCATCTTCTTCTTCGATCAGCAGGGAAAACTTACTGACTTCTCTACGAGCGATGAGCAAACCCCGAAGCAATGATGGGCCATTAGCGCTGGCCTCCGAACCTGCGAACACTTCTCTGCCCCTTCTTACTCTTACTCTTAAGCCGGAACGATGCAGTTATCTTTGGGGAGCGCGCCCGCCTCGGGCGCTACCAACCGGCGCCCCCGCCGGTTGGCTCGTACCGCCCCAAGCTCACCAAATAGTGAGTAGAAATGACGAAGCGGGAATGCGGTTGGCGAGGGCCCCAACCGCTGCGCCCGAGGCGGGCGCGCTCCCTTCAATTGAATCGTTCCAGCTTACTCTTAATCGTAATCATCGTAGTCCCAATCGTAATCGTAATCTCCCCATACTAATCGCACTCAGCAAATGACGCTGCCCTGGCCAGCCACATTTCTCCAGATCCGGTTTGCTCCCCCCTTCCCATGGGGAAAAGGCTGGGGTGACGGTAATTTCCTCTGCTTGCCTTCGCCATGGTTCAAGCTCCTGCGCATTCAAGGCAATTCACTCCTCACGGATCACGGATCACGTTTCAGGGATCACGCATCACGCATCGCGTTTCTGGCTTCCCTCGTCCTTGCCGCGACCGGTTGTTCTCACCTCACCAGCGACATCGGCCGTCCGCTCCCGGATAAACCTGCTTCCCTTACCGTTGGCGAGAGCCATTTGCGCGACGTCCTGCAAACCGTGGGGCCGCCTTCAAAAATCTCCGCTGCCGCCGGCGGCTACGCCATGCTTTACGAATACAACGGAATTGACGAAAGGCAGTTGGGGCTCAACCTATCACTGCCGGTATTGCGCTGGTTCAAATTCGTAGGTGCCAAGTCCTGGCTGGATCACCGAACCTGGATGCTCACGTTCGACACCAACGACGTGCTCCGTGGTTGGGGCGAAGAACGTTGGACCAAAGTGCTCGGCACCGGCGGCGGTGCGCAGATTCTCGTGACCGTATCGAGCCTGGTGGATTCCTCGCAATTGCGCCGGCCCGCGCCGCAGCACGAGTGGGGCAAAGGCTGCCTTGTCCCGCTGCCCAAAGCCCTCAATTACGCTCAGAACCTGGACAATGGGTCGTTCGGTTTCGAGCAGATCCTGGCTCCCACCGCCGTCGGCCAGCGCTCCCTGGAAATGACCCCCGCCCCGAAGAAGTTTCCGAAAAAGAAGTAGCGCGGGCTTGGAGGTCTTGCGCTACGAATCTCTCCTGAAACTCTCAGCCAGCCTATCCAATTCATCCTCGATTTGCATGAGCGATCGCTGCACATCGATGCAACGCCAATTGGCGCGCATGAACAGGTCCCTGGCGGTGGTGGTCTTGTCATCACCGCCGCGCCCCAGGATTTCCTGCATCCCGGTCAGGTCCTGGACAAATTGCATGAAATTGCCGCGCGCGTCCTGCATGCATCGGTTGATCGAATCGTACGACCGCTTTCGTTCGTCGTAACGTTGCTCGGCGCGTTGCCGCGCGGCCGGGTCCTTGATCGACGCGGTCTGCGCTTCCCATTCGGCAAAATACTTCGGTCCTTTTTCCTTCATTTCGTCCGCCCGTTTTCCAAACGCGCGGGCCAGCGTGCCCATGCGCCCAAGCTGGTTCGTGAATGCCTGGAACTGCGGCTGCGCTGCGCCGGGTTGACCCCGCGCTTCGTTGAGGTCGACCAGGGTAATGAAAACGTTGCTGCGGACGTTTACCACCTCCGCCCGCGCTGCTTCCATCCGGGCGGCGCCCGCCTCGCCGGCCGGCAGCACATCCGCTGCTTCCGCTCGGTTTTGCGGATTTCCAAGAGCCAATATCCCCAGGGTCAGTCCCGAAATAGTTACAATGCGCATGCTCATTCGCAGAGCTAAGCACATGCCAGACTTCGGCTGACCTGCCGCCTGCCAGCGGGCTTCCGATTCTGCAGTTCCGCGTCCATCTATTCGCGATCTTCCAATGAGCCAAAGAGACAACGGATTAGCCACCCAATGCGACTCACGACAAGCGGTCACCCTCGCGTTTCTGCCGGTTGAATTCCATTTGCCCAACCCCTCGGCACAAGACGGAATCTCGCCCGCAAGTCGACCTGCCGTCCCAGGAAGAACGCATCAAGTTGCAGTTTCACCCATGTTAATAAGTTTTGCTAAAAGCACTATTTTTCACTTGGACAGTCTATGTCCTAGTGCCCCTGCTATGATTTCGACCAAAAACTATGAATGAAACACACGCAAATCCAAACGAGACCGCCCTCCCGCAATCCAATACTCCCTCACTCCACCAATCCATTAATCCAACACTCCACGAGTCCATGAATCCACCAATCCCCCACCCCTGCCTCCGCTCGCCGCAACGGCAAGATCGCTCGTCTACCCGAGCGCCTCCGTGAACTCGTCAATCTCATGCTCTCCGACGGCCGCACGTACGCCCAGATTTCTGCCAAGCTCGCCGATCACGGCCACAAATTGAATGCCGCCAATATCTCCCGCTGGCACTCAGGCGGTTACCAGGTCTGGATCAAGGAACACGCCATCCTCGATGACCTTCACACGCGTCTCGATTTTGCTTCCGAGGTCGTCAATAAAAGACGCGCCAACCTTGTCCAGGAAGCCGCCCTCCGCATTGCTGTGCTCCGCATGTACAACCTCCTGCTCGACTTTGACCCGGCCGTCCTCCGCGACCGAGTTGCCGAAAACCCAGGTGCTTACGCCCGCATCCTGAACGCCCTCTGCAAACTCACCAGCGGCGCTATCGCCTGTGAAAAAATCCGCCTCGATGACGAAAACAGCAAACGCAACCAACCTGACTCTCCCATTACCCTGGCTGCCCTTTCCAAGCTAGCCACTTGACTTCATTAACGCCCGTTTACGCTACTTTACGCCACTTTACCCTGAAAAAAATCTCACTGACCACTGATTACTGATTACCCCTCACTCACTACTGATGCATGAAGCCACTAAAACGATGGTTGCACACGCGACCGGAAGGCCTACGATGCTCTCCTCGGTTTAGATGACAGCTAACCGCGTTAGATACTCATGAAGGCTCGCCTCTACCTTAAACTCTCTCTTCTCGCCTGCATTTGTTTGGCCCGTGTCGCTTTCGGCCAGGACAACTCCATCCTGCCCGCAGGCGTTCGCGCGGTCTGGGATCTGGAACACGCCTGGCACGAGACCACCTCGACTCGCGAGCGCGTATGCCTCAACGGCCTTTGGCGCTGGCAACCGGCCAAAGAGGCGACCGACTCCGTGCCGACGGAGAACTGGGGCTACTTCAAAGTGCCCGGCTGCTGGCCCGGGATTACCGATTACGAACAAAAAGACTGCCAAACTCTCTACCCGCATCCGGCTTGGAAAAGCACCCGGCTGGGTGGCGTCACGACGGCGTGGTATCAGCGCGAGTTCACTGTTCCCGCAAGTTGGACCGGCCGGCGAATCTATCTGTCGGTCGAATACCTGAACTCCTTTGCCACGGTGTTCGTTGATGGGCACAAAGCGGGTGAACTGCGGTTTCCCGGCTGCGATGTCGACTTGAGCCAGGTCTGCCGTCCGGGCACCACGCATCTACTGAGCCTGGCAGTGGTGGCACTGCCGCTGAAAGGCGTGATGCTTTCCTACAGCGATACGTTTGGCGCAAAACAGGTCCAGGGAACGGTCGCGCGCCGCGGCTTGTGCGGCGATGTCTATCTGGTCAGCGCGCCGATTGGCCCGCGCATCTCGGGCACTCAAGTCCGGACCTCGGTGCGCGAATGGAAAATCACGACAAGCGCGTCCCTGCAAGATCTCAAGCCCGACGCGCATTATGTGCTGCGCGCGCGCATCACGGACCATGGCCGGGCGACGAAGGAATTCACCAGCCAACCTCTCACGGACGGCGACATCAAAGGCGGCCAGTACTCCTTTTCCACCGCCTGGAAGCCGCAGAAACTGTGGGACACGATCACTCCCGAAAACCAATATGAACTCAGCCTTTCGCTGATGGCCGGGAAAGACCAAGTCGTCGACACGGCGTTGCCGGAGCGATTCGGGTTTCGCGAGTTCTGGATTCAGGGCCGTGACTTTTACCTGAACGGTACCCGAATTTTTCTTTGCGCCGTGCCGCTGGACAATGCGCAGCTCGGCGCGGCCTGGGCCACCTACGCCGGGACACGCGAAAGTTTGCAGCGGCTGAAATCCTTCGGGGTCAATTTCGTTTACACGCATAATTACGGTTGCGAGCCGGGAGCGAATTTAAGTTTCGCGGAAATGCTGCGCGCAGCCGATGACGAAGGTATCCTGGTTTCCTTTTCTCAGCCGCATTTCTCGCAATACGATTGGAAATCGGTTGATGCGGATCAAAACAACGGCTATGCGCGCCACGCGGAGTTTTTCGTGAAAGCGGCCGGGAACCATCCGTCGGTCGTTTGCTATTCGATGAGCCACAACGCCACCGGCACCGAGGAGCAAATGAACCCGGACCAGATCGATGGCGTGCACGACGCGCGGAATCGCTGGTCCAGCAACAACGTGAAGCAGGCGCTGCGGGCTGAAGCGATTGTGGAGCGGCTTGACCCTGGTCGCTTCGTTTATCATCACTCGTCTGCCAATCTGGGCTCGATGTATACGGCGAACTTTTACGCCAACTTCGTGCCGGTCCAGGAAATGTCCGACTGGTTTGAACATTGGAGCACGGCCGGCGTGAAACCGCTTTTCCTCTGCGAATACGGCGCGCCGCTCTCGTGGGACTGGATGATGTACCGCGGCTGGTATAAAGGCACGCGCACTTTCGGCAGCGCCAGGGTGCCGTGGGAACTCTGCATCGCCGAGTGGAACGCGCAGTTCTTCGGGAACCGCGCTTACCAGATTACCGGCATCGAAAAGGCCGCGCTCCGGTGGGAAGCGCAAAAATTCCGCGTCGGCGAGCTCTGGTATCGCTGGGATTACCCGCGTAGTGCGGTCGATTCACCAGACATCGAGCAGCGCAACCAGATTTTTGCGACCTACCTCGCCGACAATTTCCGCGCGTTTCGCACCTGGGGTGTTTCGGCTTACTGCCCGTGGGACCACGGCATTTACTGGAAATTGCGCGATGGCGCGAATCGCTCGCGCAAGGAGTTCAAAGCGGATTGGGAATCGCTGCAGCGCCCCGGCCTGAGCCCGGATTATGTCGAGGATCAAATGACCTGGATGAACTGTTCCTATGAGCGCGCCGACTGGATTCCGACCGTAGCCGCGCAGGCGCTCTATCGCAACAATCTTCCGTTGCTCGCTTACATTGCCGGCAAACCGGCGGCGTTCACCAGCAAAGACCACAATTTTAGTCCGGACGAAACCGTCGCGAAGCAAATCATCATCATCAATAACTCGCGCCGGTCGATCACCGCGGATTGCGCGTGGTCTCTGTCCTTGCCGCGGCCCCTTTCCGGACACCAAAAAGTCAGCGTTGAAACTGGCCAACAATCGCGCGTGCCTATCTCCTTTTCACTGCCTGTTGAAATCAAACCGGGCAAATATCAACTCGCCGCTACGATAAGGTTTTCCAATGGCGAGACGCAGGCGGATACATTCGAGATTGATGTGCTCCCCAAGCCGGCAGCATTTCAACTCAAGCAGCGCATGGCGGTGTTCGATCCCAAAGGCGAAACCGGCAAGCTGCTGCGGGGTCTGGGGATTGAAGTCACCCCGGTTGATGCCGCCGCCGATCTGGCGCCCTACGATCTACTGATCGTGGGCAAGGCAGCGCTCACTCCGGATTCGCCCGCTCCGGATATCAGCCGCGTCCGGGATGGTTTGAAAGTGTTGATGTTCGAGCAAACGTCCGACACTCTCGAACAGCGCTTCGGCTTTCGCGTTGAAGAGTACGGCTTGCGCCAGGTCTTCGCGCGGGTACCCGATCATCAGGTTCTCACCGGGCTCAGCGAAGACCAACTGCATGATTGGTGCGGCGAGGCGACCTTGCTGCCGCCGCGGCTCAAGTACGAAATCGGCCAGCGTTACGCCCCCGAGGTGAAATGGTGCGGCATACCGGTGACGCGCCTGTGGCGCGCCGGCAACCGAGGAAACGTCGCCTCGGTGCTCATCGAGAAGCCAGCCCGCGGCGATTTCCTGCCGATCCTGGACGGCGGGTTCGGTCTGCAGTTCAGCCCGTTGCTCGAATACCGCGAAGGCAAGGGCATGGTGCTTTTCTGTCAAATGGATGTTACCGGCCGCACCGAACCTGATCCCGCCGCGGATGAGTTAGTTCGGAACATTTTGCAGTATGCGAACCACTGGAAATCGACGCCGCGACGTCAGGCCGTCTATGCGGGAGCCCCGCCCGGCCAGCGGCATCTCGAAGATATCGGTGTTTCGCCGCGACCCTATCAGGCGGACGCTTTATCGACGAACGATGTGTTGGTCATAGGTCCAGGCGGCGGCAAACAATTAGCCCCCGACTCCGCCGCAGTTGCGCAGTTTGCGAAATTGGGTGGAGGCATCCTGGCGCTCGGACTCGATGCTGAAGACGCGAACGCGTTTCTGCCTTGCAAGGTCGAGATGCAAAAAGGTGAACACATCGCTTCGTATTTTCCGCCCTTCGATACGAGCTCGCCATTCGAAGGAATCAGCTCCGCAGATGTGCATAATCGCGATCCGCGTAGCATTCCTTTGGTTTCTTCCGGCGTTGCCTTCATCGGTGATGGCGTCCTCGCTCAGGCCACCAATGCCAATATCGTTTTCTGCCAATTGACGCCCTGGTCCTTTGCTTCCACGAACCAAATGAACTTACGACGGACTTATCGTCATGTTTCGTTCCTGACCACGCGCTTGCTGTCTAATCTTGGCGTTGCTGGTTCGGCGCCGGTTCTTGGGCGCTTCCACCAACCGACTCAGGCCAACGATTCCCGATGGCTCGCCGGTCTATACCTCGACATGCCCCAGGAATGGGACGACCCCTACCGATTCTTCTGTTGGTGAAATTCCGCAATCCAAATTCCATGTACATAACTCCTCTGACCCGTCGCGATTTTCTGCGCCAGTCTTGCGTCACTGCTGGTGTCGCTTTGACCGCTCCCGCCCTCCTTGCTCAGGCCGCCAGCCCAAACGACCTCATTCGTGTTGCTTGTGTCGGCATCCGCGGTCGCGGCGCCGATCACATTTCCTCGTACCAGGCCTTGCCCAAAGTTGAAGTAGCCGCCCTGTGCGATATCGACGCCAAAGTATTGACCGCCGGCGTAGCGTCACTCGAAAACAAGACCGGCCGCAAAGTGAAACAGTGCTCCGACTATCGTCGATTGATGGAAGACAAAGACATCGACGTGGTGAGCATCGCGACGTGCAATCACACGCATTCGCTCATCGGCATTGCCGCGATGGAAGCAGGCAAAGATGTGTATATCGAGAAACCCTGCTCGCATAACGTTTGGGAAGGACGCCAACTCCTCAACGCCGCGCGTAAATATCGGCGGATGTGTCAGCACGGGACTCAGGGCCGCAGTTCGCCGGCGATCCAGGAGGCGATGCAGAAGCTCCGCGAAGGAGTCATTGGCGATGTCTATATGGCGCGCGCGCTCTGTTTCAAGTGGCGCCCCACGATTGGGCATAAAGAGGACGCTCCTGTTCCGCCCGGCGTAGATTACAATCTTTGGCTCGGCCCGGCCCCGGAGCGGCCCTTCAATCCCAATCGTTTTCACTACAATTGGCATTGGTTCTGGGACTATGGCAACGGCGACATCGGCAACCAGGGCGTGCATGAAATGGATCTCGCCCGTTGGGGACTCGACGTAGGATTGCCAACGAAAGTTTCTTCCGCCGGTGGGCATTTCCTGTTTAACGACGACCAGCAAACTCCCAATAACCTGCTCACGGTATTTGAGTATCCGCACCAGAAAAAGCAGCTCGTGTTCGAAGTCCGCAATTGGATGACCAACCACGAGGGCTTCGAACAGGGCGCGGCCAATGAAGTCGGCGTGACTTTTTTTGGTTCAAAGGGCTACATGCAGGTAAAGTATTTCGAATACCAGACCTTTTTGGGAAAAGACCGGGAGCCAGGTCCGCACGGCAAGAGCGGCCACAACGCCTTCGAACGATTCATCGCCGGCGTGCGCAGTCGCAGGCCGGGAGACCTCGGGGTAGAAATCTGGGATGGCCATCTCTCGTCAGCCATGTGTCACCTGGCCAATATCTCTTATCGTTTGGGCCGCAGTTTGACCTTTGATCCCGAACGCGAGAACTTCATCAACGACACCGACGCCAATGCGATGCTCACTCGCGAGTACCGTGCTCCTTTTGTC
The DNA here is from genome assembly GCA_964623885.1 of uncultured Verrucomicrobiota bacterium. GTDB lineage: Bacteria > Verrucomicrobiota > Verrucomicrobiia > Limisphaerales > UBA8199 > CAZUVM01. Next base: position 43,126 of record CAZUVM010000072.1, read on the forward strand.
GTGCCGAAGATCACTTAGGTTTGATCGGGCCGCAACGCGGATAGACACAGCGCAGCAGAGCCGCAACTCAGTAAATGAAGCCATTAAACCGCAGAGACGCGCGGAGCGCGGACAGTCGTGTCCGCAGCAAGCTTCGAACGTCGCTGCGGGCAAGACTGCCCGCGCTCCGATTTCGGTTGCGGCTTTACCGCGCTGCGTTAATCGCGCCTCTGCGGTTCATTGGCAAGCCCGGGAATTTTGTGCAGACTACGAAGATTCTGAGAGATAGCCTTACACAGAGAAACAGATGAAATTGCCTCGATCAGGATTTCTAACATGGGTATCACCGTCTCTGAATCATGAATCCGCACCCAACCATCGGGTTTTGGCCAGCGTTGAATCAAATCCGTGTCCATCTGTGTCCATCCGTGGTTTTCAACTGCGTGGATGCAGCTCGGGAGAGGGACGCAGTCAGGGGAATTCCTGCTTCCGTCTGCTCCTCTTTCTGCTTTTTGTAGTCCTCACCGGCTGCGCGCGACACCACGCCCACCCCCCGGCTGGCGAGGTCATACACCTTCACTCGCCCGACGGCAAACTGGCGGTCGAGATCAGCACCCGCGGGCCGTTGACCTATTCCCTGAATGTGGATGGCAAGCGCATACTGTTACCTTCGCACCTCGGCCTGCAACTTCAGGGCGGCAATTCGCTTAGGACGAATGTTATCATTAGCAAACTCCTTCCAACGCACATCGAGCGCGTCTGGGAAAATCATTTTGGCAAACGCCGCGAAGTCTGGGACCAATATACGGAAGTCCACCTGTTTCTCCGGGAACAGTCGCAGCTCGGCGGCGATTTCGAGCTGATCTTTCGCGCTTACAACGACGGCGTCGCTTTTCGTTACGAACTTTCCAATCCTGGTCCTTTCGTCCTCGATCGCGAGGAAACGGAATTCGCGTTTGCCGGTGATTATCCCTGTTTTGCCGGGCAGCAGGAGAAAGGATTCCACGGCGCCCAGGAATGGGAATTCAAACCAGGACATCTCAGCGAAATAAAACCACACTCGATTGTCGGGCTGCCGCTGCTGGTGCAGACGCCCGCCGCGTGGGTGGCGATAACCGAATCGGACCTGCGCGATTGGGCTGGGCTATGGCTCTGCGGGGCGTCGGCGCCTGAAAAGCACGGTGTCAGCTTGCAGGCGAAACTCGCGCCGCGCCTCGACGGAAAAGGCCTCGTAAAAGCGGTGGGCCCGCATGCCTCGCCATGGCGCGTGCTGATGGTCGGCCGCCAACCCGGCCGGCTCATCGAAAGTGATCTGGTGCTGAACCTGGCAACGCCGTGTGAACTGGCCGACACGTCGTGGGTCAAGCCTGGCCTCATGGCCTGGGATCACTGGTGGTCCGGCGATGTCCAGATGGATACACCGACGATCAAGCAATACATCCAGTTGGCTGCCGATATGGGCTGGCCTTATCAGCTCATCGATTGGCAATGGTACGGCGCGTTCAATCAGACCAACTCCGACATCACTCACGTCAACTCTGCGGTGGACATGGATGAAGTTCGGCGGTTCGCCAAGGAGAAGGGCGTTCGGCTCTGGCTTTGGCTGTATTGGACGGATGCGGATCGTGGTGACGCCTACAAAAAGGCCTTCGCGCTTTACGAACAGTGGGGCATTGCCGGCGTCAAAATCGATTTCATGGACCGTGACGACCAGGACATGGTGAATTGGTATGAAAAAATGACCCGCGCCGCCGCCGAGCACCACTTGATGATCAATTTCCACGGCGCGTTTAAACCGACCGGCTTAAACCGGACTTTGCCGAACCAAATCACCCGTGAAGGCGTGCTCGGCAACGAATACAATCGTTGGAGCACCCGAGTCACCCCGGAACATAAATTGACCCTGCCGTTTACCCGGTTCCTTGCCGGCCCGGCTGATTTTACTCCCGGCGGATTCCTCAACCGCCAACCGTCTCAGTTCAAACCCGATTCCAAAGCCGCCGAAGTCCAGGGCACGCGCGCCGCCGAGTTGGCACTGTTTGTCGCCTATGACAGCCCGCTCGGGTGTGTCTGCGACCTTCCCAGCCATTACTACAACCAACCCGGCGCGGATTTCCTCAAGCTGGCGCCCACGGTGTGGGACGATACACGCGTGCTGGACGGTGTTGTAGCACAGCACCTGGTGATAGCGCGTCACTCTGGCAGCCGATGGTTTCTCGCAGCGCTGACCGATCGCCAACCAAGAAAGTTGTCGGTGAAGCTGGATTTTCTGGAAAAGGGCCGTTGGAAACTCCGCTTGTGGAAAGACGCCACCGATGCAAATGTCCACGCCGAACACCTGGATGTTGAAGAACGCGTTGTCACTCCATCCGAAACTCTGAATCTAAACCTCGCGCCGGCTGGCGGCGCGGTCGCCATGTTTCAGCCGGATTAATCAAAGCAGAGCGGTTTATCGGGGCTTCGAAAGTCAGTGCCGCAGGATGCAAGCGCCGACAAATTGAGAAGGTTGCGAAGTTTAATTCCCCTCACCCCTGCCCTCTCCCTTGGGGAGAGGGAGAATCCTCGCCTATCTGTCGGCGAAGCAAACTGCGTAGTACTTCGAAACATCTGACATCGCTGTTACCCCCCCTGTGGGGGAGGGGAATTTGTGGCAGTGGACATTCAGATCTTAGTGACGTTGGATTGGAAATCTGCGCTTACTCGACAGCGGGTAAGCTAGAGGCTTGCGAAAATCCGGTTTGCTTCTTCCAACGTTTCCTTGGAGCCGATATCAAACCAGAGGCCGGGCACAGTCCAGGTATAAACCGGAGTTCTGGGATAAAGCCACTGAACCAGGCGCCCAGGTTGATCGGGGTTGTTGCCTTCGGCCATGTACTGCTTGATCAGGGGAATGGTTGTGCGTGGATAATAATAGAGAGCGATGGCGGTGAGAGTGCTGGTTGGGTTTTTGGGCTTCTCTTCGAAAAAGGTTATGTGGCCATCGGGCGCCAGGCTCATCGAATTGTACTTTTTGATCTGCTCGAGATCTTTGACATCGTAGACCGCAACCACCGGCGCTTTTTTCTCCCGGCAAAACTGCCCAAACCCGCTCAGCTTTTCGCTGAACAGATTGTCACCGGCAACGACGATCAGGTCGTCGTCGACCTTTTGAGTTTTGAGGACGAAATTGATATCGCCGATAGCGCCCAGTTTGTTGGTGTCATCCGTCGAGCCGTCGTTGACGATGGTGAACTCCAGCTTGGCCTTGGATGCGCGATAGCCATCGGCCCATTCCTGAAACTGCTGGGCAAATTTGGCATTGGTGGCGACATAAATCCGGTCCAGCCCGCCAATCGGAGCGAGGTTATCCAGGACATATTCAATCATCGGCTTGCTGGCGACGGGGAGTAGCGGCTTGGGGCGCGTTAAGGTTAGCGGATAAAGCCGTGTCGCGTAACCGGCGGCGAGAATAATGACCCGCATAGTTTGGTTTGTATAAGTTACTGCGTTTAAAAGGTTAAATCAGGTACGCGAGTTTTCCGGCGAGCACAAGTGGGAAAACCGCCCAAAACCGCCCGCAAACCGGTTAGGGCCGGTTAGGGGTGCATCTTGGCACAGCACGAGGGGCAGGGACGTCTCGTCCCCGCGGGCCTCTCGCATTTAAAGGACATCGGGGACAAGACGTCCCCGCCCCTCGTGGTCCGCGTTCAAGCCGGCGGGATTGCCTTTTCGGGGAGCCTGCGACTTTGTGTAACCATCACTCCGCCAGTTACGTCTTTAGTCAAAGCATTATCCTGCTCCTGAGCGAAAAGTCTCCCGCAGGTGGTGGCGGTGGGAAACGGCGGGAGTGGGGCTGCGGTAAACGCGCCTGCCAAATTGAGCTTTCCGGAGGGCCGTGTTGTCCCAGCGCGACCGAAAAACCAGTCACCGTAAACCCAACTAAATAGGCAACAGAAATGAAACAAATCATTGCGATCGGCATTATGGGAGTGATGGCGGCGTCCGTCTGGGCGGCCGACCCTAAGGAAGAAGTCCAGAAAGCAGCCAAGGCGCTTGCGGACAAGGACAATTACGCCTGGACCCAAACCAGCAAGAACCAGGGTGGCGGGGGCGGCGGGTTCGGCGCCGGCACCATTGATGGCAAGAGCAACAAAGACGGCGTCACCTATATCGTCAGCAAGTTCACCAACCAGAACGGCGACGAACGGACCTTTGAATCAGCTTCCAAGGGTGAAAAACGGGCCTTCAAAGGCCAGGACGGCTGGCAGGCTCCCCCGACCCCCGGTGGTGGCGGTGGTGGCGGCGGACGCGGGCGCGGCATGTTTGGAGGAAGAAACCCGGTGACGGAAGTGGATACCCTTCTAAACGGTGTGAAAGAGCTGAAGAGTGAAGGCGGCGTTTACTCCGGTGACCTTACCGAAGACGGCGTGAAGTCGTTGATGGCTTTCGGCGGCGGCCGCCGGGGCGGTGGCGGCGGTGGTGGAAACGCTCCTCAGGTCACCGGCGCCAAAGGCTGGGCCAAGTTCTGGGTCAAGGACGGCGTCCTGAGCAAGATCGAATACAACGTGCAGGGCAAACGTACCTTCAATGAACAAGAAGTCGATGTGAATCGGACTACGACGATCGATATCAAGAACGTCGGTTCCACCAAAATCGATCTCCCCTCGGAGGCGGCAGACCTGCTGAAGTGAGCACTCGCGCCAAGACGGCGCCAGAAGCGCGCAGGACACGGACTTCGAAATAGGGTAACAAGAGAGCGGCCCTGCTGCCGCTAATGGACCGAAACCGCCTGACGCGGATTCATATGTAAGGTGGCGTGGGAGCCGGGAGTTCAATCCTCCCGGCGACCCGATTGGTAGACGGAGCCTTACCGGGCTAACGCTGCTCGATCGCAACCTGCAACACACCAGAAATCAATACTCCTTTAGTTCCATTCACAGAACACCATTCGTTCCCTATTATTCTCGCAATGGACAACTTGATTACTGTCATTACCCGCTTCCAGCTGCCTGCTGGCGTAACCGCCCATCAGATTCGCGCTGCATTTGACGAGGCTGCACCAGGATTCCGCAACGTGCCGGGTTTAGTCCGGAAACAATTCCTGCGTTCGGAGGACTGCCGCACCGCTGGCGGAGTCTATTTGTGGAACGATGAACATGCCGCCCGTGCATTCATGAGCGACCGGGTCGCCCCCATGATTCGCCAGAAATTTCATGTCGATCCCGCCATCGAATTCTACCATTCGCCTGTGATCGTGGAGAATTGAATGGCAACAGAAAGCCAACCGGCGGTTGGCTGCGCGGATTTGTTGAACTAACCGCGACCCTCGGACCTTACTTGGTTTCGAACAATCCGGGTGCGATTTGACGAGCCAGTTCCTGGCAACGCGCGAGGATATCGGCGGAGGATTCGCACTGCAGGGCGAAATCGGCCAGATCTTTGGCCTCGGCAAGCTTCAAGCGGCGAACGATGAATTTCAGCGGCGGAATCAAAGGCGGAGCGGCGCTCAATTCATCTACGCCCAAGCCCAAAAGAAGCGGTACCAGGACCGGATCGCCGCCCATTTCGCCGCAAACACTGACCCAGACCTTATGATGGTGGGCGGCGTCGATGGCGGCTTTCAGTAAACGGACTATCGCCGGATGGGTCGGTTCGTAAAGATGGGCGATCTTCTCATTCATCCGATCCACCGCAAGTGAGTATTGGATAAGATCGTTGGTTCCGATGCTGAAGAACTTGAGGCGCTTGGCGAGCGATTCGGCGACGATCACGGCGGACGGGGTCTCGATCATCGCGCCAATTTCAAGGTTCTCATCGAATGCGATTTTCTCCTGCCGCAATTCAGCCTTGTATTCCTCGACGAGGGCAGTCGCCTGGTTGAGCTCGTCCAGGCCGGAGATCATCGGGAACATCATTTTGACGTTCCCTTCAGAGCTGGCGCGGAGGATGGCGCGGAGCTGCTCGCGAAAAATATCACGCTCCTGCAGACAAAGCCGGATGGCACGCCATCCCAAGAAGGGATTCCGCTCACGCGGGAGGGGCAAATGGGCGAGTAATTTATCGCCGCCCAGGTCGAGCGTGCGGATAACCAGCGGCATGGGCTTGAGGGCCCTGGCCGCCTCGCGATAGGCGAGGAATTGCTGCTCTTCACCAGGCGGCAGCTCGCGATTCAAAAAGAGGTATTCAGTGCGAAATAATCCCACGCCTTCGGCGCCGTTCGCTTTCACAGCTTCGGTGTCGGCCGGGGTTTCGATATTGGCGGAAAGAAATACCGAATGGCCGTCGAGAGTCACTGCGGGCTGGGCAAGGACATCGCGCAACTTCTCCTGCAGTGTGACCTGCTTCCGGGCCAGTTGGCCGTACTCGAACAGCGTCTGGTCGGTCGGATTGATGATGACCAGTCCGTTGATCCCATCCAGTAAAGCGTTTTGACCGCTCTCGAGCTGCGGGCTGGCGTCCTTTAGGCCAACCACCGCTGGAATTCGCAACGATCGGGCCATGATGGCAGTATGCGAGGTTTTGCTGCCGACATCAGTGGCAAATCCAAGCACGTGACGCTTATCTAGCTGGGCCGTATTTGAAGGCGTCAGATCGTGACTGACAATGATGCAAGGCTCTTTGAGATGGCGGAGATCGATTTCATCCGGCATGCCCAGAAGATTGCCCAGCACGCGCGCAGTGACGTCGCGCATATCGGTCGCGCGCTCGCGCAGGTAATCGTCTTCGATCGCAGCGAGCATAGCGGCATAGCGTTCCGCCACGGCCTGGAAAGCGTATTCGGCGTTGACCTTTTCCTCCTGGATCCGCCGCACGACTTCATCGAGGAGCGTGCGATCTTCCAGGACCAGCAAGTGCGCATCAAAAATGCTTCCTTCTTCGGAGCCCATGCCTTCGCTGACGCGCCGTTGCACTTCGAGGAGTTGGTGCCGCGTTTGAACCAGGGCTTTCTCGAGGCGATTAACCTCGTCGGGCACCTGGGCTTCGGTCAATGGACGTTTAACAATGGTTGGCCGGCAGCGATCCAGAACCAAAATCTTGCCACGGCACACCCCGGCCGAGACCGGAATGCCCCGGAAGGTCTGCTCTCCCCGCGGTGGCTCTGGCATGGATAATTCCTAACTCAAGCACCGTTGATTGGAAAGTAATTCTTCACGAATCGGGGTGTCATTAGATTGATTGACACCCACCTAAACGCTGAAATTCCTCGACGCCAACAGAGCAATGGCGTTTGCTGACGTGATGCGCCCGGACTTAGTCCTTTTAACCTGCGTGGTGCTGATATCGACAGGATTCGAGCTCAGAGCAGATCCATCCAAGGTAGTAGATCTGTGGCCAGGGATGGCTCCTGGTGACAAGGAGAGTGTTGGGGAAGAAAAAGATACCAGCAAATCTGGCGATGGCCTCATTGCCGGCAAACCAGTGATCCGACTGGGCAATGTCTCGAAACCGACACTGTCTATCTATCCTGCGTATAAAGCGAAAGATGCCGCGCCGGCAGTGGTGGTGTGCCCGGGAGGTGCTTATCATATTCTGGCGATGGATCTGGAAGGAACAGAAGTTTGCGATTGGTTGAACTCTATCGGAGTGACCGGGCTATTACTGAAATACCGTGTGCCAAAGCGAGCCGGATTGGAGAAGCACACGGCCGCGCTGCAGGATGTGCAACGCGCGTTGGGTCTCGCGCGATTTCACGCCATCGAATGGGGAATCGATCCGAAACGCATCGGGGTTCTTGGATTTTCCGCCGGCGGTCATCTAGCCGCGACCGTCAGTAACAATTACACGTTGCGTTCATATCCACGGATTGATGAGGCAGACGATGCATCCTGCCGTCCCGATTTCACGGTCTTGATCTATCCTGCTTATCTGACGATCAAGGAAGAGCATGATAAGATTGCACCGGAACTGAATATTAGTTCGAATACGCCGCCAACTTTTATCGCGATGGCGGAGGACGATCCGGTGCGCGTCGAAACTGCATTGTACTATGCCATTGGTCTTCGGCAGGCTCATGTTCCTTTCGAGCTCCACATTTATCCCAGCGGTGGTCATGGTTACGGCTTACGGCCGAGCAAGAATCTAGTGACGACCTGGCCCAAGCGGGCGGCCGAGTGGATGGAATCGCTGTGGATGAAATGACGCATTCTTCGTGGAGGCTTAACAACTTTTAACCTGAATTTTTCGTAGGGGACTGAGGCCGCTTGTCGGGTAGCGCAGGTTTCCGAAAATCTGCGCTACTCCGTAGGCGTTCCACTTTGGTATGAAATGTTCGGATTAGGGCTGCGGAATGTGTGCCCCTTCCGTTTCCTTCAGCACGAATGCGATCAACCGGCGAACTCGCAGGCAACCGACAAGCTTGCGGTTATCTTTGCGTTGGACGATTGGCAAGGTCTTGAGACGGTATTCACGAATAGCAGTGGCGGCGGTGGCGCAGTTATCGTCCAGGCAAACGGCAACCGGGTTTTTGGTCATGAAATCGCTCAATACAGCGGCTGGCTCCCCCGAGATCCTGCCGCGGACCAGATCGGTTATAGTGACGACGCCTTCGAGTGTCTCGCCGTCGGTTGAGACATAGAAAAACTCGTTGCCATGTTCGACAAAGGCATGGCCGACCTCGCGGGTGGTCGCGGTAGGTTTGAGCAAAGGTTGCGGGGTCGGTTCCAGGAGCGTCCGAATGAGTGTTTGCTTCAGCAGTTCATAAACCTGCGGTCGGTCTTTCCAGATATCGACGGTGCGCCGATTAAGGGTCTGCGCCAGCGCATCACGCAGCGGTGCGAGTGCGCCAGACACCTGGGTGAAAACATTCCGTCCCATAATCAACACGTCGACCGCGCTGCGCGCCCGGACGGACATAACGCGCGGGCGATTTCCAATCAGCGCTCGTTCGCCGAAGAAGGCGCCCGAACCCAGGACCGTAACCACTTCGGGTTCTGCCCCGTCGTTGTGTCGCAGCACTTCCACTTCGCCCTGTTCTAGCACATAGAAATTGTTGGGGGCTTCGCCTTTGCGAAAAATGAATTCGCCGGGTGCGTAATGGGCATGTGACACTCGCTGGGTCTGCTCGAGGCTCGCGTAGGCCAGGTCGCGCGGAAAGACCAGTAGCGAAGCCCAGTCGAATCCGACCTGAAAACGCCGGCCCCAGGTTGGCAGCTTGAACAGGTAGACACCCCGCCAGACAAACCAGGCGAGAAAACCGGAGAGATGCATGCCGAAGAGATCGGCAACGGCAGAGTGGCCGCCAATCGAGCAGAGTTCGCCCAGGGGTTTGAAGAAGAAAGGCCTGGTAGCCTGGTTCTGCAGCACGCGCGCGATGTTTTCAGCGCATTGACGTCCCTGGCGCTCCGCGAACTGGCCGGTAGTGGGAGACGGCTCGCCGTTATGGGCGTTGACGATCCAGCCGCAGTCGCCAACCACCCACACATTCTGCGCACCTTTGAGTTGCAAGTCGGGTTCGACGCAGAGGCGACCTTTCTCCTTGGGCACGTTCAGGCCGGTCGTGACTGCCGCCGGCGCGTTGCCGACCGTGCAAACAATCGTGCTGCCCTTGAGGAACTGGCCGTCGGCCAACCCTACTCCTTCCGGCGTGGCGGAACTCACGCGCGCGTTGAGAACCATCTGCACGCCGGCCTTTTCCATTTTCCGCCGGGCAAATTCGCGGAGGCCGGGACTGATTTCCGGCAGAATTTGGTCACGCGAGTGGATCAGTGTGACTTTGACGTCCGATTTGGTCCAACGAGTGAAGTATTTGGCGCTGTCGCGCATGAGATCGTTAATCTCGCCGGCAGCTTCGGCCCCGCTAAAGCCGCCGCCGACTACCAACACGGTCAGCCGCCAGGCTTTGCGCGCGGGGTCGGCCGCAATTTCCGCCTGCTCCATTTGCGCCATCAGATGTGAACGCAGGCGGGCGGCATCGGCGACGCTTTTGAGCGGGAAGGCGTGGTCGGCCATCCCGGGCACGACGTTAAGGTTGGTCGCGTTTCCACATGCCAGAACCAGTTGATCATACTGCATGCAGGCCGGCTGTCCGTCTTCACCATGAAACTCGATCTGGTTTGCGGCGAAGTTAAGGCCGCGGACCTCTTCCGTTCGGCAAAAGATTCCGGGTAGCAACTGTCGCAGCGGCACGACGACATCGAGGGAGTTTATCGAGGAGCCGACGACCTCCGCCAGGAGTGGGCTGAAGACCAAATGGTTTTGGCGATCGAACAGGACGATCTCAACTCGATCGGCGGATAGCCTTCGCCTCAGTGTTTGAGCGCACTTCACCCCGCCAAACCCGCCACCGACAATAATGATTCGTGTTTTGGCCATCTTTCGGTGCGTGACCATCGCCCATGTTTTGCCCATAGGCAAGGTAGGGTATCGGACCGGGCGGTTGTCACCCGTCAATGGGTTCGAAGTTTAATTGCAAGCCACCGCCGGGTTGCAACGCGACGCAAAAGCAGTTAACTAAACAGCGCATGATACAGGAATTCTCGGCACTCGACGGCGCGATTTTGATCGACAAGCCGGCTGGGCCGACGTCGCATGACATCGTGGATGCCGTGCGTCGGCAGTTTAACATCAAAAAAGTCGGCCATTGCGGCACGCTTGACCCGAAAGCGACCGGGTTGCTGATTGTTGTGCTCGGGCGGGGGACCAAGCTTTCGGAAAAGCTCATGGCCGACGACAAAGTTTACGAAGGCACCGTCAAACTCGGTGAGTCAACCGATAGCTACGACTCCGATGGCGAACTGATTGCATCATTGCCGGTGCCGCCACTAACGGCCGAGCAACTCAACGAAACCGCGCAGGAATTTGTCGGCGATCAGATGCAAACACCGCCGATGGTATCCGCGGTGAAGAAGGACGGCGTCCCTTTATATAAGCTGGCGAGGAAAGGCATCGAAGTGGCGCGGGAGCCGCGGCTGATTCACGTTTACACTTTCCGGTTCAGCTCGTATCAGGAGCCGTTCGGCCAATTCCGACTGGCGTGCACGAAGGGGACCTATGTGCGCAGCATCGCGCACGAACTCGGTCAGAAAATTGGTTGCGGCGCGCATCTGGCCACGTTGCGCCGGGTGACCTCGGGGAGATTTGATGTCGCCCAGGCAGTCCAATTCGAGGAGTTAATCCGATTCACACCGAAGGAACTGGAGCGGCACGTGATCCCGTTCCTGAAGCTGTCGAGGGCCTAGGATGCGTGTCATCCATGACCCGAGCGAGCTTGGGCCGGAGCGCGGCAAATGGTGCGCTGCCATCGGCTTTTTTGATGGAGTCCACCTCGGGCATCAGCAGATCATCCGCCAGGCGGTGTATGACGCCCGCCGGCACGAAGCCAATGCGCTCGTGATCACGTTCGACCGGCACCCGAATGCCGTTGTGGCGCCGGCGAAAGTGCCGCCACTGATCTATTCGCTACCCCAAAAACTCAGGGTAATCGAGTCCTTAGGCGCCAACGTTTTGTGGCTCATTCATTTCGATCAGGCCTTCAGCCGGCAGACGGGGGAGGAGTTCGTGCGCCGTCTCGTAAAGGACTTTGGCCAAATACGCAGCGTGAGCGTAGGTGCGAATTTTGTCTTCGGCCACAAGCGCAGCGGGAACGTCGATTTACTGAGGAAACTGGGAACAGAATTGAACCTGGCTGTGCATGGTCAGGCGGCGGTGTCACTGGATGGCAAAGCCGTTAGCAGCACGCGCATTCGAGAACGCATCCTGGCGGGCGACCTCGACGCCGCCAGCCAGATGCTTGGACGCGCGTATTCGCTCGCGGGCCCAGTGATTAAAGGCGACGGCCTCGGTCGGCAACTCGGATTTCCCACCGCCAATGTGGACACCACGGGCCTGGCGCTACCGCCGCATGGTGTGTATGCGATTCACACCCAGGTTAACGGCCAAAGCTGGCGCTCAGTGCTTAATATCGGCATCCGGCCGACTCTGGCCAACCCCCATCCGCAGCTCCAGGTGGAAGCGCATTTGATTGACTTTCATGGGGATCTTTACGGCCAGGAACTTGAATTGATTTTTGTCGAGAAACTTCGCGACGAGAAGAAATTCAATTCGACCACGGAGTTACGCGAGCAAATTGCGCGCGACATTCTGGAAGCGCAGATGCGGTTTTAAGCCTGGTCTGCACCGCTAAAAACGTGCGGATGGGTTGATTTGCCGTGCCGGGTGGCGAACCTTACAAGTTTGTAACCTTGAACACAGGGGCTGGTTTTTTTGTCAACGGTTGGGTAAGATTTCAAACTCAATGAACACGGGAATCAGTGCAATTAATCAGGCAGTACAGGAAGCGGGCGCGTTTGTGCGGCCGCTGTTTAGTGAACTGGGAAAAGTCATCGTCGGACAGACTTACTTGGTCGAACGACTGGTGGTTGGACTATTGGCCAATGGGCACGTGCTGCTCGAAGGCGTGCCGGGCCTGGCGAAGACCCTTTCGGTAAAGTCGCTCGCCAGTTGCTTGCGGGTGCGGTTCTCGCGGCTGCAATTCACCCCGGATATGCTTCCGGCCGACGTAGTCGGAACCCAGATCTATAATCCACAGTCCGGTGCCTTTACGACGCGCAAGGGGCCGATCTTTGCCAACCTGGTTTTGGCCGACGAGATCAACCGCGCGCCGGCCAAAGTCCAAAGCGCGCTGCTCGAAGCCATGCAGGAAAAGCAAGTCACCATCGGGGACCAAACCTTCCGGCTGGAAGAGCCGTTTCTGGTCCTGGCCACGCAGAACCCGATTGAGCAGGAGGGCACATATCCCCTGCCGGAAGCGCAAGTCGATCGGTTCATGCTGAAGCTCAAAATCGGCTATCCCTCGCGAGCCGAGGAGCGCCAGATTCTTGATTTGATGGCGCGGACCTCAGGGACCCCGGAAGCTAAACCGGTGGTCGAGCCGCAACAAATCCTGAAAGCGCGGGAAGTCATCAACGATATTTACGTCGATGACAAGGTGAAGGACTATATCGTGGACCTGGTTTGCGCGACCCGCGACCCGGAGGCCCACAAAATTCAAGTAAAAGAATTCATCCAACTGGGCGCATCGCCGCGCGCAACCATTTCGCTTACCCTCGCAGCGAAGGCATTTGCATTTTTGCGCGGACGCGGTTACGTGACGCCGCAAGACGTGAAGAGCATCGGCATGGATGTGCTCCGTCACCGGGTGGCCATCACGTACGAGGCCGAAGCCGAAGAGAAGACCAGTGAAACGGTGGTGCAGAAGATTCTTGACGAGTTGCCTGTGCCTTGAGAATTGCGGAATGCGGAACGTGGAGTGCGGAGTGAAAAAGGACTGTGGTTATCAAACCGGTTTCACTGCGCAGTTCTGCCTTGTTGCTAGCCTGGGCGCAGCGGTCTCCTACTCCGCACTCCGCATTCCGCACTCCGAACTTCCATGATTCCCCGCGAGATTCTAAAGAAAATCCGCCAGATTGAGTTACGGACGAACCGGCTCGTCAGCGAAACGCTGGCGGGGCAGTACCATAGCGTGTTTAAGGGACAAGGGATGAATTTCGAGGAGGTCCGTGAATATCAGCCCGGAGATGAAGTGCGTTCCATTGACTGGAACGTTACGGCGCGCATGAATCATCCCTTCGTTAAGAAGTTCGTGGAAGAGCGAGAACTGACGCTGATGTTATTGGTAGATGTTAGCGGCTCAGGCGTGTTCGGCTCGAGAGGTCAATCGAAGCGTGAGCTGGCGGCGGAAATTGCGTCGGTGCTGGCGTTCTCTGCCATCCGCAATAATGACAAGGTTGGGTTGATTCTTTTCAGTGATGAGGTCGAAAAGTTCATTCCGCCGCGCAAAGGCCGGAAGCACGTGCTCCGGGTCATTCGCGAGGTGCTGTTTTTTGAACCGCGCCGCCGCGGCACGGATCTAAACGGCGCGCTGGAGTTTCTGATGCGCGTGACGGCGCATAAAGCAATCGTAGTCGTGATTTCGGATTTCATTGGCTCCCCGGCGGAACCCGGTGATCGAGGCAAGCGGCTGCGGCCGCAAGTGATGCTGCTGGAATCGCTCGCGCAGGCGTCGCATGCGATGTTGCGGCACGCGAACCGCCGCCATGATGTCGTGGCAGTGCAAATCACAGACCCCTACGAACTGGAATTGCCAGGCCTTGGCCGTTTGGTGCTTCAGGATGCGGAGACCGGTGAAATCGTCGAGATTAATACCGGCGATGCGCGCAAACGGAATTCGTTTGCCGAACGCCAGGCCCGCGCTCAGGCGGACCTGTCACGGCTGTTCCGTTCGGCGGGGATTGATGCCATTCGCTTGCGGACCGACGAGCCCTACGCTGCCGAACTGGGGCGTTTTTTTGAGACACGGGAGAGGAGACGGCTAAGGGGATGAGCAAGGTCACGAACAGTTTATCGACAGCATCTGCTTCGGGGCAGAACACCTTGCGCGAGATCAAGCCGCCGGTAGACATTCCGAATCCATGGTTATGGGTCTGGCTGGGGCTGGGCGTTTTAGCCGCCGCGGTACTGGCCTATCTGGCATGGCGGTATTGGCAGAAGCGTCGGTCCGAAGCTCCCGCGGTTCCGCTGGTGCCCGCTCACGTTCGAGCCCGGCAAAAACTGGAGGAGGCGCTGGCGCTGCTCGGCCAACCGAAAGAGTTCTGTATTCTGGTCTCAGACACGGTCCGCTGGTATCTGGAAGAGCGGTTCAATTTTCACGCGCCGGAGCGCACTACCGAAGAATTCCTTTATGAACTGCAGGAGACGAACTTGCTCCTGCCGGATCAGAAGGCGAGCCTGGGCGAGTTTTTGAACCGTTGTGATTTGGTGAAGTTTGCCAAATACGAACCGCGCGAGCCTGAGTTGCGCGACCTGCATGATTCGGCGTTGCGCCTGGTTGAGGAGACGATACCGCCCGAACAAGCGCCACAATCAACCGCGCAACCCGTAACAAACGAGGCGGCGCCAGTCGCTGCCGACCGGCAATCTCGCCCATGACCTTCGGCCACCCATATCTGTTGCTGCTGCTGTTGCTACTGCCTGTGCTGGCCTGGCTGAAGGGCAAGCGCGGCGAACCGCCTGCGTTTGTGTATTCGTCGGTCCAGTTGGTGCGAGGAATCTTAAACCTGTCACAAAGCCGGGCCGGTGGTTTTTTAGCCGCGTTGCGATGGCTGACACTGGGCATCTTCATTTTCGCGCTCGCGCAACCGCGATTGACTAAGAGCGAAACCAAAGTGACTGCCAGCGGCGTCGACATCGTTGTGGCACTGGACATGTCGGGCAGCATGATTTCGGAAGACTTCGAAGTGAGCGGTCAGCGCGTGAACCGGTTCAACATGGCGCGTTCGGTATTGAAACAATTCATTGAAAAGCGCCCCAATGATCGAATTGGGCTGGTAGTGTTCGCCTCGCAGGCATTCATCGCCACCCCTCTGACGCTGGATCACGATTTTCTACAGGAGAACCTGGACCGGTTGAAGATCGGGGACATTGACGAAAACCGCACCGCAATTGGCTCGGCGCTCAGTACCGCCGTCAATCGATTGCGCGAACTAAAATCCAAAAGCAAGATCGTCATTCTCATGACGGACGGTCAGAACAACTCCGGCAAAATTGCGCCGCTCACCGCGGCGGAAGCGGCGCAGGCCTTAAGCGTGAAGGTTTATACGATTGGTGTCGGTCGCCGGGGCAGCGCGCCGATGCCGGCCGGGCGCAATCCTTTTACGGGCGAGGTGATGTACCAGATGGTGCCCGTAGATATTGACGAAGATACGTTGCAAAAAATCGCGAGCCAAACCGGCGGGAAATATTATCGCGCCGATAATTCCGCGCGGTTCCAGGCCATTTACGCCGAGATCGACAAACTCGAAAAGACCGAGAAGGAAATAAAGAAATATTCGCACCATCGCGAACTCTTTGCCTGGGTGATTACACCTGGTCTTGGGCTGCTGTTGCTCGAGTTGCTGCTGAAGAACACCGTTTGGAGGAGGCTGCCCTGATGTTCTTTGCCAACCCACCTGTCCTGTGGTTGCTGCTCGTGTTTCCGCCTGCATTGGTAGTGTTCTTCTGGTGGTCGTCACGCAAACGGCAGGAATTAATGGTTCGGTTCATCCAATCAAGATTGCTGCCGGGGTTGGTCGCGGGAGTATCAACTGGGCGACAGAAGCTGCGCGCCGCGCTGGTGGTCCTGGCTCTGGTCGCAATTATCCTCGCGCTGGCGCAGCCGAAGTGGGGATTCAGCTATGAAGCGGTGAAGCAACGGGGAGTTGATGTGGTGGTTGCGATCGACACTTCGAAGAGCATGCTGGCCCAGGACATCGCGCCTAATCGCCTGGCGCGGGCCAAACTGGCAGCGCTGGAGCTGATGCAACTGGCCAAATCGGACCGCCTGGGGCTGGTCGCTTTTGCGGGAACAGCGTTCCTGCAATGCCCGTTAACGATTGATGACGTTGCGTTCCGGCAAGCGGTCGAAACGCTGGACGTGAATACGCTGCCGCAAGGAGGCACCGCGGTGGCCGACGCAATCGACACGTCTGTCGAGGCGTTCAAGGAACGGGACAATCACAAGGTGCTGGTGCTGCTGACCGACGGCGAAGACCATGATTCCGGGGCGGTCGAAGCGGCGAAGAAAGCGGCGGCGGCAGGCCTGCGGATTTACACGATTGGCATTGGCACTACGACGGGTGAATTGTTGCCCATCAAAGATGCCCAGGGCCATCCGGATTTCGTCAGAGATGAACAGGGCAATGTGGTGAAATCACATTTGAACGAGGATCTTCTGCGCGAGATCGCCAGCGCAACGGGCGGCTTTTACCTGCCGTTGCGCGGGGCCAAAACCATGGACACGCTTTACGAACACCCACAGGGACTGGCTAGCCTGCCCAAATCCGAGCATGAGGAGAAACTGGTGAGGCAGTATCATGACCAGTATCACTGGCCGTTAGCGGCGGCGATTTTGTTATTGTTAGCTGAAACGTTGTTCCCGGAACGCAAGCGCGAACGAAAAAATCAAAAGGCTGTAGTTCCGGGCGGAGAGCTGGCTGTGGCTACGAATACGCGATGAGCACCGTAAACATTGCGTCATTCAAGCCCCGCACCGGAGTATGCCGCGCCGGGTTTATTGGTTTGATGGCCCTATTACTTTGTCGTGTCCCTGGACTGGCTTCTCCCTCCAGCGCTTTGCGGGAATACAAAGCCGGCAAATACCAGGATGCGCTGAAGGAATACCAGCGGTTGCTGGCGCGAAATCAGGATGACCCGCGATTGCATTTCAATGCCGGTACGGCGGCGTACGAAAGCCGCGAGTTTGACGAAGCAGCTAAACAATTCAACGCTGCTAGAGCCACACTGGATGTGAAACTGCAGGAACTTGCCTACTATAACCATGGGAATTCGATGTTCCGGCTGGGCGAGCAGTCACAAGACACAAAAAAACGCCAGGAAGCCTGGGAGCAGGCGGTACAGGATTACGAATCCAGCGTCCACCTGGATGCTCAAGACGCCGATGCGAAATTTAACCTCGAATTCGTTAAGAAAAAGCTGGAGGAGTTGAAACAGCAGCAGCAAAAGCAGAACGATCAGCAAAAAAACATCCAGCCAAGCGAAGATGCCAAGCGCGCCAAAGCCGCCGCCGATGAAGCGGTACAGCGACGCGACTACGCGGGCGCCCTCGATA
>CAZUVM010000073.1:0-21510 GCA_964623885.1 uncultured Verrucomicrobiota bacterium
TGGGAGTGGTCGGTGGAGGACAAAAACACTCTCGTGCTGACCCGAAAAACCAAGAAACCACGCCGTAAATTACGTGCCTCTTAGGTTGACGCGTATGCGCTGAAGCGGGGTGTTAATGAGAATCGCGCATGGCTCGGAAGAATTCTGTTGCGCGCCATCTTATGAACAAGGGATTACTCTTGTTTTGATGCAGGAAATGCGGTGGGATTCTTTAGTTCCAAACTAATGAAGAACATGCGGGTAGTCGTCTTGGCCCTGCTGGCCATAAATTTAGTTCCACTATCGTCGTTTCCTGCACCTCAACCTGGTTTGCTACACTCAGAATTCATCTTCGAATCGGCGCCGTTTCCCCAGTGTCATGCCTCGGCCATTGCCGAAACACGTGATGGTTTGGTTGCGGCGTGGTTTGGCGGCACGCGCGAGCGCAATCCTGACGTGGGCATTTGGCTATCGCGCCAGGAAAGGGGCAAATGGACAGAGCCCGTCGAAGTGGCAAATGGCATCATCTCCCCTGACCGTCGTTACCCGTGCTGGAATCCGGTCCTCTTCCAGCCGCAGAACGGACCTCTTCTCCTTTTCTACAAGGTCGGCCCTAGCCCAGGTTCATGGTGGGGAATGCTCATGACCTCCAGTGACTCCGGCAAAACCTGGTCACAACCGCGCCGCTTGCCACCCGGAATTCTTGGCCCAATCAAGAATAAACCCATCCAGCTCAGCAATGGCGACCTGTTGTGCCCGAGCAGTTCAGAAGATCATGGCTGGAAAGTGCATTTCGAGCGAACGAGCGACCTTGGCCAAACCTGGCAGACTACTGGTCCGTTGAGCAGCGATGGAATCGCTGCCATTCAGCCAACGATCCTGCCGCATGGGGATGGCCGCCTCGAAGCACTCGGTCGCACGCGCCAGGACCGGATTTTTCAACTTTGGTCCGATGATCAAGGCCAGACCTGGAGCAAAATGACACTCACGTCGTTGCCAAACCCAAATTCGGGCATCGACGCAGTGACACTGAAGGATGGACGTTTCCTCCTGGTGTATAATCACACGACCAAAGGCCGCTCACCCTTGAATGTCGCCGAATCTGCCAATGGAAGCGATTGGCAGGCCACGCTGGTGCTTGAAAGCGCGCCCGGCGAGTATTCATATCCAGCCGTGATCCAAGCTCGCGATGGGCGGGTTCACATTACCTACACTTGGGAACGTCGCCGCGTGAAACATGTCGTACTGGCACCAGACCAACTCGAACTGCATGCGATAGAAAATGGCAAGTGGCCGAGCTTTTGACCGGCCGGGATTCCTCCCCGGTCAATTGTGCGTGCAATCGGCGTGAGCCGCGGGTAATTTGCCGGCCATCCACGTAATATGCCTCGGCTAAATTACAATTTGTAAACTTTCTTAATAAAAAGTAGTTCCAGCTAAGAAGCCATCCCAACGAGACATGCTAGTGTGGAGCAAGAGAAACACATTAATAAAGCTACACCTATGAATTTGACTGCAAAACAGAATGGTGACGCTGCGGTTCGAGGGTGCGTTGAGGCACGCCTGTCGATTGCACCGTTTTGCACTACTTTGCACTACTTTGCACTACTTTGCAGTGATGTTGCGCAGAGTACGGTCAAAATATTCTCCCAACTATCTCCTGCAAATACGGAGCACTGGAACGATGTGGCGCAGATCTTTAATCTGCTGTATCGCCGATTTGCAATCGGCAGACGCCCACAGGTTGCAAACGAACGTGTTACAAGGCACTGGGCTGCGCCGAAACCTCCGCAGGTTGAAAACCTGCGATACGGCAGGTTGGAAACCTGTGCTGCTCGATATGCGGTCAGGGTCGGCTATGGAATTCTCGCATTAGGCATGGCGCTAGGGCTGGCGCCCACACCCGCATCGGCATCACCCATTAGAGTCCTTGGCAGTCCTGCTGAGCTGGTTGTGAGCCAGATCAGCGACCGAACAGTGCGCATTCAATTCAACGGGCTCGGTAATGAAGCCCTGGCCGAAGCTGCGCCCTCTACCGTTCTCGTTCCGTTTTCGAGCAAGGAAAAACTGCGGGTGCGCGAACTCACAACAACGAAGGAGCTGCGCATTGGCAAATTGCGCGTGGCGGTTCAGCCGCAACCACTGACGGTCACGGTACGGCGCCCGGATGGGAAACTGGTTCAGGAATTGGTATTCGACGACTCGGATGGCACCAATTCCATGACATTTCACACGGATGCTCCGGTGCTGGGTTTGGGCGAAGGCGAGCAGCAATTCGATCGTCGCGGCCATTATTACCGAATGCGGAACGGTCAACTGGCGCCATGGCTAGCAACGCACGGCGCTACGATTCCGGTCCCATTCCTGATAGGTGCAGATGGTTGGGCGCTCTTTGTGAACCAACCATGGGGCGAATTCGATTTACGCGGAAAAGAGGGACGCTTTCTTACACGCCAGACAAAACCAACCTCTCAATTGGCGGATTTATTTGTTATGTGCGTGGACGAGCCCGCGAACGCACTGACGGAGTTGGTCCACCTGACCGGGCACCCGGTGATGCCTCCCAAATGGGTGATGGGTTATATGCAATCGCATCGAACCCTGTCGGGGCCCGATGAACCGCTGCGAATCGCGCAAACTTTTCGGGAAAAAAAGCTGCCCTGTGACGCAGTGATTTACCTCGGGACCGGGTATTGCACGAATGGCTGGAATACCGGGCATGGGTCGCTCGAATTCAATCCCAACGCGTTCAATCATCCCGCAGAACAAATCGCCGCGCTCCATGCACTGAACTTCAAAATTATCCTTCACATCAACCACGCGCCGCGCGACCTGTTTGGAACGTCGCTCACCGAGCCATCCGATTCCCAATTGCACATTCGCAATTATTGGAATCGCCACCGGGCGGATTTCGCTTTGGGCGTTGATGGCTGGTGGCCGGATGATGGCGACGAACTGCCAATCGAGGCGCGGTTGGCGCGGCATCGTTGTTATTATGAAGGCCCCCTGCAGGACCGGCCCAATGTTCGGCCTTGGGACCTGCAACGCAATGGCTACGCCGGCGTGGCACGCTATGGCGGCTGGATCTGGTCTGGCGACGTCGAATCACGCTGGGTGACTTTAGCTGCTCACGTCCCGGTCGGGCTGAATTATTCGCTAAGCGTCACGCCGTTTTGGGGCACTGACACCGGCGGTTTCATTCCTACTCGCGAGTTCACCGGAGAGCTTTATGTGCGCTGGTTTCAGTTCTCCGCATTCAATCCTCTTTTTCGCTCCCACGGCCGGACCTGGCATCTGCGTCTGCCGTGGGGATGGAATACCGGTGAACCCGGGCCGATTGAATCGCGCGACGTGACCGATCGCGCAGAGCTTCACAACGCCGAAGTGGAACCGATCTGCCGCAAATACCTCGAGTTGAGATATCAGTTGTTGCCGTACAACTACACTCTCATGCGCGAGGCATGTGACACCGGCCTGCCACCCATGCGCGCGTTGTATTTGCACTACCCGAGCGACTCCGAAGCCGTAAAATTGGGCGATGAATATTTATGGGGCCGCGATCTCCTGGTCGCCCCGGTTGTGGAAAAAGGGGCCACGTCCCGCCGGCTCTATTTGCCGGCCGGAACGTGGTACGACTGGTGGACCAAAGAAAAAGTCGATGGCGGTCGTTGGTTGGAGCGGCCGGTGGAGCTGACAACCCTCCCGCTTTACGTCCGCGCCGGCGCGGTCGTGCCGCTGGATCCCATTCGTCAATACACCTCGCAGCCGGTCAGTGAACCAACCACGCTCAGGATCTATCCTGGAGTGAACGGAGAATTCGTGCTCTATGACGATGATGGGGTAAGTCTGGATTACATGCATGATCGAGCGACCTGGACGCGCCTGCACTGGGACGACCACAAGAAAGTTCTAACGATCGAGCCGGATTCACGCTCGAAAATGAAACCGGCCCAGGTCAGGAAGTTCAATGTGGTCCTGGTGGCGGAAGGTTCGAGTAAATCAGTTCAATTTGCCGGGCAAAGAATGCAGGTGAAATTCTAATCCCGATGTTTCACATGCACAATGGAGCCGCGAACAAAGCTGATAGGAAGATTTAAGACAGAAAAATGAGAATGTGCCTCAGGGATCCGGAGTGACTTCTCATTAACACCGGGCTTTAGCCCGGTGGAGTGAGACCCGCACAAAGGGCTAAGCCGAGGGCTAAGCCGTTTCAATGGCTTCCAGGTGGAGGCAAACTGTTGAAAACAGTTACCAGGATCGTAGGGCTTTCCACACCGGGCTAAAGCCCGGTGTTAATGAAAAGCAGTGTAGATTATGAAATTTCCGGGGTTGGAATTATGAGTGCTTGGGCAAGCTCGAACCTTCGCTGGCGAATCGCCGTGATGGTGAGTACGGCCATCGCGATAAGCTATCTCGACCGGCAAACGCTGCCGGTGGCGATCAAGGCAATCCAGCAGGACATCCCGATCTCGAATGAGCGATTCTCACTGCTAAACACGGCGTTTCTGGTTGCCTACGGTTTAATGTATGCCGGTGGTGGCCGTTTGCTGGATCGGCTAGGGACAAGGATCGGTTTTTTCATCGTCATGATCTTTTGGTCGGTCGCTTGCGCCAGCCATGGCCTGGCAGTGAACCTGGCCATGCTCACTGTCAGCCGGTTGCTCCTGGGCATAGGTGAAGGCGGAGGTTTCCCGGCGGCAACGCGAGCAATGGCGGAATGGTTCCCTGAACGGGAACGCTCGACCGCGATGGGGATTATGAATGCCGGCACGGCATTGGGCGCCGTGGCCGCGCCGCCACTCATCGCTCTGGTGTTGTCGTTCGCCAATTGGCGTTGGGTTTTTTTTATTACCGGCGCGTTCGGCGTAGCATGGACAGCCTGGTGGCACCGCGAATATTTCCTGCCGTCGAAGCATCCTCGGCTCGGGGAAGTTGAACGGGCCGAAATTGAAGCAGCGGCTGAGCCGGAATCTGACCGGTCCCAAGTCGGCTCCGCGCAAGTGCCAATCGGGCCGCTGCGAGCGGGGACCGCTCGCGGTCCGTCACCGAAATGGTCGGAACTCTTCCGTCACCGGCAGACCTGGGGTTTGGTCATAGCCAAGACCTTCAGCGACGCGGCTTGGTATTTCTATTTATTCTGGCTGCCGAAATATCTCTATGACGCGAGGGGCTTTGATATCAAAGCGGTCGGGGCATTTGCCTGGATTCCCCATGTGGCGGCTGGAATTGGTTGCCTGGCCGGTGGCTGGTTTTCCAGTCGTCTGCTGCGGAAACATTGCTCCCTTAATCTTTCACGCAAACTGGCACTGGGAGCAAGCGCGGCGGTAATGCCGTTCATACTGTTCGTAACTCACGTGCCGGCAGCCGGGGCCATTGGCCTGTTTTGTGTCGCCTATTTCGGGCAGCAATCCTGGTCCACCCTGGTGATGACACTTCCGGCAGATATTTTCGAAAAGGCTTCTGTGGGATCGGTGGCCGGGTTGGTCGGTTTCGGCGGGGCGATGGGCGGAGTGCTATTCGGCCAACTCGTCGGGTATCTACTCGACCATGGTTCGGGCTATGGAGTCGTCTTTGGATTGGCGGGTTCATTTCACATCCTTGCTTTCCTCGTACTTTGTCTGTTTATTCCCGCCATCAGGCCACTGATAAACAATGCAAAGGATGGCGGTGAAGAGTCCATCGCTGCGTCTCGTTCGCTGTTATGATGCGACTTGTTCAGATTCAGAAGGGAGTAACTCGTCGCGTCGCGATTGTGGAGGAGCCTCGGTTACAACTTCTCGCTGAAGTCAATTCGATCTATGCTTTGGCGCAAACCGCTATTGCCGATACCACCTCAGTTGTTGCAAAGGCCCAGGGTTACGCGACCTCTGAAACCCTGGATTATGATCAGGTTTACCGAGGTGAAGCAGAATGGAAGTTGCTTCCTCCAATTGACCATCCGGACGAACCTGCGCGCCTCCTAATCTCAGGAACCGGACTCACGCACTTAGGCAGCGCGCGAGACCGGCAGAACATGCATATAAGCGGTTCGGAACCTCTGACCGACAGCATGAAGATTTTCCGCCTGGGCCTGGAACGCGGACGCCCCGCACCGGGCAGCATAGGTGTTGCGCCGGAATGGTTTTACAAGGGGACCGGCACGGCATTGCGCGCGCATGGCCAACCCCTGCTTGTTCCCTCCTTCTCCAGCGACGGCGGTGAGGAGGCAGAAATTGCCGGTGTTTATGTAATTGGTCCGGATGGAATTCCTCGCCGGTTGGGGATGGCTGCTGGCAACGAGTTTTCCGATCACGCTTTCGAAAAGACAAACTACTTGAACCTCGCCGGCTCCAAGCTGCGCACATGTGCGCTTGGCCCCGAACTGGTCGTGGAGCCGCAGTTCCAGTCGGTGATTGGACAGGTCACGATCGAGCGAGGGAGCAAGACAGTTTGGCAGCGAGCGCTGCGCACCGGCGAAACAGAAATGTGCCACAGCCTGCAAAATATCGAACACCACCATTTCAAATTCGACGCACATCGGCGGCCCGGCGATGTTCATGTCCACTATTTCGGAACCGACGGTTTGAGTTTCGGCGATGGAGTGAAACTCGCCGACGGAGATATAATGGTGATTGGGTTTGAGGGTTTTGGGCGACCTTTGCGGAATCCAATTCAAGTTGTCAAAGGTGCCGATTTGCTCATCACGACAAAACCACTTTAGTTATGCCTAACTATGCCTGAACCAAATTTGGCCTTTTACGGCTTGGGATTGATGGGCGGAGGAATGGCCCGCCGGCTGTTGACCGCCGGCTTTCCATTGACGGTTTATAACCGCAACCCACAGAAGAGCGCCGCGCTAGCAGCGATGGGCGCGCGCGTTGCGGCCACGCCGGCGGAAGCGGCCTCACATGCCCAAATTATTTTCAGCATGGTGGCAGACGACGAAGCGTCACGCAGCATATGGCTGGGTGAGAACGGCGCACTGAACAGCGTTGCGCCAGGCACAGTCCTGGTTGAATCCAGCACGCTCTCAATTCGCTGGGTCAAAGAACTAGCGGCAGCGGCATCCAACAAGGGCTGCGAGCTTCTCGACGCACCGGTCACCGGCAGCAAGGCCCAGGCCGCAGCCGGCGAGCTCACGTTCCTGGTTGGCGGACCAGCCACCGCATTGGAGGCAGTGCGTCCGGCATTGATGGCGATGGGACGCGTTGTCAGGCATATGGGGCCAACGGGCTCCGGCGTGATGCTCAAGCTGATCAACAACTTTCTTTGCGGGGTGCAGGTCGCCTCACTCGCGGAAGCCATGGCTTTGATTGAGCGCAGCGGGCTGGATCGCGACCAGGCTTTGGAAGTGCTCAAAGCCGGCGCTCCGGGCAGCCCCTTGCTACGCGTCATCGCCGATCGAATGACCGCTTGCGATTTTACGCCGAATTTTCTGCTGCGGTTGATGACCAAAGATCTGACCTACGCAGTCGCCGAGGGAGCAGAACTCTCATTGGAAATGACGACTGCCGCTGCAGCCCTCCAACGTTTCAAACAAGCGATCGCCGCCGGCCAGGGAGACAAAGACATGTCAGCTCTTATCGAGCTGTTTCAGCCGGAGAGGAACAGGCCCTGAAAATGCGCCTTAAACCGGTGCAGGCGCCGGGGTGCCCAATCCCGGAAGCTTGGGCGGCGAGGGCTTGCCGGGCACTTCAGGAACTGGTGTGCCGGCCGGCGCGCCCATCGTGGGCTCCAGTTGCGGCGGCGGCGGCGGTGGCGTGAATTTCCCAGTCTTCACGATCTCCTCGACTTGCGTGCCGTCGAGAGTCTCGTATTCGAGCAAAGACTTGGCGATCAATTCAAGCTTATCAAGGTTGGCAAGGATCAGTTCCTTCGCCGTTTTATAAGCGGCGTCGATGATGCGTTTGACTTCGGCATCGATTTCCTGGGCGGTGAATTCGCTATAAACCTTGGCTCGCGCCATTTCGCGACCCAGGAAAATAAATTCGTCATCATCACCGTACTGAACCATGCCGAGGCGATCGCTCATGCCCCACTGCATCACCATCGCGCGGGTCATGTTGGTGGCCTGTTGAATGTCGCCGGCTGCGCCGCTGGAAATATCGCCCGACACAATTTCTTCGGCGATACGGCCGGCCATCGTCATCGCAATCAGATCCAGCATTTCTTTACGGCGGCGGTTCAGCACATCTGTCTTGGGCAACGACATCGTTGAGCCCAGCGATTGTCCGCGCGGGATGATCGTGACCTTATGAAGCGGGTGCGTGTGCTGCAGCAGCACATTGACTAGCGCATGGCCGGCTTCGTGCCAGGCCGTGAATTTCTTTTCCTCGTCGGTCATAGCGAGGCTGCGGCGCTCGCGGCCCCAACGGACCTTGTCGCGCGCCTCTTCCAATTCCTCCATGCCGACGGCTTTCTTGTTCTCGCTGGCGGCCAGCAGGGCGGCTTCGTTGAGCAAGTTCGCCAGTTCGGCGCCGGAATAACCGGGAGTGCCGCGGGCGATCACAGAGAGATCGACCGAAGGCGCCAGCTTCACGTTTTTGGCGTGGACCTTGAGGATGGCTTCGCGTCCGCGCACGTCGGGCAGATTCACGGTGACCTGGCGGTCGAAACGACCGGGCCGCAGCAGCGCTGGATCCAGAACGTCTGGCCGGTTGGTAGCAGCGATGATGATGATCCCTTCCTGAGTGTCAAAACCGTCCATTTCGACCAGGAGGGCATTGAGCGTTTGCTCGCGTTCGTCATTGCCACCACCGAGCCCATGTCCACGGCTCCGGCCTACGGCATCAATCTCGTCGATGAAAATCAGGCAAGGCGTGTTCTTGCGGGCCTGCTCGAACATGTCGCGGACGCGGCTGGCGCCGACGCCGACGAACATTTCCACGAAATCCGACCCGCTGATGCTAAAAAACGCAGCATCGGCTTCCCCAGCAATGGCCTTGGCCAGCAAAGTTTTGCCAGTTCCTGGAGGGCCGACCATGAGCACACCTTTCGGGATTCGGCCACCCAGGCGCTGGAATTTCTTGGGATCTTTAAGGAACTCAACCAATTCGGAGACCTCTTCGATGGCCTCGTCAATGCCGGCTACGTCCTTGAAAGTGGTTTTATTGCGTTCCTTGGCCAGCAGCCGAGCCTTGCTCTTGCCGAAGCTTAGGGCACCTTTGCCGGCCATTTTTATCTGGCGAATGAAGAAAAACCAAATCAGCGCCGCGATAATGACAAAAGGCAGCACACTAACCGCCACACTCATCAGCATGGTATTGGGCTCATGCGGCTCGAAATTGGGCAGTGCATACAGCCTTTCCTCCATTTTCTCCGTCAGGCGGACCTTGGCATGGAAAGAAGCTTCTGTCTTATGGTCATTCTCCATCCGCCAGTACTTCCCTACCACCTCATTTAACAGGGAATTCTGGGGGCTGTAATTAATCGTGGCGGAAATGACCTGGTTTGAATCAACCAATTGCTGAAACTGGTATTGGGTAATTTGGTCAGCCGGCTTCTCCATCCGCTCTTTGAAGAGCATTAGCAGGATAATGCCGCCAAAAATCGCGATCCAAACGATCCAAGTACGAGGGGGCACCCGAAATTCGCCCGACCGCTTGGAGTTCTTCTCCTCGTCGTTATATCTGTTCTCGTCTGCCATTTGTCTAAGTAGGGTAAAACCTACCATTATCGGCCTAACACCGCAACCGCCGGTATTCAAGGCCTTTGCCAACGCCAATGCAAGCGGCGAACGGTGGCCTTAGTGAGCTTAAACCGTTCCGAAATACGCTGATTTTCGACCCAAAAAATCTCCCCCTGCACCGTGATGGCAACCACCAATCGGCGCCGTTTGGCATGCGGAACCTTCTGGTTGGTAAACAGATCCTGTAATTTGACGGTTTGGGACATCCCAATGGGCTGAAATCGGTCACCCGGTCGCCAATGCCGCAAGCGGATCCTTGAGCCCACTAAATCAGCGTCGAAATGCTCCTGGCAAGGTATTCGCTCTGGGAGAGCCTTTCCGGGAGAATTTCGAACGGTCCAATTGATCTGCAACCCTGCGAAAGTGATCTGTCCCGTGTGCGAATTGGTGTCTATGTCTAAAACATCTCCACTGAACGCTGCAGATTGTTCTCCATATCCGATATAGATAATGCCTTGCTCATCACGATAACAAACCACGCTTGTCTTAATCGGATTCCTCGCAGGCGATTTCTGGGTATTTTGGCGCAGCATTGAGGTCACCGCCGGACGAAATGCGCCATCAGACCGTGTCGCAAGTCTAACGGAGACTTGTGTTCCTGGCACCAGTCGCAAGCGCTCAATTAACTCATAATCAGGCACAACTCCCAGCTCGAATAACTGCAATTGCAGGCAGCGCCTCTGAATGGCTGTAGGCAAGTCGGCAAATACAACACTCGATCCTTTGTTTTGTTTCTGCACTTCTTTACTGCTGTCTGATTTTGAGTTGCGCGTCTCATCCAACCAATGACGAGCGTAATCGGTGATCACGGCAGCATCTGCACCGACAAAGTCCATGACACGCGAGACGATCCTCTCCAAAGCTGGCTGGTACTGGCGCAGCAAGGGCAGCAACTCATGTCTTAGCCGATTGCGTTGCATGTCCAGGCAAACGTTGGTCGCATCCTCGCGGAAGCGCACTTTCTCAGCGAGCGCATATTCTCGCAGAACTGATTTTGGGAATTCCAACAACGGCCGCACCAGCATTAGTTTCGATTGCGCCGGGGATGGAGAGCGCCATTTCATGCCGGCCAGTGCCTCGGTCCCGCTACCGCGCAGTAATTTTAGAAAGAAGAGCTCGACCTGATCATCGGCATGATGCGCCAGAGCGATTTTCGAAGCTTTAAATCTCTTCGCAGCCCGCGCCAGAAAATCGTGGCGTAGCTCACGCGCCGCCATTTCAAGAGAAACTTTATGGCTTCGAGCGTGGCTGGATACATCGGCGCGCTCAACAATCGCTGGAATCCGCAAACGTTCGGCCTCGCGGCACACCAACCGCTCATCTGCAGCGCTGCTGCGACCGCGCAAGCGATGATTTAAATGCCCAACCGCCAGCCGCCATTTGTGACTCGAAGAAAGGCGATGAAGAATGTGCAGGAGAACCATGGAGTCGACGCCTCCGGACACAGCGACCAGAATGGTGTCCCCAGGACGGAACAACCGGCGATTTTGGATAGCGCGTTCGACCTGCTCGAGCAAAGGGCTCACCGGCCCAAATCATCCCCGTGCGCACTTCAATTGGCAATTTTAATCCCCCGCCTTCGCTTGTTTAGACGAAGTCCAGGACGTCATATTTCTTCCCCAGCACGGTCAGACTCTTAGTCTTGAGCCACCGTTCAAGTACCGTGGCATAGACTGTTCGGAAATCGACCGTGTATTTCAAATCGCCCTGGAAAAGGTCTGTTGGAGCCAGGCTTGGATACCGTCCAAGAAGACCGGCCTTTATCTTTTCTCCGACAATAAACATTGGCGCCGCCGCACCGTGATCGGTCCCGCCGCTGGCGTTCTCCGCAACACGCCGGCCAAACTCGCTGAAGGTCATCACCAACACGCGACTGAGATTCCCCTGAGTTTTCATTTCGCCCACGAACGCCTTGACTGAATCGCCAAGGTCTTTAAGCAGCCGGTCCTGCGTGGCAAGTTGGTTGGTGTGCGTGTCGTAGCCACCTTGCGACGCGTAATAAACGCGTGACGGCAAACCGCCCCCAATTAGCTTAGCTACGAGCTTGAGCGAGTTCCCCAGTGGCGATGCGGGGTAGTCCCCCGTGGTTTGAACTCGATTGGCAATCGATCGGATTTTGTCGGAGCTGACCTGAGCTTCCAGGGCAGTGCGCTCCAGGAAATCGAGTGCCGAACCAGAATGCTGGGCCGCGCCAGCCAGCGCGCCGATGGTCGCACCCGAATTATCAGCCATCTCAACATCCGAACCATTCAACTTCCGAAAAGCCAGTTCGGTTTCTTTGACTTCCTCCGCTTTGCCGCGGCCAGGAATGAACCGGTAATTTTGAGGGTTATCAAGGCTGACGCCTTTCGGCTCTTTGGCTGTGAAAGCTTGCGGCATCTGCCGGCCTACGCTAACGCCAACCGTAGGGTCGCACCCCGCACAGGCATTGTCGAAATACCTTCCGAGCCAGCCGTATTGGTCGAATCGATCGGAGTCGCTGGCCGTCTGCCAAATCTCGGTGGAGCGGAAATGCGAGCGGTTCGGATTGGGATAACCGGCGCCCTGTACAATGCCGAGCTGACCTGCGTCGAACAGGTCCTTGAATCCAACCAGGTTCGCGTGGAGCGCGATGTCGTCATTCAGCCTCAGCAGCTTCGACTCGGGTAATGCCAGCCGCGGTCGCGCCCGGCGATAATAATCGTTGCTGAACGGAACCACCGTGTTTAAGCCGTCATTGCCGCCAGCCATTTGCAGTACTACCAAAATATTCCCGTCCCGCCCCGTGGTGGTTTGCGTTGCTGAATCCGCGGCCTCGGCTTGCAGCGCGGCGAGTGTGTTGGCCAGAAAACTCGGCACCGTCCACGACAGCGCCCCGCCCAACACGGTGGTCCGGAGAAAATCGCGTCGCGTTTGAAAAGATAACAATGAATTCTGGGACATAATGCCTCCAACCTTTAAAATGCTCTTACGTCAATTGATACTCGGGCGTACTCATCGCCAGGCGCAACGCACTGGCAACCGCCTCGTCATTCAGTTCGCTCTGCTCCTGCAGAAAATCCAGCAGCGTCTTTTCCTGCCGCGGCTGGAGCTTTGCCTGCAAAAGGCGCTTCTCCAGCGAATCAATGAATTTCTCTTGAGACGTTCGGGTTTCAGTCGGGAATAGCTTCGCCACATTCACTCCCCGCAACTGAACGTTTTGAACTCGCCGTTCGAGAGCGCGATTCATGTTCGGCCGATTGGCCATTCCGGCCCCGGCGAACATCGAAACATCACCCTGAATGAGTGTCGCCGCTTCGTTATACCGCGCCAGGAGCGTATTGGTGGTAATCCAGCTCAAGCCGCCATCCCATCCCTTCACATTGGGCGGCGCGAACAGGTCCTGTCCCAAATTTCGCGTGAGCGCCAAACAAGCCAGCGGCGGCGGCAGCTCGCGCTCCAGCACTCGCACGCTGCCAACCAGCCATTGCACCGGGCTTTTGACCTGGTTGCGCATGATAGACGGAGCGTAGAACTCCTCGCTCAAAAACATCGTCCTCAGCACCGGCTTGAAAGTGTCCTTCGCATTTCGAAACTCCGCCTCCAGCGCTGACGCCAACGCCTCGGATGGTTCCACACCCGCGAAGAATTTCCACAGTTTGGAAGTAATAAACCTCGCCGCCTGCGGCTCGGCCACGATCATTCTGAGGAAATCCTCACCATCAAAATTGCCGGTTTGTCCGAAAATCGTTTTTTGGCCGCGGTCGTGCCAGAACGGTCGCTCAATGAACGTCTGCTCCAACCGATCGTACGACCAACCCGTCAATGCCCGCGCGCCTTCCGTGATGTCTTTTTCCGTATAGTGGCCTTCACCCAATGCAAAAAGCTCCATCACCTCGCGGGCGAAATTTTCATTCGGGTGCTCCTTGCGGCTTTGCGCCTGGTCCAGCCAGATGAGCATGGCCGGATCCTTGGCCACAGCGATTAAGAGATCCGGCCAAGAACCCATTCCCATTTGGCGGAAAAGATCATTTTGACGCCACATCAAGTACGCGTCTCGGACCTTTTCCATGCTGGTCGCAAAATGTCCGTGCCAGAACAGAGTTAGTTTCTCTTGTAAAGACCGGGGCCCCTTGGCCATCCGGCGCAGCCACCACGCTTTCAGCTCAATTAAACGCTGCCGCTGGTTGCGTTGTTCCTCCTGCTGAATTTTGCGCCGCTCCTCAGGCTCCGCGGTCCGCGCCGCCTTTAATCTCTCCGCCCGGTCCGGGTCGGGCTTGGCCCAATCGGGATTCTCGGTCGGGTCGGCAATCTTCTCGTAATCCACCAACTGGTCCACGGCGCCTTCATGGTCCAGTGCCGCCAGCGATTCGATCTCCGTCGGTGTCCCCCCAAAGCCCGCCCGATTCAACAAATGCGCCGCCGCCGAAAAATCCCACCTTTTCCGAGGTAAAGCCTGCAACATACAGAATCATAGACGATAATGAAACGAACAAGGTTTCATCATCGATACGGACATCCCACTTCCAGCCGCCACCAGCTAACGTCCGATCAACCAGGCCAGGCACAGACAACCCGCCGCCACAGCGCACGCGACCGCCAAAATAAGGACCAACCTCCGCTTCTCCCGCCGCGAGAGCCCCGATTCGCTGCTTTCGTATTCGCTCATTTGGCAGCCCTTCCGTTCCCGCCGAGTATGGCAGGCGGACGATAAAGGGAGAAGTAAAAACTTGACCATGCATACCATTCAAAATCCTGTTTTTCGTTGGCCCAGACTTATACAATACATTAGCAATCTGAAAATCTCTAGGATCTGTCATAACAAAATCTCCTTGCTACCGTCCAACTAGAGGACTTAGATAGTCGTATATGGGTTGAGGAGCTTCGCCGCGGCGTCGCTCCCCGCCCGTGCTTGGAAGGATCATCATTATGCGAAAGGCTCGAATACTCCGCGCCGGTTCCGCCGGTGGGGTCTGTCAACGCTATGTCAAAACCCTTTGCTCGCGTTCCCTGGCCGCGTTGGCCGGCGCGGTGCTCGCGCTCGCCGGCCCTCGGTTAATGGCCGCCGACATCGAAGCAATTCTCGTCCCCGGCCAAACTACTAACAGCAGCGCCAGTGTGACCCTGCCGACTCTGGCGCCCAAGGCCGATGTTCTGTTTTCGTTCGATGTGACGTCGAGCATGGGCGGCGTGATCGATACCGCCAAACGGAATGCGATTACCCTGATGACCGCCCTCGAGGCTACAGGGGTGAACTTTCAGTTCGGCGTGAGCTCGTTTGGCGATTACCCGGCCACCTATAATTCCTGCGGTTACTCGAACACCTATGGCGCCGCGTTGTCGGGGATGCCCGCGGATTATCCTTATGCCCTCAACCAACCAATGACGACTGACCTGACCGCCGTCTCAACCGCTATCGGTTTGTTGCGGCTCACTCCCGGCATGGACTTTCCGGAGGCTTATACGCGCGCTCTGTACGAAAGTTATGCCGACACCAAAGTGCGCTGGCGCGCAGGAGTCAAAAAGGTCGTCGTCAATTTCGGCGATTCCATCCCGCACGACTGCAATATCAACGATGGGATTGCGTACACCATCGGCGTCGAGTCCTGGGGTGGCGACCCGGGCCGGGACGGAATCATAGGCACGGCGGACGACCTGGTGCTCAAAACGGTGTTGGAGGGCATGGCTTCCAACCATGTCGTGTTGCTGGCCGCCCGCGTCAGCACCATTGCCTTCGAAGATTACTATTTTGATTATTGG
The DNA here is from genome assembly GCA_964623885.1 of uncultured Verrucomicrobiota bacterium. Taxonomy (GTDB): domain Bacteria; phylum Verrucomicrobiota; class Verrucomicrobiia; order Limisphaerales; family UBA8199; genus CAZUVM01. Next base: position 15,365 of record CAZUVM010000073.1, read on the forward strand.
ACTAACTGGACCGGCAGGACGGGCGGCAAAGCTTTCGCCAGCACCGGCAGCACCTTGATCGGTGACCTGATGCATGAAATCACCAACAGCCTGGCCGTCAGTTGCATCGACCGCCTGCTGGTCGCGGTGGACCCGCCATTATTCAGCTCCTGGGTCACCCCGACGCCAGCCAGCTACGACGCGACCTGCTCGGGCGACACCCGCAATTTCGGCCTAGCAGTGAGCCCGCCGGCGGGAACACCCACCGGTGATTATTCTTTTACGGTGAACTTCCTGGATGATAAGGCAGTCGTGTACTTGTCCCAGACGGTGCTGGTGCACGTGCCGATTCCCCTGCCCCAGGCGCTCAACAACAGCAATTTGGTTTGGACCACGGAGCTTACTCTCCCGTGGTTTGGACAGTCTGGTGTTTCGCACGATGGATTCGCTTCGGGCCGCAATTACTACATGGCGGACAACCAGCAGAGCAGCTTCTCAACGATTGCCAACGGCCCGGGCACACTTTCTTTCTGGTGGAAAGTCTCCTCCCAAACCAACGCCGACTGGCTGAGCTTTGCGAGTTATACCGGCGACACCATCAACGTAACCGCGCAGATCTCCGGCGAAACCGATTGGACACAAGTGACGGCCCTTTTGCCCGGAGGCGCCCAAACCCTGGTCTGGAGCTATGCCAAGGACGACTCGCAAAGTGCCGGCCTGGATGCCGGGTTTGTCGATCAGGTCAGTTATGTTTTTGGGCCGACGTTGCCTTTTATCATGACCCAACCAGCCAGCCAGGTGGTGATGGCCGCGACCCCGGTCAGTTTGTCGGTAGTGGCCGGCGGCACGCCGCCTTTGTCGTACCAATGGCGCCGGAATGGCTCGGATCTTCCCGGCGCCACCGCCCCGGTGCTGGCAATTCCCACTCCGGGCAACAAGGACGCGGGTTTGTATTCGGTGCGGGTCTACGATCCTTACGGCGGGACCAATAGCGCCAACGCCGCGCTAATCGTCGTCCCGTTGATCCTGCGCGGCGATAATTCGCGCGGCCAGGCCCCCAACAGCGTGCTCATCACCAATCACGTCGTCGGCATTGCCGCGGGCTCCTACCATACGCTGGCTCAACTCGCAGACGGTACGGCGATGGGTTGGGGCGAGAATTACGATGGACAGTGCAACCCGCCAAAAGGCCTGAGCAACGTCGTGCAACTGGCCGGCGGCGGTTATCACAGCCTGGCCCTGCGGGCCGATGGAACGGTCGTCGCCTGGGGCGCTAATGAGTATCATCAATGCGATGCGCCGGCCAGTTTGTCTAATGTCCTCGCCGTGGCGGCCGGCCGCTGGCACAGCCTGGCGTTGCGGGCCGACGGCAGTCTCGTTGCTTGGGGCGACAACGCATACGGTCAAACAGCCTTGCCCCCGGGACTGAACAAGGCGGTAGCGGTTGCCGCAGGCGGCAACCACAGCCTGGCACTTCGGCCCAATGGCACGATCGTCGCCTGGGGCGACAACTGTGATGCCGACGGCCGTTTCGTCGGCCAGTCGCGCGTGCCGACGGGGCTCAATGGCGTGCAGGCAATCGGCGCGGGCGATTACCACAGCCTGGCTGTGCGGACCAACGGAACCGTAATCGCCTGGGGCGATGATTCCCAGGGCCAATGTGAGGTGCCGGCCAACCTCAAGGCCGTGACCGTTGTCGGCGGCGGCACCCACACCATCGCCGTCAAAGCCGATTCGACCACTGTTGCCTGGGGCAACAACTGGAACGGCCAGTGTAATTACCCTACAAACATGTTGGATATCGCCGCCGTGGCGGTCGGGGAGTCGCATAGCGTTTTCCTGGTCGGCCTCTCCCAACCCAAACTCTTCCGCGCCGCCCACACCGCCGGCCAGTTCAACCTTTGCGTCCCGACTTACCCGGGCAAGAACTACGCCCTTGAATACAAGACCTCATTCGATGCGGCCGCCTGGACTCCCACACCGCCCATCCGCGGCAACGGCGGCCTGCTCATCTTGACCGACCCGGCGGCAACCAACGCCCCTCGATTTTATCGCGTCGAAGTCTGGTAACCACTTCATGCGCTAACTTAGAGGCGCCCACCACGCGGCGGCACGCCAGTCTAGGCCAGAAGAATTCTGGTCCATGGCCCACCGTACGTTCATCTGGTTTAATACTCTTGACCAGTTCTTAAGGTCTCCTTAAGGTTGCGCCTGTTGGGCAGCAATTCATGTTTGCGCAGCTTAAAAGCCTGTTTTCCAATGACATTGGAATCGACCTAGGGACGGCAAATTCCCTCGTGTACGTACGCGACCGAGGCATTGTTTTGCGGGAGCCGTCGGTGGTCGCCATTCAGGCGGGAACCACGAACGTCCTGGCCGTAGGCGAAGAAGCCAAGCGGATGCTGGGACGCACTCCTGGAAATATCGTGGCCATCCGGCCGATGAAAGACGGTGTGATCGCCGATTTCGAAATTACCGAGGCGATGCTCCGGCATTTCATCCAAAAAGTCCACCACCGGAAGCTGATTGCTCCCCGCGTGGTGGTCGCGGTCCCGTCGGGGATCACGGAAGTGGAAAAACGGGCGGTTAAAGATTCCGCGACTCATGCCGGTGCGCGGGAAGTCTATCTGATTGAACAACCGATGGCCTCGGCCATCGGCGTCGGGCTGCCGGTGCATGAGCCGGCGGGTAATATGATCGTCGACATCGGCGGCGGGACGTGCGAAATCGCAATCATCTCCCTGGCCGGAATTGTCTTCAGCCGTAGCCTGCGGGTAGGCGGAGACGAATTTGACGAGACGATCGTTGCGCACATGAAACGGGCCTACAACCTGATGATAGGTGAACGCACGGCGGAAGAGATCAAGATACGTGTTGGCTCTGCTTTTCCGCTCGAGCAGGAATTAACCATGGAAGTCAAAGGACGCGATTTGAGCGCCGGATTGCCGAAAACGTTAACGATCCGGTCCGAAGAAATTCGCGAAGCTTTGCAAGAGCCGCTGTCCAGCATTTTGGAATCTGTACGCATTACCCTCGAACGCTGTCCCCCCGAGCTATCCGCCGATTTGGTGGATCGCGGGATCGTGATGGCGGGAGGCGGGGCTTTGCTGCGGGGCATCGATCGGCTTGTCGCCGAAGAGACCGGGTTGCCGGTCCACATCGCTGACGATCCGTTGAGCGCCGTCGCCGAAGGCACCGGCCGAGTGTTGCAGGAACTCCAATTTCTCAAGCGCGTCTCGAACAACTCCAAGTAGGTTAACTTCACCTTTCATCAGCATCGTTGTCTTCGGCCCGCGGTTCGGGCTGAAACCGGACGGGTGTAGAAGTTCCCGCCTTCTGCGCCAGATCTTGCGGCTGTGCTGTATCGGTCGCAAGCGTATGAAGATTTAGATGTTAAAACGGCCGCATTATATTGCTTTCGGCCTGGTTGTGCTGATGACGCTGGTCATATTGAATCTGCCGAGCCGGACAACGGCCCGGCTTAAGCTGGGCATCGGCAGCCTTTTTGCCCCTTTATTCGGGCTCGCTAGCTCCACTGAGCGGCTCGCCTCAAAAGCCGGGGATACAGTCCTACCCCGCTCGGAACTACTTCGGGAAATTGAGACTTTGCATCAGGAAAACCAGGAACTGCGACTTCAAGCCAGTCGAACTGAAAGCATTGTCCGCGAAAATGAACGACTGCGACAACTGATCGGCTGGCAAGTCCAAAAGCACGGCCACTTTAAACTCGCCAGCGTCGTTCTGCGGGAGCCATCCAACTGGTGGCGGACAGTTCAAATCGACCTCGGCAGCCGCAACGGCATCAGCAACAACCTGCCAGTGCTTTCAGGCGATGGGGCTTTGGTTGGGCGAATTTCTTCCGTCAGCCTGACCCGCTCGCAGGTGTTGCTGCTGGGCGACCCGAGCTGCAAAGTCGCTGCCCGGGTGGAGAATCCAACCCACGACACGGGAGTCATCGGGGCCGCCGGACCACTCGAGAGCGAGTTTGTGGAAATGGGCTATCTTTCCCGCAACGCTGATCTTAAGCCAGGTCAGAACGTATGGACTAGCGGCACTGGCGGAATTTTTCCCAAGGACATATTGATCGGGAAGGTGGTCGATTCACGTTCAGCAGAATTTGGCCTGACTACGGTAGCTCGCGTCAAACTGGCTGCCAACCTGAATGGATTGGAGGAAGTGTGGGTGATGATGGAGCCATGAAGAACAAGGGGTTACACATATGACCTGGCTGAACACCATATTTGTGCTGGCCGGAGCGTTCCTGACTGTTTTCTGGGAAGCTGCGTTCCCCGGGCTGCGCCATCTGTTGGCCGCGCAGATCGACCTGCTCCCGGCCTTGATGGTCTACGCGGCACTCGCCACTAACCTAACAACCGTGTGCCTGGTGGCCACGTGTGGCGGTCTTTGGTTCGATTCGCTTTCGGCCAATCCGCTGGGCATTACCGTGCTTCCCCTGTTCGTTGTGGGTCTGGCCATTTATAGCGGCCGAGAGGTGGTGCTGCGTCATCAGGCATTCGCGCAGTTTGTTTTGGGGCTGATTGCAAGTCTGACCGTGCCGGTGTTGACCCTGGGGTTACTGCTGACCGCCGGCCATCCGCCATTACTCGGCTGGGGGACCCTGTGGCAGTTGATCGTCATGACCATCGGTGGCGGCGCTGCTACACCTATTGTGTTCATTCTGTTTGAATGGCTGGAACGCGCGTTTCTGCACAGTCGGCCTGGGCAAAGCAGCTTCCGTCCGGATCGCGAGATAAGACGAGGCAGATAGGATGAGTCCAAAATTCAAAGGCCAAAGTCCAAAGTCAGCAGCCCAGGTTGCGGGCGGTGACAACGTTGGACTTTGGGCTTTGGACCCTGGGCTTTGGACTTCGGACTAAAGACATGCTTATTCTCGACCAACTCCGCCGAGGTGACCCGCAGTTGCGGGGACTGACGCTCATGGTCTTGAGCGGTCTGGGCATTCTGTTGGCCGGCCTTTGGTGGGTTCAGATCGTCTCCGCCCGGGATTACCAGGAATCTCTGGAGACGCAGTCCTTCCGCACCGTCCGCATCCCGGCAGTACGCGGCAAAATACTCGATCGGAATGGAACGGTCCTGGCCGAAAACCGTCCCACGTATAGCGTGAGTTTATACCTGGAAGAACTTCGCCATGCCTTTGACGACGCGGGCAACAAGTTGCTAAGCGAAGAGCGCACTCGGCTTAAGCAGCAAGCAGCCGAAAAAGAACGTACGCTCGGCCGCAAGCTCACCAAAGCGGAACGCAAAGAGTTCAGCCTGGATAACGCAAAACGATCGGCACTGAAAGAAGCTGCTCGTTACGAAGTCGCCAGCAACGTAGTCGCCCAGGTCAGCTTACGAATTCATCAGCCGCTTTGGTTGAATCCGACCAATTTTGAGAAGCATTATCAAACGCGTCTCGCTTTGCCATTCCCGCTGGTTGCAAATCTTGATTCGACCAATATCGCGCGATTCGAGGAGCAATCGACCACGCCGCTGGGTGTGGATTTGGAGATTCAATCCACGCGCATTTATCCGCTCGAAACCACGGCCGGACATCTGCTCGGGATGCTCAAGCACGATGATAGCTCGGTAGAAGGTGAAGAAGCTTTTTTCTCTTATCGCCTGCCCGACTTCCGAGGCTCTCTGGGTATTGAGTACGGGTACGATCGGGAATTGCGCGGCCTGGCCGGCGCCAAATCTGTTCAGGTAAACAATCTTGGCTACAAGGCGTCCGAAAACGTGTGGAGTGCGGCGGAGCCGGGCAGCAACGTAGTGCTGACGGTGGACGCCTATATTCAGCAGGCGGCCGAGCATGCACTGCAAAGCGCGCCCATTCCTTATACCGGTCCCGTGCGCGGCGCCGTCGTCGTCATGGATGTCCACACAGGTGACGTGCTGGCCTTAGCTTCCTCGCCGATCATCAATCCCAGTTACGCAGTACAGGGATATCCGTCGGGTGAACTGGAACGCCGCAATGATCCCAGATTGCGACCGCTGTTCAATCGCGCGACGCAAGGCAATTACTTTCCTGGTTCCGTGTTCAAGACCGTTGTTGGATTGGCGGCATTGGAGAATGGGTTGGATCCCACGACGAAATATCATTTCAACGAAAACCCGAGAGATCCAGGGAAGGCCTATATCGTGGTTCGCGGTCGTCCGATCAAGGA
>CAZUVM010000074.1:0-18513 GCA_964623885.1 uncultured Verrucomicrobiota bacterium
CCCTGGATTTCGAGCTTTTTGACAAAACCTTCAGTGACGCCGCGGACCATGTTATTGAGCAGCGCGCGGCTTAGACCATGAAGCGCTTTGGCCTGGGCATCCTCGCCCTTGCGGCTGACGACGATTTTGCCGTTGTCTACCTTGGCGGACGTGTGGCGGGGGAGCTGCCAACTGAGCTTGCCCTTAGGTCCTTCGACCGAGACCTGCTGGCCTTTGACCTCCACCTTCACTTTGGGCGGAATGGCGATTGGTTGTTTACCGATGCGGGACATAAACTGGATAAATGGATTAGTGGTTTACCAAACAAAGCAGAGCAGCTCGCCGCCGAGGTTCTTTTTGCGCGCCTCGTTGCCGGTCATGATGCCTTCAGAAGTGGACAAGACCGCGACGCCGAGGCCGCCCCGAACGCGCGGGATTTCAGTCGAGCCAACGTAGCGCCGCAAACCGGGCGTGCTGACGCGACGCAATCCTTCGATGACGCTCTTCTTGCCCTGGTATTTCAGCTTGAGCTTGATCGCTTTGGGCATTTGGCGCTCGACCGCGAAATCGGTGATATAGCCTTCGCGTTTGAGAATGCCGGCCAGGCTCTCTTTGAGCTTGGAATGCGGCACATCAACCGCCGGGAGCAGAGCCCGGTTGGCGTTGCGGATGCGGGTGAGCATGTCAGAAATGGGATCGTTCACACTTAAAGACGGGTTATCAAAATCAATGGTTAATAGCGCGAATGTTTACCAACTTGCTTTGGTGACACCAGGGATGAGGCCGGAGAGGGCGGCCTCGCGGAAAGTGAGGCGCGAACAGCCAAACTTGCGGAGGTAACCGTGGCGGCGTCCGCTCATGGAACAGCGGTTGACCACGCGAATCGGGCTGGCATTGCGTGGCAGTTTGGACAGGCCGGCGTAGTCGCGCTTGGCTTTCAGTTCGGCGCGCAGCGCGGCATATTTTTTCACGGTATCCGCTTTCTTTTTGTTACGTTGGACCCAGGAGACTTTGGCCATAGGGAATTATTGCTTTTTTGAAAAATGGATTAGTGAGCTGGCGCGGGTTCGGGGGCAGGAGGTTTTTCAGCTTTTTCAGCGCCTTCCTTCGGAGTTTCTTTGGCTTTGATTTCGGCGAAAGGCGTGCCGAGGAGTTTGAGCAGGTCCAGCGCTTCCTGATTGTTGCGGGCAGAGGTGACGATCGTGATGTCCATGCCCTGCTGGCGCTTGATCTTGTCCAGTTCAATTTCAGGGAAAATCGTCTGATCACCTACGCCCAGAGAATAATTGCCGCGGCCGTCAAAGGACCGGGGCGAAAGGCCGCGGAAGTCACGGATACGGGGCAGGGCGGTAGCGATGAGGCGATCGAAGAACTCGTACATCACGTCCCGGCGCAAAGTGACGTGGCAACCGATCGGTTGGCCCTCGCGGAGCTTGAAATTGGCGATGCTGTGGCGGGACTTGCTGATGACGGGTTTACGCCCGGTGATCAGCGCAAGATCTTTGGCCGCGTCGTCGATGGCACTTTTTTCCAATGAAGCGCTCACGCCCATGTTAACGACAATCTTCTCCATACGCGGCACCTGGAGCGGGTTGGAGTACTTGTGCTTGGCTTTGAGAGCTGGAACCACTTCCTTAACGTATTTTTCGTAAAGTCGAGCTTTCATGACGTATTGGACTAAGCCTGAGCCGGGGCGGCCGTGCCGCGTTTGCCAGCGCGCGCATCGAAGACATCGGCTTTCATGACATTGGAAATGTGAATCGAGCCCTCGCGCTCGACGATTTGGCCTTGCGGGTATTGCTGGCTTTTGCGCATGTGCTTCTTAATCATGCGAACGCCTTCGACCAGGACTCGCTGTTTTTTTCCTTCAATGGCGATGACGCGCCCGCGCTTACCTTTATCGGCGCCGGCGAGGACAACCACCTCGTCGTTCTTCTTCACATGGAAACTGTTCATATTCTTTTCCGCGATAACGCGAGTCAGTAATCAGTATTCAAATAACTTCCGGAGCCAGGGAAACGATTTTCATGAATTTCTTATCGCGCAACTCACGGGCAACCGGTCCGAAAATGCGAGTTCCGCGAGGGTTGAGCTCCTTATCGATGATAACGATAGCATTGCTGTCAAAGCGCAAGTAAGAGCCGTCGTTGCGCCGGATGGCCTGGCGCGTCCGGACGATGACCGCGTCCACGACTTCACCCTTTTTCACAGTCCCATCCGGGGTGGCTTCCTTGATGTGGGCTTTGATGATGTCGCCAATCCGGGCGTAACGCTGGTTGCGCCCGAGGACGCCGATAGCCGCCGCGCGCTTGGCGCCGGTGTTATCAGCAACGTCGAGGATGGAGCGGACTTGGAGCATAAATTAACGTGAAACGTGAAACGTGATGGGTGATGCGCGGCGCATATCAGGCATTTACCGGGGCGACTTCGGTAGCCTTCTCGACGACCTGAACAAGGCGCCAGCGCTTGGTCTTCGAGAGCGGGCGCGTTTCCTCGATGCGAACGCGGTCGCCGACTTTGGCTTCGTTCTTTTCGTCGTGCGCGTAGAACTTTTTATAACCGGTTACGACCTTTTTAAACTTGGGATGGGGAAACCGTCGTTGGACCCGGACAATGATAGTCTTGGTCATCTTATTGGAGATGACTTCGCCCACGCGCTCCTTGCGATTGGAGCGAGTATCGGCGGCGGGGCTGGCGGGCTGAGTGCCGGTGGCAGTGGAATTGGTGTCAGACATAGTGAAAGTGGTTATGCTGCCTTCTTACGGAGTGCGGTAATCCGAGTCTCAATGCGGGCCACGTCACGCCGGAGCGTGCGCAGGCGAGCGGGTTTTTCGAGCTGAGCGCTGGCCTGCTGCAATCGGAGGTTAAACAGTTCCTGGCGCAGGTTGCGGCCATCGGCCAGCAGTTCCTGCAGGGTCTTTTCGTGAAGTTCTTTGCGTTGGGTTTTCTTCATGGTCCAGGGTGATTAACGGCCCATGCCGTGGCGCGAAATAAAGCGCGTTTTGATCGGGAGTTTCGTAGCAGCGAGGCGCAATGATTCGCGAGCGACAGCCTCGGTAACGCCGTCGACCTCAAACAGGACGTTGGCGGGCCGGATAACCGCAACCCAGGATTCCAGCGGGCCTTTGCCTTTGCCCATGCGTGTTTCCAGAGGCTTTTTGGTAAAGGATTTTTGAGGGAAAACGCGGATCCACATTTTGCCGTGGCGCTTCATGTTGCGGGCGACGGCGACGCGAGCGGCTTCAAGTTGCTTCGTATCGAGCCAACAGCGTTCGAGGGCCATGAGGCCGTATTCACCGAAAGCAACAGTTTGACCGCGCGTGGCCAGGCCGGCGCGGTTACCACGGTGCATCTTGCGGTACTTAACTCGTTCGGGCATTAAAGGCATACAGGCAGGGAGTTAAATGGGTTGAATAGTTAGAGTTAAATACCTTGGGTTCAGATTGAAGAAGCGACTGGTTCGGGACGTTGCTCGGTTTGACCTTGAGCCGCCGGCTTTTGGACTTTGGTTTCGCCCTTACAGACCCAGCATTTAATGCCGAGTTTGCCGTAGACGGTGTTGGCTTCGGCGAAGCCATAATCGATTTCCGCGCGCAGCGTGTGGAGCGGAACGCGGCCCCAATGGTACTGCTCAACACGGGCCAGTTCGGCGCCACCAAGACGGCCGGCGCAGCGGATCTTGATGCCTTCAGCACCGAAATCCTTGGCGGTCTGGAGCGCCTTTTTCATGGCGCGGCGGAAAGAAACGCGGCGCTCGAGCTGCAGTGCGACGTTTTCAGCAACAAGCTGAGCGTCGATTTCCGGGTGCTTAATCTCGACGATATCGACGTAGATTTCCTTGCCGGTCATTTTGCTGAGCTCTTCCTTGAGCTTATCAATTTCGGCACCTTTGCGTCCGATCACAATGCCTGGGCGGGCGGTGTGGATGGTGATGCGACAGCGGTTGGCGGCGCGTTCGATGCGAATTTGAGGCACCGATGCCGACTCGAGCTTCTTCTTCAGCAGTTCGCGGATGTCGCGATCCTCGGTGAGCAGCTTGCCGAACTCTTTCTTGCCGGCATACCACTTGGAGCGCCAGTCGCGATTGACAGCGATGCGCAGACCAACAGGATTTGTTTTCTGGCCCATGGTTATGAAAGTGAAACGTGAAACGTGAAACGTGATGCGTGAAAGTTATTCATCGGAAAGTACGATTTTGATGTGGCAATTGCGTTTAAGGATCGGGCCTGCGGAACCACGGGCTTTAGGAGTGAAGCGGCGCAGCGTGGTGGCGGTCTGGGCCAGCGCTTCTTTGATAACCAGGCGGTCCGTATTCAGGCCATTGTACTCTTTGTGATGGGTCTTAAGATCTTCCGCGTTGGCGATTGCCGACTTCAGAGTCTTCGCGACGAATCGTGCGCCTTTGCGCGGGACAACCGCCAGCACTGCCTGGGCGTGAGCCGCCGGCAAGCCCTGGATTTGGCGCACAACTTCGCGCATTTTCTGCGCCGACATCCGCACGTTTTTAGTAATGGCCTGGACTTGCATAGGTTACTTGGCTTCGGCCTTGGCCGTATGAGCACCGTGTTTCTTGAACGTTCGCGTTAGAGAAAACTCGCCGAGACGGTGGCCAACCATGTTTTCCGTAACGAACACTGGGTTAAAGATTTTGCCGTTATGCACATTGAAGGTCAGGCCCACGAAATCGGGCGTAATCATAGACCGGCGCGACCAGGTTTTAATGGGCGTCTTGGATTTGGTATCCTTCGCCTTCTGGATTTTCTCGAGCAGATGGCCGTCGATAAACGGGCCTTTCTTGATGGAACGTCCCATAGCTTAAAGAGATTGGATTATTGGATAACTGTGCATCATGGGTTTTTCATCGGGCGTCCGTCGCGGCGCACCAGGATGAACCGGTTCGAGTATTTCTTCTTGTGGCGGGTGCGGTAACCTTTTGCAAGGAGGCCCCACGGAGAGGTCAATTGCTGCCAACCGCCGCCGGATTTGGACTTGCCGGCGCCACCGCCGTTCGGGTGATCGACCGGATTGCGAGAAACACCACGATTAATCGGGCGAATCCCGCGATGCCGCGAGCGGCCGGCCTTGCCGAGAACGACGTTTTCATGCTCCGTGTTGCCGACCTGGCCGATCGTGGCGTAACAGTTTTCATTGATACGCCGAATTTCCCCGGAAGGCAGGCGGATTTGGGCGTAACCTTCGTCACGAGACATCAGTGTGGCTGCGCCACCGGCAGTGCGGACCATCTGCGCGCCGTGCCCGGGAATAATCTCTATATTATGAATAGGCAGGCCGACGGGAACGGTGCGAAGTGGAAGACTATTACCGATTTCCGGCGGGGCAGTGGGACCGCTCATTAACTTGGCGCCCACTTGAAGACCGCTGGGCGCGATGATGTAGGTCTTCTCACCATCTTTATATTCCAGCAAAGCAAGACGGGCGGTGCGGCGCGGATCGTATTCGATAGCCGCCACGGTTGCCTCGACGCCATGCTTGCTGCGTTTGAAATCGACCAGGCGAATCTTTTGTTTGTGACCGCCGCCAATACCCCTGGCCGTTACGCGACCGTAGGCGTTGCGCCCACCAGTACGTTTGCGAATCTGTACCAAATCCTTTTCCGGAGTGGTCTTGGTAATATCGCTGTAATCCGCATACGCGATATAACGCGTTGAGGGCGTCAGCGGTCTAAATGTCTTTACTGGCATAAAAATCCAATAGTCGATCCGATCAATAACGTTTTCCCAAGTCAGCTACTTGGAGAGCAGAGCCATCAATCCCGCCTCCGGTGGAGGTCAGTTATCGGTTCCGCAGGTTATGCTGTCCGGCCCCCGAACTGGGTGAAACGGAGCGGGGAATATATCAAAGGGCACAGGTGATGCAATAGGTATTTTGAAAAAAATGGAGGGCCGGCAGCTAGGGCTCTCTCACCCAAGCAAAGATGCACAAAATTGGGGCAAAACCGGGAAAAATGCGGGGTCTTGAGGACGGGAAGCATAAATCGACCACGGCCTCTCTATATTATATGCAGTCTGGCCTGATCGGACGCCAACTCGGACGGAGAATCGTGAAGGGACACCCATTGAGAAGGGCCTCACGCAAAGGGCGGACCTGGCGGTCGGCCACCAGGGGGAAGAGATTTGAACAGAAGGACACGAAGAGAACGAAGGCTAGTCGGGCCAAAGATTCGTGGAAGTTCCTGGCACCGGGTTTGTGATTGCGCGTGCCGCCGCTGCCCGGATGTCGGGGTCCGGATCATGGAGCGCATTCGAAAGCGCGGCTCTTACCTGTGGTTGAGCGCGCTCGTTGTCGAGGAGATGCGATACGGCGATAAGCCGAAAGGTAGCGTCAGTATTGGTCAGCGGAGACAGCACCCTTGCGAGTGCCGCCTCGCGTTCGGCGTGTATCTTATCCAGTGTGCGGCGGGCCGCTCGGGCGATGTCGGGATCTCCTTCTTTGCTCAAGCGCATCAGCTCTGGGGTAGCAGCCGTCCACAGTCCGTGCCGGTGGATCTTGCCTAGGTAGTCTAACAGCCGAAGGGGGTCGCCCTGGCCTGGCTCCCTGACGGCTTTAAAGAACGCCGCCAGCCCGTTGGTCCCCTTGCTCAAGAGAACATAGCTAGCGCTCCACGTGATGACCCCGTTCGTGCTCCTTACGAGTTGCTCGAGCCCTGGAATGACGGCCGCCGGCTCTATGTCGGGTTTCGCAAGGATGCTCACTGCAGCCACCTCCCTGGACTGGCGGTAATCCGCCAGTACCCTGTCGAATAGCAGTCCTGCCAGTGGCCGGGGCAACTTGCGCAGGATGGCGAAGCGGCGGTTTCTGCGGGCAGTCCCGTCGTAGTCCATATCCTGAAGCATTTCTGGGATCGTTCGGAGGGCGCGGACGGCTGCGGCGGCTTGGCCATCTTCTGCTTTTCCGGCATGCGTTTCCTCATAAGCAAACCGTTCAGCCCAATAGTCGAACGATCTCCCCTTGTATGTCGGCTGGGTAGAGCGCAGTGCGATTCGGGCGAGAGGGATAACGAGAAGCAAGCTGCCGAAGATCAGGAATGAGACCTTGGCGCCCTTTCTCATGAAACTGAGCTTATCAGGAGACGGCGCCGATGAGCGAGCAAATTGACATAACGGCGGACCTTGGGGTGTGTGCCGCTGCCGAAGATTGTGACAAATGATGGCGCTGTTTCCCGGAACTAAGTCTTCCTTGCCGTCCTGCGGGGTTTGCGGCTGAGGCAATCCGGGCACAGGAAAGACTTCCCATCGTAATAGGTCATTGGCGGGAGGAACAATTCCTTGCAGCGGTCGCAGGTCTCGTAGATTTCCTCAGGAGGGACTGGTTCAGGTACAAGGACCAGACCTTGGGCGCGGCGGATTGTCTGGAGCTGTTGTTCGACCTGATCCGTTCGGTAGTTGAGGATTACTGCGCGGGAGCGATCCTGGCTGAAATAGAGACCATTATCGTCTTCGGCCAGGTAATTGCCCTGCTCATTGCGGATGAAGACCTTGATGTCCAGGGGGCTATCGAGTTTATCGCTGGCGCGAGGCATCTGAGCGACTGGCCAGCTCGTTTTTCAAAGTTCTGGCCGAGTCTGCAGGGAGGGTATGATGAAGCAACCAACAAGGCAAACCCAATCGGGACGGGATCGGGAAGGAAAGGCGGCAGGCGCCAGTCAGCCGGCGCCTGCCAGGGAGGAGCCTACTTTTGGAGAGATTGCACCAGGGTGCCGTCTTCGGCCACTTTGATACTTGGGTTTTTGCCCGAGTCCTGGAAAGACACTTCATAGATGGTCCTGCCGTTATCCGACTGTCGTGAGATGGAGGCAATCGGGGCATTGGGCGCCTGCGCTTTGATGGTTTTTTGAACCGGCAGAGGAAGTGCGCTGAACGGAGTTCCCGCGGCGCCTGTCGGCGTCAGGAGACGTTCCACTGCGCCCGGCGGCTTGGGAAAGTCGGAGCTGATGAGACGTCCGTCGGCCGCAATGAGCACTTGTGGAGTACGATTCTCTTCACGGAATTCGATCTTGTAAGCATCGATGCCGTTTTCAGTCGTTTTGCTCACATCGGCGATTTCATCATTAGGGGCCTGGGCGCGGGCGGTCTTTTGAACTGCGGGAGGCAGTTCGTTGAATTTAGTGGAGGCGGTTTCCACACTTTGGTTGCAGCCTGCGAGAAGGCCGGCGCCCGCCAACAGAAACAAGGTATATATTTTCATAAATGAACTTACTTGCAGCACCCCATGCCAAAAGTGGGTGGAACCCGGGGTAAACGAGGGCGAAACCCTAATGGTCGCGGTCACGATCATCATGTCGATCCTGGCCAGGAGGAACAACTGGCCGCTGAGGAGGAACCGGTTGCGCCGCATTAGGTGGGACTGGTTCGCGACGCGGGACAACCTCGTTGCGAGGAGGGGTTGGTGCGATTGCGGGCGGAGTTTCAGGGTAGTTGCGCGGGACTTCACGCCCCGTGGGCGGAATGGCGCGAGGCGAATTGGGAGAAACTTCCTTTTGCGGAACTGTCGGTGCTCGCTGTAAGCCTGGCTGTGGCGCAGTTCGAGGCGCGGGTTGCTGCTGATATACGCGGGGCACTTCGCGGCCGGTAGTAGCGGGTGACGTGGTTTCTCGTTCACGACGTGGGGCAGGTTGGGCGGGAGTCGCGGTTGCGGGTGTTTGAGCGGGAGAGGACCGCGGCGCATGATACACTGTCGAAGAGCGGGGGATGGGTTGCACCGGGCGATCGTACTCCGGACCAGAGCGTGTTCGCGGTACCGCGGCTGGCGCAGGCGTATGGCTTACTACTTCGCGTATTGGACGGGTAGTTAGGCGCGTACCTGTCGCACGTTGAATCAAGGAAGGATCGGGCCCCGTATTAACTACAACTCGCCGGGAGACGCCGTCAAAACTGCGGGTGGTTCGCGTGATGTTGTTCACCACTCGCGTGCGATTCATAATCGTAGGGTTGTTTACAATGAACACACCCGGACGAATCGGGTCGTGGAAGTGATGGGCGTCGACAAAGAGAAACATGGAAGCCGGCGCAACGTATCCGGCGGGACCACAGGGAGCCCAGCCAATGTAATCAGGACTTTCGCGCCAGACTACCCAGGCAGGCGCCCATTCGGTTGCCGGTACCCAGACCCAGCCATAGAAAGAATCGTAAACCCAGGAGCCGTAATGATAACAGGCCCAGGCCCAAGGCTCGTCGCTGACCCAATACCAACCGCAATCGGTCCATTCCCAATAACCGGTGCCATAGGGTCGCCAGTCAGTGCGCACGTCAAAGGGATGCCAGCACCGGCCATATGGCACAACGGTTTCCCAAACGCCGTAGGGGGCGAGCGGGGAATAGAAATCAGCTGGGGAACTGATCTCCAGGCCGGCGGTGAACGCGACCGCAGCGTTGCTGTTAGTTGCCCTTGAGCAGAGAAGGCTGGCCAAGGCAATTGCCAAACCTGCCAATTTGATTCTCGTGTTCATGGGATAAATATCCAGCTCCGCCTGACAGAAGGCGGGTAGCAGGATTACCCAGACAGTAGGTAGGTGTATTACCTAATCGGAAGGGGGCGGATTTCAGAGTTTCGGAGCGCGCGACGTCCCGGCGCGCAGCGGGAACGAAGCGACGAGAGTATTAGACAATTCCTGAGTGGGTGATCCGGTCGCAGCGCTGCGGGCCGGGACGCCCCGCGCTCCGCGGCGGGAGGAGCGCGGAGATGCGGCAGAGTAGATGGGAATTGGGATTACGATTAAGAGCGTGTTCGGAAAATGCTGAAATTGAGTCGGAACACTTTAAGGCCGAGTCTCTGTTTCCGGGTGGGCACCGTCCTGACCGCTGCGAGCGGGGACCGCTCGCGCTCCGTCAGCATTTTCCAAACACGGTCTAAGAAGGAAATAAATTAAGCGAGCTTCCAGGGCGCGCGATAATCGCGGGTCAGCCATTTAGGATCGCCGGTGCCGTTCTTGAAATTTTCGCGGGCGGGATCCCACTCGATGCGCTGATGATAGAAATAGGCCATGTTGACCAGGTTGCAGACCGCGGCAGTGCGAGCGCCGGTCTCGACATCACAAATGGGAGGCTTGCGGGTGTGCATGCTCCTCAGCCAATCACCGAGGTGATCGTAACTGGAATAAAGGCGCACGGCGTTGGGCGGAAGCAACTCTTTAAGCGTCGGGTCGATATCGGCCATGTCTTTGGCTTTCTCTTCATTACCAATCCAAACCTGGAACTTACCGCGGTTGACGTAAAGTTTACCTTTGTCGCCGTAGAACATGACACCGTTTCCGGCTCGATGCGTAATCTCGACGCCACCGGGATAACGCAGTCGGACACCGCTGCTGGCGCCAGGTTTTTCGGCGGGGATAATCTCGTCCGGACCGCTGGTATCGTAATCGAGTGCCCAATGAGCAATGTCGAAGTGGTGGGCGCCCCAGTCGCAAACGCCGCCGCCGCCATATTCGCTGTAGCTGCGCCATTCCGGGAAGTGCTTATGGACTCCGCGGGGGCTGAGGATGGCGTTGTAAGGACGCATGGGCGCCATGCCGAGCCAGAAATTCCAATCAAGTCCAGGTTCTGCAGGTTCTTCAGGCAGATCACAAGGTCGCGGCGGGCCGCCGACCTGAACATCCACTTTGCTGACTTTGCCGATAGCGCCATTACGAACCAGTTCGCAAGCAGCGCGAAACTCGCGTGAAGAGCGCTGCATGCTGCCGACCTGAAACACGCGCTGGTTCTGTCGGACTGCATTCACCATTGCACGACCTTCCATGATAGTGTGGTTCATCGGCTTTTCGCAGTAGATGTCCTTGCCGGCGCGCGCAGCGGCGATGGAGATTAGGCCGTGCCAATGATCCGGAGTGGCAATCACCACACCATCGATGTCTTTGCGGGCAAGCAGCTCGCGGAAATCGTTGTATCCATCACAAGCTTTACCGGTCTGGCCGCCGGCGGACTGCGCATAGAAATCGTCGGTAATCTTCTGTGCACTCTGACGCCGCGTGGTATCGACATCGCAAACCGCGACGACGCGCGTCTGGCGATGCCCGAGAAAGCCGTGGAGCAAACCGCGTCCCTGGGTGCCCAGACCGATCGACCCTAACGTGATGCGGTCGTTGGGCGCGGTATCGGCGGCCCACACGTGGGACGGCAGAAGGAATGGCGCGACGCCGGCCACGGCGGCGGATTTAAGGAAGCTGCGGCGGGAGAATGAAGAGGTCGGTTTCATAGTAAGATTACCGGTCGGGACAATCGGAAGGATTGCGGGAAGAGGCAAGCGGAAAGTGTTGCTGGATACTGTGTTCACAATGGTAGGGACGCCGTCCCCGGCGTCCCAAACAACGACGAGTCCAAACCAATTCACAAACTGGATATCCAATCTGGCGCCTATGGATTTCGTCAGAGACCCAATTGGGCATTCAGCATTTTTTATTTCTCATTGAAGAGTCGCAGAGTTTGGGAATCACTGTAGGACGGGTATTCGAGTTGTATTGACGCCGTAGGGGAAGTGGCCAATATGCGGTTGCAGAAACATAAGCCTTTCAAGAACCTGCGTTTTCAGAAAAGAAGCATCTGATATGAAAATCCCGAAACTCCTCGCCTCGTCGCATTGCCTGAATTCATTCCAATTCTTGCTGACGGCTTTGGTATCAGCCGGATCGTTACAAATCGCGAACGCTGAAGTTCGGTTGCCGAAGGTGTTTGGCAGCCACATGGTGATCCAACGGGAAGAGCCGGTAACGGTTTGGGGCTGGGCAAATCCTGGGGAGAAGGTCGTCGTGCAATTTGGGGACCAGCGCCAGGAAGGTACAGCGAACGAAAAGGGAGAATGGAGGATCGTTTTGCCGGCCAGACAAGCAGGAGGGCCATTCACTATGACGGTGACGGGCGCGAGCCGAGTGGAGTTCGAGGATGTAATGGTCGGCGAGGTTTGGCTTTGCTCGGGGCAATCGAACATGGAAATGGGGATCGGCGCGGTTCAAGATGGCAAGGCGGAAATTGCGGCCGCGGATTATCCAGGCATCCGGCTATTGAAGGTGCCGAAGCGCTTTAGTCCGACTCCCGATGTCGACCAGGAAGCCACCTGGAAAGTGTGTTCACCAAAGACAGTGGCAGAAGACGGCTGGAGCGGCTTTTCGGCAGCCGGCTATTTTTTTGGGCGCCAGTTGCACAAGGAACTGGGTGTGGCAATAGGGCTGATAGATGCGACCTGGGGCGGCACGCGAATTGAGCCATGGACCCCGCCCCAAGGATTCGCCGCCGTGCCGGCCCTGGCGCATGATTACGAATTGGTGCAGTTGGGCGATCCGCGTAGCGCGGCTCACCAAAAGCGGCTGGAGCAGACCCTGGACGAAACTGAGCGCTGGCTGAAGGTGGCGCGCGAGGCTTTGACCGCGCAGTCGCTGGTGCCACCGATGCCGACGTACCCAGCGGACCTCTTGCCGCCCCACGATGTCCAACAGGCAACTGCGCTTTACAACGGCATGATTCGGCCGGTGCAACCATTCGCAATACGCGGTGCCGTTTGGTATCAGGGCGAATCGAACAGCGGGGAAGGCAAATTGTACACCGAGAAAATGAAAGCGCTCGTGGGTGGGTGGCGGCAGGTATGGGGAAACGCTGACCTGGCCTTCTATTTTGTTCAGATCGCGCCATATAATTATGGCGGTAACGCGCAGCGGATCGGCGAATTCTGGGAGGCACAGGCTCTGGCCGCGGAAGAAATTCCAAATAGCGGCATGGTGGTGATCAATGACATCGGGAATCTGAAAGACATCCATCCTACGAACAAGCAGGAGGTGGGGCGCCGGCTTGCGTTGTGGGCACTGGCTAAGACGTACGGCAAAAAGGGAGTTGAGTATTGCGGTCCCACATTCAAATCGATGGCCATTGAGGGAGACAAGTTGAGGGTGAATTTCGAGCATGCGGCTGGTCTGGCTAGCCGCGACGGGAAACCGTTGAGCTGGTTTGAAATGATCGACGCCGAGGAAGGCGGCTGGACACAGGCGGACGCAGCAATTGACGGACAAAGCGTTGTCTTGTCGGCGCAGGGAGTGAAGCGTCCGGTTGCGATGAGATTTGCCTGGAGCATGCTGGCGGAACCGAACCTGATGAATGCGGCCGGATTGCCCGCGGGCGCTTTCCGCTCCGGCACAGTTCCGAAGCGCGACCTGCTGGTAGTGAACGTGCCAGAGGCAAAACATTATCAACTGGTTTACGATCTGGACCTGAACAAACTTGGGCCGGAGCTTAATTACCAGGCGAACAATTCCGTGAGGCTGGAGAAGCCATTCGACCGGGTGGCGTATTTTCTGGAGCTGACGGGCGCCGACGGGAACACGGAATACATTTACGTTTCGATGGACGCGTTTACGGACAAGCTGGAGAAGATCGGCGTGCCGACTTTAAAATCGGGAGCGCGTTTTCAGCAGAACGTAGGGAACTTGAACGTTTACTCAAATGTGAAAGGCATCGTGAGTGGGGCGGGATTAAAAGGCGGCAACATCGAGTTCTGGCCGAACAATTATGGGCCGGGCAATTCAGCGGGCGTGCCCAATGCGTCGAGCCAGGTTTGGGATTTCGGCGATGAGATATCCGATCCGGCCGATGGCTACGGATCCATGCAAGTTCACAATCATGACGCGAAACAGACGTTGTTCGCGTTAAACCATTGGCGCGAGGGCAACCGCGCTGACGTGGGCATCGGCAATCAACCAACAGGAAATCCGGACTGGACGTTCGCAGGGAATGCCGGGTCGTTTGAGGCGAAGCGGCTGCGGGTGCTGGTTCGGTGCAAATAGAACGACGGTTCCTTTTGGCACCGCCTTAACGTCGATGAACAGGTGCGGTGAACCCGGCGCAATGAAGTTTGTATAATCGAACATTCCATCGCTGTTGAATGCGTTGGTTTCAATCGGAGTCCAGTTGCTCAACGGCTGCGCGATATTCGTTGAGGTGAGCACCAGGTAACGAGAGTTGGTGTTCGGATCGTTATTGTTGATACCGTGCACGATCAGATTCGTGCCGGAAAGGAACACCTTGGTAATGTTGCCAAATGGAGCCTCCCCTTGACATTCTAGGTAAAAGGTCTATGCTCACCTAGAACATCTAAGGGACATATGCCGGTTACTAAAGCTGAATTGCTCCAGGGCACGTTGGATTTGCTGATCTTGAAAACGCTGGCGGCTGGTGCGATGCATGGCTACGCCATCGCCCAGAGTATCCAGCAACGATCCCGGGACGTGCTGGTGGTGGAAGAAGGGTCCTTGTATCCGTGCCTTTATCGGATGGAGGAAAAGGGCTGGATTTCGGCTGAATGGGGGAAATCTGAAAACAATCGGCGAGCGAAGTATTATACGCTAACGCGCTTCGGCCGGAAGCAACTGGAAGAGGAAACGGCAACATGGGAACGGGTTCACCGGGCCATCAGCCTGGTGTTGGCACCTACATGAAGAGAGCGCCCACACAGCGATGACCCGCGCCTGACAGATTTTGTCTAACCCATGAATGTGTTTACTACCCTCTGGCGCCGGCTTCAGGCGCTGGGCCAATCACGCGATGTGAAACGTGAAATCGATGAGGAGTTGAGTTTTCACCTTGAGCAGCGAACGGCAGAGAACATCGCGGCAGGGATGTCCCCGGAGGAAGCGGCGCGAGAGGCAAGGAGGCGATTCGGTAATGTGCAGAGCGTCCGGGAGGAAATGCGCGAGTTGAGAGGAGTTGCCTGGCTGGATGTATTGGCGCAGGACACACGTTTTGGTTTTCGGATTCTCATCAAACAACCGTTTGCGCTGGCGAGCGCCATCGTAGCGCTGGCACTGGGCATCGGCCTGGTAGCGCTGATGTTTTGCATGGTCAACGGATTAATGCTGAACAAACTGCCGCTGCCGGAAGGAGAGCGCCTGGCAGCCACGAGTGTACCGGCGTGGGCGTTTGAGTGGATTTCAACCAACCAGACATCTTTTGAGGGAATGGTTTCATTTGGCTCGTTTCACGGCCGGTTCAGGGCGCTGGGTGCAACCACGAGCCGCAGTCTTTGCTTCACCATGGTAAACCTTTTTGAAGTGTTACGGGCCCCAGCGCCTGTGTTAGGCCGCGGGTTCCGGCCAGGCGAAGACAGAGACGGAGCGGAGCCGGTAGCACTCATTAGTTTCGATTTATGGCAGGAGGAGTTCCACGGCAGTCCGTCGGCGCTCGGGTCGACGATTTGGATCGAGGGCAAGCCCAAGACTGTGGTTGGCGTCATGCCGCGGGACTTTCATTTCCCAATCAACGATTACGTGTGGGTTGCGGCCCCGGTAACGCAGAAAATCGCAAACGAAGAACAAGGTTTTGTTTTCGGGCGCCTTAAGCCTGGTGTCAGTTACTCGAAAGCGGAAGCCGAACTGGAAACGTTCTGGGCGGCGCTGAACCCTCCACCCAAACCGGGCGAGCGCGGATTGGAGAAGATTCGGGTGGGACCATACATCAAGGGAGTAACAGGTGCATTGACACAGCCGGATTATGCGGGAATCGGCGCGCTGGCGGCGATGCTGGCGACGCTCTTGGTTTTGTTTCTGGCCTGCACCAACGTGGCCTTGCTCACACTCAGCCGCGGCATCAAGCGCATCCGCGAATTTGCCGTGCGCAGCGCGCTGGGCGCCACTCGCCGGCGATTGGTTCTGCAAATGCTGGTGGAAAATCTGGCGCTGGCGATCGCCGGAGCCATCTGCGGGACACTGGCGGCGGCATGGATTAAGAACCTGCTGATCGCTCAAATGCCGGCTGATACAAGTGTATATCGCGGCTACGCGTCCTGGTGGCGTTTTGACATGGATTGGCGTGTTTTCATGTTCGTCGCGGGGTTGACGTTCCTGGTGAATCTCGCAGCGGGCTTGTGGCCAGCATTGGAGGTGACAAAAAAAGAGGTGAGCGACATGCTAAAAGAACAGGGATTAGGGTCGCCCGGTTTCAAGCTCGGAGGGTTGCAAAGGTTCTTGATTGTTTCGCAAGTGGCTGCGTCAGTGATCATCCTGGTCGGCGCCATTGCCCTCCTGGAGCACGGCAGGCGGTTGAATGACGCGCATCTGCCTTTTGACGCGCGCACCATGGTGACGGCCAACGTTCAAGTGCCGGACACGGCGGTGACCAATCGTTTCTTCGAAGAAGTGCTCACTCGCATTGCGGACCTGCCGGGAGTGAAAGCAGTGACTCTCGCGAGCGGCGGGTTCGCTTTTCAACATAACGTGACGCGAATCGAGATTGAGGGGCAGAGCTATCCCCGCCCGGAAGATCAGCCGTTGATCGCAAAACGGGTTGTCGCCTTCAATTTTTTCGCGACCGTGAACATTGCTTTCTTGCAAGGGAGAGGTTTTGTGGAGGACGACCGCGACACCTCACCGGCGGTGGCGGTCATCAACGCAACTTTTGCCCGTCGCTATCTGCCGTCGGGCAACCCTTTGGGGAAGCGATTCCGAGACTCAATGGATGGTCGCTGGCTGACTGTGGTCGGGTGCGTTTCTGATGCGCTGACCTACGGCAAGGACGGCCGCGAGGCGGTCTTTTATCTGCCGCTCAGTCAAAACCCCTGCGCGCGAATGACAGCCCTTGTCTTGGGCAACTCGGAGTCCTCTTGGAAGAAAGGACTGCTCGCAGAGATTGCGCGGACGGAGCCGGACCAGCCGCTTCCCGAAATTGCAAATGTTCAACAGGAGTTGGACGGAGTTGATTCCGGGCAGAGGCACGAAACTCTGCTGCTGGAGATATGCGGCGGGGCATCATTGTTTTTGTCGGCGTTGGGAGTGTTTGGCCTGATTAGCTTCTCAGTATCGCAAAGAACGCGGGAAATCGGAATACGGATGGCGCTGGGGGCGACCCGAGGGCGGGTTGTCTGGACCATGTTAAGGCAATTTGTGATCCAGATTGGAATCGGTCTGGGAATCGGTGCGGTAATGGCGCTTGGGTTGGTGCGTGTTTTTTCCAGCGTATTGCCGGCGACGGCTACGAAGCCGTCGGTTTTCCTCGAGGTGATGTTGCTGTTAGGCGTTGCCAGCCTGGCGGCGGTATTGGGACCGGCGAGGCGCGCTAGCCGGATCGATCCGATGGCGGCGCTTCGCTACGAATGAAGGCAATAGACGTATGTACACGCAACCTGCTCAACCGCTGATTCAGCTGATCAGAATACAAAAGGTCTTTCTCACCGACGAGATAGAGACCCATGCTCTTTCGGGCATCGGGCTGGAAATTTGCCATGGTGATTACGTTTCGATTTCAGGACCGTCGGGTTGCGGCAAATCCACACTGCTGTCGATTCTTGGCCTGCTCGAATCGCCGACCAGCGGCTCTTACCTGCTGCGAGGTGAGCCGGTTGAAAAACTGGATCACCGACATCGCGCACGGGTCCGAAACCGGGAGATTGGTTTCATATTTCAAAGTTTCAACCTGATTGGCGATTTGACGGTGTGGGAGAACGTGGAACTCCCACTAACTTATCGCGGGCTTAGCTCAGCGGAACGGCGCGAGCGGGTGGATGAAGCCTTAGCGCAGGTGGGAATGACGGCAAGAGCGAAGCATTACCCCGCGCAACTCTCGGGCGGCCAACAGCAGCGCGTGGCCGTCGCCCGGGCACTGGGCGGACGGCCCTCGATTCTCCTGGCGGATGAGCCGACGGGGAATCTCGACTCAAAGAACGGAGACGCGGTGATGGCGTTGTTGAAAGAATTGCACGCTCAGGGAGCGACTATTTGCCTGGTGACTCACGACCCGCGTTACGCGCGGGATGCGCAGAAGTCGATCCATCTGTTTGATGGACAGATAACGAGCGAAGAATTGGCGGCAACCCATTGAATTCCATGCCGAGGATATCCATGGTGGCAAGCGCCGGCGCGGGAATTGACTTGCCGGTTTCTGCGGAAACTCGCCGCCGCCGGAAACGTCGTCGTTGGGCACTTGGTTTTGCGGCCATTGTTGTGCTGGCATCCATCACCGTCGGGTTGGCGAGAATTCAACCCGCGGCCCCTGTAGTCGAAAAGTCCTCCATATGGACGGACACCGTGAAACGAGGCGAGATGCTGCGGCAAGTGCGCGGCAACGGCACGCTGCTACCTGAAGATGTGCGCTGGATTCCAACGATCAACGGGGGGCGGGTGGAGCAAATACTCGTGCTGCCGGGAGCAGGGGTGAAAACGAACACGGTGCTGGTAAGAATGAGCAACCCCGATGTCGAGCAGGCGGCATTCGACGTGGAGTGGCAGCTCAAAGGGGCCGAGGCGGAACTCGCGAATCTGTGCGTTACCCTGAAGACCGACAAACTGACGCAAAAGAAGGCGGTAGCGACTGCCCAGGCCGATTACAGCAGCGCGAAACTCGATTTCGAGGTGGAAAGCGAACTGGCGAAAAATGGAATCGCGCCCCAGGTCACGTTGACACAGGCGCGCGGCAAGGCGGAAGAACTGGGCAAGCTACTTGAGATCGAACAGGAACGCTTGGATACGGCGAATGAATCGGCGAGAGCTCAATTGGATGTTCAACAAGCGAAGGTTTCGCAGCTCCGTGCGCAGCTGGATTTGAAGAAGCT
>CAZUVM010000075.1:0-4037 GCA_964623885.1 uncultured Verrucomicrobiota bacterium
GTAACGCTCAAACAGCGGAATCCACGGGCGCGCTTATCCCTTATAACGTCAACTCGCAAAGCGTTCGCCAGCGAGTCTGGGACGGTCAGGACAAGATGCTTCGTGACGACGTTACCTGGGTTAAGGGGAACCACCTGTTCCAGTTTGGTGGGCAGTATCAGAACAATTACAATTATCACATTCGCAGCGATAACGGCGTGGGAGTCAATAACCAGATCACCTACCAGATCGGCAGAAATGCCATAGACTGGTCATCTACAACCGGTGGTTTGCCTTGGATCCCAAGTGTCGTTCCATCCGCGCAGCGAAACGCATACGCAAATCTGGCTTCAGAGGTTTTCGGTATGGTGGGTCTGCCCCAGGTCGCCTATACGCGCGCAGGCACAGATCTTAGCCTGCAACCGGTCGGCAGCTTCGCATTCGACCAGTCAACCATCAAGTTCTATAACGTGTACGGCAGCGACACGTGGCGGTTGAAGCAAAATATAACCATTAGCTACGGTCTCGGATACGCCTACGAAACGCCTCCCGTCGAGAAGAACGGAAAGCAGGTCGCTCTCGTGTATCAGGACGGGACCATCGTAGATACGGCCGATTATTTAGCCAAGCGGAAAGCCGCAGCGCTCGCGGGCCAGGTCTATAACCCGGTTCTCGGATTTGAAACTACGGCCGCTCTGAAGAAGAAATATCCATACAATCCCTTCAAGGCGGGCTTTAGCCCACGTTTTTCCGTGGCCTGGACGCCGAACTATAAATCGGGGCTCATGGGCAAGCTGGTGGGAGAAGGAAAGACGGTTATTCGCGGTGGTTATGGCCGCATTTACGGACGCTTGAATGGCGTTAACCTGGTTTTGGTTCCGTTGCTCGGCGTTGGATTACTGCAATCCGTCAGCTGCGCCAACAACCTCATGAACGGCACCTGCTCTTCGGGCCTGGTCAACCCCACCAACGTATTTCGGATCGGGGTCGATGGTCTCACAGCGCCACTGCCGGCGGCATCGCAGACACTGCCACAACCTTTCTTTACGGGCGGCCTCAACCCCATAGCCCAGGACGCTACAGTCCTGGACTTAAACTACAAGCCGGAGAAAACTGACAACGTCAACTTCACCATCCAGCGCCAATTCGGCAGGCACGCGCAACTCGAGGTTGGCTATATGGGGCGAAGGATCACGAACGTGTTTCAGGAGGTTAATATTGATGCCGTTCCTTACATGACGACGCTGGACGGCCAGACCTTTGCTCAAGCCTTCGCGAACACATATTTCGCGCTGGCCGCAGGGACGGCGCCGAGTAATATTGCGCCTCAGCGGTTCTTTGAAAAGGCCCTCGGAGGACCAAACTCGGTCTTCTGCAAGACTGCCATTAACTGCACGGCCGCCGTGGCCGCCTCGCAGGGATCAAATATTCTGAACACCAACGCCTCCAGTGTTTGGCAAGCCCTTAATAACGCTAACGGTTGGATCCTGGGCCGGACGATGATCGACGCTCCGCTCAT
Source organism: uncultured Verrucomicrobiota bacterium (assembly GCA_964623885.1). GTDB lineage: Bacteria > Verrucomicrobiota > Verrucomicrobiia > Limisphaerales > UBA8199 > CAZUVM01. The sequence continues at coordinate 1,499 of CAZUVM010000075.1, forward strand.
TGGCGGTCCCACCAATTGCGTAACCGGGTGCGCCGGGCAGGGGACGACCATCAACGAAACCACCAGTTCTGGGTTTTCAAACTACAACGCGATGTTTATTACTCTGAACATGCGCGATTGGCACGGCCTGTCGGGCATCACCAATTTCACCTGGGGTCGGGCCCTGGGTACGGCTGAAATCGGCCAGTACAATAGCTCCAATACCACCCTGGATCCCTGGAACAACGCGGCCGATTACGGTCTGCAGAATTTCGATGTCAAGGTGTTATTCAATTCGGGCTTAGCCTATCAACCAAGGTCTCTGTTCGGTTGGGGCGATTTTAGGAGCAAGAAAGGTATCGTCGGCCACTTGATCAACGATTGGACGATCGCGCCGTTCTTTACCTTCCAAAGTGGTCCCGGGGCGTTTGTAGGCACTAGTTCCGCAGGAACGTTTGGCTCGGTCACTTCTCCCGGAGGAGATAGTGTTGCCTCCGAGGGTGCCGTGGCAGCGAGTCCATTCACGGGCGGAACCTCTCTGCATTATAACGTTCCCGGCTCGAACGGCGTCGGCACCAACAACGTGGGTCAACTGAACATGTTTGCCGATCCGGCAACCGTAATTAAGGAATTCCGCAGATGCGTCCTCGGCTACGACACCAGTTGCGGAGGCTATTACAATTTGCGGGCTCCCATGATTTGGAACATGGATCTGGGGATTACCAAGGACTTCAAGTTTGGAGAGCGGGTCACCCTGAGGACCAGCCTTCAGTTCACGAATGTCTTTAACCACTTCGCCCCGGGCAGCCCGTCTTTGAATATTACTTCTCCGTCGACGTGGGGCCGAATCACAGGTCAGGCCACCTCGCCACGACAGACCGAATTTGGTATGCGACTGAGCTTTTAACTACAAACCTTGCACGGGGCTGAGTAATTCGGTCCTGTCACTTTGCAGACGCCACGGGTGAAAAAATCCGTGGCGTCTGTCTTTTTGGCAGCAGGCTTTCAGTTGGCCGACAGAGTTGGAAAAAGAGATGGTTGATGACGCGCTTATCGCGTGGCGCTGTGTTTTCGTATGTCGCGAGCTGCAACTTTGGAGTGCGCCGTCTTGACGGCACTTTTTAATATCATGGCTATCGCAACCTGGACAAAGAAAGCGGCGTCAAGCCGCCGCACTGCAAATCAGTTTTTCCGCAGCCCGCTAGATCTCGCCGCTAACTACCGATGGTTTGGGTGTTTTCTTTTCAACCGGGGGTTGCTGTTCCTAAGGAGATCACATACGCCTTCGCGAGCCTGGGGATTCTTCCAGACAGAATCATCCGCATACAGGATGCATTGAATCACCGCTCGCTCGCTATGGTCCTGGGGATCGCTCTTGGTCGAGTCTGGACTTGCTACTACTCTAATTGGCGGCGAGCGCAATTGCGCCTGAAGCAGGGAGACTTTGGTCGCCGCGATTCGCGCATAGCTCAAGAACTGATGCCGACCGATCTCCTTGTCGCTCCCTGGATCAATGAAAAGATAATCCCAGGCTACCCCTTCAATCATCTTAGCCCCGTCATTCTTTATCCTCAGGGAATAAACGTAAAAGATGGGCAGTCGTCCGGGGGTCGCGGGAAATGTGACATTTGAATTCGAAGGGGAAGCCCTATTTCCGATCGGACCGCCGGCGCGCGGAGCGTCTGCCGTCGCCGTAGTCGTTGGACCCGAACTCCTCGTCGTTGGATCACTAAAGGTGGTGCCCGTAGGGATAACCGAAGGATCGAAATTGCTTGGAAGTCTGACTTGTTTCTCCCAATGAAGTTTTAGGATTTGGATATTCGGGGGGGTGGTGACACCTTGAGGCGCCTGCGCGCGTGATTTGCCGGTGGCGCTCAAACACACGAACAGCACCATGCACGCATGGCTGAGCCACAGGCTTGTCTTACTGGAATGCACGGCCCGCTGAGAGGTCCTTTAACTTGATCCGGCCACCGGAACCTGGCAGATCACAGCAGCCTTACCGCCAGCCGCAGGTGTAAATCGCTCCCTGCTCCTTAGCGATCTCGTTGAAGCGTTGCTCGTAGTCTTTGGCGTACTCGTCGACTGCGTGCTTAATTTTCGCAAACAGCCGGCAATGGAATTTTTCTTTCTCCACGCGATCGCGCAAAAAAAGCATGGCGTTGGCTTCGCCCCAGTATTCGCGATCCTCCCAGATCTGGACCGGGTTGCCACCCATCTTCTGGGCCATCTCGACCAGTCGCGGATCGTTCACATTGTAACCATTGCTCAGGAAAATCTTGTTGTAGCTCGGGACCAGCTTCACCTGCAAATTGTAGAGGTCCTCCGGCGTAGTCGATATCTTCATGACGTGCCCAAACTCATGGGCGATCTTTGTGGCTGCCAGGACGCTGCCGCCGATTAGTTGTTTTGATTCAAACGGCTCGAGCGCGTTCATCACTGGATAATAAACCGCGCTGGGATAACCCTCGTCGAGGCGTTCGCCGAGCACAATCGTCGCCGCGATCAATTCACCTTTGTCGTTCCACTTGTAGCCGCCGGTGCCCGCGCCTTCAGAGTG
>CAZUVM010000076.1:0-14849 GCA_964623885.1 uncultured Verrucomicrobiota bacterium
GGCGATGCTGGCAAACGAGGCAGGATTACGACCAAGAGAAATACCTTCGACAATTAGAGAAGCGCAAGTCACCCATTGCCGTCCGAGCTCGAGAAATTGCTCAAAAAATGGCCGCTTAAAACCCTTAAAAATATGTTGCGCCGATCACCTCAGATGTTGCAGCAGCGTCAGCATCTCGCGGTCGAGTTTGTGTCCTCGAAAATCCTCGTAAGCCACATCTTGACGATCGCTATCGAGCACTCCAAAACCGCCACGCAAATTCCACAGCGACCAACCCCAACCTGCTTCCTTCCATAATTCAAGGCAATCGCGCATCCATGCCAACACAACGGCGTGCGGCGTGCGGTTGAAAGCTCCCCATTCGCCCACGTGCACGCCCACCCCTTTTGCCTCCAGCTTCTTCCATGGTTCGATGCGCTGCCGCCGCAAGGTTTCTTTGTCGACAATCGAGTTTTGGTCGCGGTGGAGCGGCCACGTAGGAACCGGCCAGGTATCTGAACCGTGCATCCAACTCGCCCGGAAATGGCTAATCTGCACCGGTTCATAGCCGCGCGTGCTCTGGGCAATTCCGAGTTCCGCCAATCCCATGACCGGGCTGCTGCCCCAGCGCAGCCCATCCGCGATAATGAGCCTCTGCGGATCCTCGGCGCGGATTGCCTGCACCAGACGCGTCACTACTCTCACGTACGTATCCTCGGGAATGTCGGGCGGCTCATTTAATAGATCGAAGCTCAGGCGCTGGCTGGGGATGCCTTTGAAACGCCCGGCCAATTGCCCCCAATGAAAGGCGCAGGCCTCCAACGCCTTCTCGTCTTTCCAAAGGTCCAGCGGCTCTTTGGGTGGATTGACGCAATAACCCGGCGCTCGATGCAGGTTCAGGTTGACGTGAATACTATGTTTGCGACCCAGTTCCACCGCCGCATCCAAATCTTTCAGTTCCCCTTCACGCAGCTTTAGCCAATCCTCCGGGTCGGTCCAACAAAGATAGGAACAAGGCAAGCGGACGAAATCGAATCCCCACTCCTCGAGCATCGCGAAATCACTTTCCTGGTACGGCGGGTTTCCCTCACGCCGCTTCACGAACTTCTCCAGCAAGTTGAATCCTCGCCACCGGGGCAAGTGTTTGGCACTCACGGCGGGGAGTTCCGCCCCGTCCATTGGCAGCGTTGGGACAACTGCGCCGGCCACGGAGAGCGCACCAGTTGTTTTCAGGAATTCTCGACGATTCATAATCAGCCTATGAATTATCAGATGAGCTCAGCGGGAAAGCAGTCAAAACAGATGACACGTGGGAAGGCCGAAGTCGAATCGCCGTCGGTGCCTTCTTCGGGTATCGAAATTCGGAATTTCTTCGGCCTTCGAAGTTCGGCCTTCGGATTTCAAGACCAGCTATCGCGCGTCCGCCGAACTCGATTGCTGACGCCGCGCAGGCTGTTGTTCGAGCGAGCGCGTTATCGAACTGACATGCCCCATGGGTTGGGAACGCCTCCAAGCTACAAATACCGCCAGCAGCGCGAAAACGACGCAAATTCCAACGGCCACCCACACCAGTCGCAACCAATTCGGGGCCGGTTCCGTGGCGGGAGTCGCAATCGAAGCCGCAGTATCTGGCGCACTTGTCTGTGCGCTGGAACTGCCTGCACTCTCAGGGGCCGATTCGGTCTTGGACGGGCTCGGCGCTGAGGCGAGAGTTTCCGCCGGCGCAGTCGCAGTTACTGGCGCGCCCGGTGCTTGCACAGGGCTGGGCGGCGGGGTCGCGGCTGTGAGTTGCGAAGTCGGTGTGGCAACATTTGCGATCGACGCGGTAATACCGGCGTGCGAATTCGCCTGATCGGCTGTGTCGGACCGAGTTCCATTTGCCAATGATTGAGCTGTGCCAGCGACCGCGTTTGTCAAAACCGCAGTCGTACTTGAATTGCTCGAACCTGGAACTGGTTGGGGCTTTCTTCCGGAAATGATCAGCGGCGCGGCCATTGGCGGTGGTCTCGCCGGCGCTTGCGGGGCCGACTGTACAGGTGGAGGTGGTTCCGTGGTCTTTGCCACCTGCGGCTCTGCAGCAACTTTGGGGAACTCCACCGGCCAAGGAGGAGCGCTAATCGCAACATCAGACAACTTGCCCGCGCGCGCGCGCAGCACCGTCACAACCGGCATATGTGCCGTTTGCTGTTGTTCACGCCAATTGCTGAATGCCAGGTTGATACGCTTGTCGAATGGAGTGCCTTGAACATTTTCCAGCCCGGCGGTAACCAAAATCACCGTCAGCGAGTGCGAGTTTTGGACCAAATGGTTCAGCGCCGGCAGCAAGGGCTCCCACCGCGCGTTCTTTTCAAATTTCTGCTTCTTCAGGAACGCCATTACTTCGGTTGTCATCGCTGTGGGATCCAAAGGGTCGAAATGCTGGAGCTTGATTTTGCCCGTAAACAATTCCTCATTGAATGTCCAAATGCCCAGCGAATCGACGGGAAGCGCTTCTCCATTAAGCTGGCTGCTCAATAATTTATGAAGTGTCTCTTTCAGTCCCGATGTCCGATGGTCCATCGCTTTCGAAGTTTCGATAACCAGCAGATACCGCCGCGGCGTGTGATTCGTTTGGGCCGCAAGTTCCCTGGGCGTCAGCACGCTCAAGATGAACAGCAACGCCGCGAGGAGCACCCTGGTGCCGGGACTTAGAGCCAGGCAAGCGCGGTTAGCCTTCGTCGGCCCGCCGCATGTCGTGCACCCCGCGCGCATCCTGCCTTCCGCGGATAAGCAGTTACGTTGTGGTGCGTTGCTCAGTTGTGCTTGCACTTTCAGAATGCTTCTTGTTTACCCACGACGGCGCTGATACCGATGCCGCTCCAGCCGATTGCGACTTTTAATGTCCTCGGCCAGTTCCGCCAAGGTATTTTCAACCGTGTGGATGAAATTCATACAGCTCGATGCAAAACCGCCCAGGCTGAGGACCGTTTCCCGCTCCGCCAGATCGTCCGTAACGGCCAGCACCTGCCCATAAGGCTGGAACCGGTGCACTGCCCGTTCTATCATCTGGTCCGCGGTTTGTCCTGCCCGAGAGTAAAGCACTTCGACCAATGGCGTTGAATGAGCACGCGGCGTGCCGGGGGGCGCGCCGCCGCCGTCAAAGAAAATCGTGATCGGGGTCCCAGCCGCATCCTGATACTGCGTAAGACGGCCGATCAGCTCCTCCCGCGCCGCGGCGGAATGCCGAGCGCGTCCCCGAGCCAGCTCCGGCCAATTGTGGAGCAGGCTATAGCCATCGACCAGGATCCGGACTAGCGACATACGCCACGATAGCCTCGGCGCCCCGTGCCGGAAAGTTTCAACTTCCGACTAGGACGCATGAAGAGACCGTTTTTGTCTGCTTTTGCGCAGTCAGAATCAATGCTACTATCCCGAGGTGATAAAGGCGCCCCCAGTGCGGTGGTTGACCAGAGTAATTGCGATATTAGCCAACTGTGCCTTCCTCCACCATGGCGCTGCACAGGAGGTTTCGCCACTGCTCGAGCGCCACTGGTTCGAAGCGCGCACAACCCATTTCCATACGTATAGCTGCGGCGAGACCCAGGCGGTCGCGAAACTCGCGGCCCGCCTTGAACAATTCCGCGCCGCCTATTCAACGCTCGCCGGCACCCAGGCGGTCGCCTCGCCTCCTATTGTCGTCATGGCCTTTCCGGATCATGAGTCGCTGGAGCCGTTCCTGCCGGTCTACCAGGGTAAACCGGCGAACCTCGCCGCGTTCTTCAGCCGTGGCAGCGATGAAAACCTGATTGCCGTTTCCCTTCCAGAAACCGGGTCCGGTGCTCTCCAGGCTGTGTTCCACGAATATGCCCACTTATTACTGCGCCATAACGAGCAGTTCTGGCCCATGTGGCTTCAGGAAGGCATGGCCGATATTTATGGGGGCTTTACAGTTGCGGGCGATCACACGATTCGGATTGGCGGACCGGAAGTCGATTACTTGCGGTACCTCACCCGCGAGCCCTTGATGCCGTTGCGGGATTTATTTGCCATCACACATGACTCCCCCGGTTACAACGAACGCCAACGCCAGGGGATCTTTTATTCCGAATCCTGGTTGCTTACGCAGTTCTTAATGCTCGGTGATTACGGCGCTCATAAGCAGCAATTCGGCCAACTTACGACGTTGTTGCGCCAGGGTCAGGCGCCGGAACAAGCCTTTACCAACGCGTTTCGCCTCCCATTGCCCATTTTTGAACGGCAGCTCCAGCAATATCTTGACCACGGGCGCTTTGATTCTTTGGCCCTGAGCGTTCCCGCCAGCCTCTATGCTCCTCAGCCCATGGCCACCCGCCCCGTTGGGCCGGCTGAAGTTGCGTTTCGCCTCGGGGATCAATTAATGCGCCTGGGTCGATTCCCGGCGGCGAAATTCTATTTTGCTCACGCGCAGACGATCGCACCTGCCAGCCCTTTGCCTTACGAAGGTTTGGGGCTTCTGGCTGCGGAAGAGCATCAGCACACCGAAGCCTTGCGCTTGCTGCAGGATGCTATCCAGCGTGGCTCGGTGAGTTTCCTCGCTCATTACGCTTACGCCCGGGAAAAGCTGCGCCTGAACGAGAAGGCGCCGGATACTTACACGCGCTTGCCAGCGCCCGATGCGGCTGAAATCGGCAAGGAGCTGGAAAAATCTCTTGCCCTCATGCCCGATTTTGGCCCGGCGCATCATCTGCTCGGTTTATTGGAATTGCTCCAGCACGATGATGCTGACGCTGCGGTTCGCCATCTCCAACGCGCGGCGCAACTCGAACCGGAAAATCCCACTTATCCCCTCACGCTTGCCCAGGCGCAGCTCTTTGCCCGTGATCCGGCAGGAGCTCAACGAACCCTCGAGCCCCTTCGCCGTCCTTATATGGATCCGGAAATCCGGTCCGAGGCCGAGCAATTGCTGAACGAAGCGCGTCGCCAGGAAACTAATGCTCGTTAATTCGTTTCCAAAATGCGTCGCGCAGGTCGATGCAGAATGACCCGATATTTAATTGGTTAAAGCAGCAGCAACGCCGGGGTTGCGCCATCGAACTTCTCTTTGCCGTGCTGGGTCTGACAGCCGGAGCCGCCGCGATCGGTATAAGTTATTTCGTGATTTGGTTTGGCAGCCTCTTGCTGGCGCCCATGGCCACGATGGAAGGTTCCATTTGGCTGCCATTGATCGTCACCACCACTGTCACCGGCGTCCTGCTAATCGACAGTCTTTACAGCCGGCGCGACGATCTCACACCGGTGAGCCTTTGGCTCGTGCGTGAAACTATTGGCCTGGGCCCGCGCTTGCTGGTCGAAGCTTTTCGCAGCGCCTCCCGCAGTCTGCATTTGGCCTCGCTCGACACTGCCGCTTGCGCGGCCGTGCTGGCACATCTGGCCAGCCGTAATAAATCCGTCTCCTGCGAAGAATTGCTTCATGCATTCCCTGGCATCGTCTGGGCGCAATTGAAACCTCAGCTCAGTTTGATTGGCGGCGTGCTTTTTCTCCGGGCCGATTTCTCGCGCGTGACTCTTGCCGAACCTTTGCGCATTCACTTGCGCCGGATCCTGGGACCGCAAGCTCGCTTCGCGCCTCAGCCTGAAGAAGAACCGAGACCCAAAGCCCCACCCGAGCCGCCGCCACGCGTCGAACCCGAAAAGTTGAGCCCGGAGGAGATCCTCGGCGTCTCCGCTTCTGCGTCACTGGCGGAAATCAAAATGGCTTACCGCGCGCGGGTGAAGGAATGTCACCCTGACCGGTTCGTCGGTTTGGACCCTGCCGCACAGGCAATGGCTGAGGAATGGACTAAGAGCCTTAATGCCGCTTATGACACGCTTGTAGCGCGGGCAGCGGATCGAAAATTCCGCGCGCCATAACTGACGGTAGGGGACGACGCGAGGAGTCCCTAATTTGATTGGCTTTTTAAATGAATCAGAGACTGACGTCGTCTCCTACAATTTCGGGCAGGCTCTGCTCGGCATTCCCATCTCACTTCCCCAACAACTCGCCCACCATCGTCTTTTCTTCTTTCAATTCATTTACCGTCGCGTCGATTTTTCCCCGGCTGAAGGCATTGATGGGCACCCCCTGCACGATCTCCAGCCGCTGCCCGACGTTGCGGATGGGGAACGAGCTGATAAGCCCTTGCTCCACACCGTAACTGCCGTCCGAGCACAGGCAGACACTATGCCAATCACCGGCCGGCGTGGGCTCAATGATTGAACGCACGCTGTCCACCACCGCATTCGCTGCGCTTGCCGCGCTCGAGGCTCCGCGCGCCTTGATAATCGCTGTGCCCCGTTGCTGGACCGAACTGATGAATTCTCCCTTCAACCAGGCCTCGTCTTTTATCAATTCCGTCGCCGGCCGGCCGTTGATTTTCGCATTGTAGAAATCCGGGTACTGCGTCGAGGAATGATTCCCCCAAACGACCACATTGGATACGCTGGAGACCTGCACGCCCGCCTTTTTCGCCAACTGCGACTTGGCTCGGTTCTCATCCAGCCGTGTCATTGCGAAAAATCGGTCGCGCGGCACGCCCGGCGCATTATTCATGGCGATGAGGCAATTCGTGTTGCAAGGATTGCCTACGACCAGCACGCGCACGTCCGACGCGGCATTTTTCTCAATCGCGCGGCCCTGGCCGATGAAGATCTTGCCGTTAATCCCGAGCAGATCCTTGCGTTCCATGTTGGCCTTGCGCGGCACACTGCCCACGAGCAACGCCCAATTTACCCCGCGAAAACCTTCGTCCAGGTTGGCAGTAGCGACCACACCCTGCAGCAGCGGAAACGCGCAATCGTCCAATTCCATGCCTACGCCGCCGAGAGCCGGCAGTGCCGGCTCGATTTCGATTAGGTGCAGGATCACGGGCTGGGTCGGCCCGAACATCGCGCCGGAAGCAATCCGAAACAAAAGCGAGTAACCGATTTGCCCGGCTGCTCCGGTCACCGCTACACGAAGGGGAGAAACGCTCATATGGATTTCCGTCTGTCAGTTATCTTTATCTTTCAAAACATTGAATGAGCTAAATAAGTTAAATGAGTTAAATAAGCAACTGCCTTTGCAGGGCGACAAGCGGGGGCGTCTACGCATGCGGGTCATGTCGGCCGTCTCACTGATGGCAGGCAAATCTGACTGGTGGCCGACCAGTTCATGCTTCGGAGTTTCGGATATCCGTATCCGGAGCTTCGATCCTTTGCCCAGCGCGGCTTCTCAGCGCTTCTCCAGCTCTGCAACCGCGTGGCGCAGCTTCCGCTCAATCGCCTGCCGGTGCTCGGGCGCGGTGATTTTTCCACCACCCAAGGCACGCACATAAAAACTGTCAATGACTGCTCCCATTTCGGTATTGATTCGGGCGGCGGAAATGTCCAGCTCCAGCTCGGTCAGCGCCTGCGAAATCGTGTAGAGCAGGCCCAGACGATCCTCCGCCTCGACCTCAATCACCGTTCGCGTGTCTGAAGACTCATTGTCGAAATGAACCCGCGTCGGTAGCTGCTCTCCGGTATAAGCCTGGTATGCCGGGCGCGAGATCTTCTGCTTCGCAATCAAGGCGTGAAAATCCACCTCTTCGCCCGTCAGGGATTTATAGATCACTTTCTCGAAGGTGTCGCGCTGTTCGGGACCGGCCAGGCTCCCGCTGCGGGCGTCATTGACATAAAACGTGTCCAGCACGATGCCGTCGGCACGGGTGAAGATCTGGGCGGACAAAATGTTCAGGCCCACCGCGCTGAGTGAACCGGCGATTTTGCGGAACAACCCCGCGCGGTCCCAGGTGCAGACTTTCACTTCGTTGCACGCGCGGTCCGGCAGGTTGTGCCAATTCACCACCGGCGCCAGCGGGCTTTCTTCTTCCGAAATCTGCAGCCGCATGAACCGGTGCGTCACTATCAGGTCGGCCAGCACTTCCCGCGCGGTATGCACTTGGAAATAGCGGCCGGGCAGCGCGCCAAAGTGCGCCTCCAGCTCCTCTTCGCTCAGCGGTTCGGGCATCAGGTGCTGCACTTCTTCTTTGAGCAATTCGCGTTGCTTCTCTTCGGCGCGTATATACTCCGTGCCGCCGCTCAACAACCGCAAGCCCTTCTCGTAAAGCGACCAGAGCAACGAATCCTTGAACCCGTTCCAAAGCTTGTCGCTGGTGGCTTGCGAATCAACAAATGTATGCAGCGCCAACAAATTGAGCGTCTCGGGCGTTTGGATTAAACCAGCAAACCTGCGCAGCACCGCCGGATCATCCAGGTCCCGCCGCTGCGAAACACTGGCCATTTGCAAATGGTTTTCGATCAACACCCGTAGCGTGTGCGTCGCCGCGCCGTCCAACGCAAGCCGTTTGGCCACGCGCATCGCCATATTCGCGCTGACTTCCGAATGGTTGCCGTGACCCTCCGGCTTGCCCACATCGTGCAGCAACAGCGCCAGGTAGAGCAGCGCGGGGCGCTCCAACTTCTGCAACAGCGGCGTGTAAAGACTATAGGGCGGGTCCTTGGCCTCCCAAACGCGGTCTAACTGCTCGAGGCACATGAGCGTATGCTCGTCGGCCGTGTATTGATGGTAAAACTCGTGCTGGACCAGGCAGGTGAGCTTGCCGAACTCCGGAATGTACTTTCCCAGCAAACCCACCTCATGCATCGCCCGCAGGATCCGGCTTACGTTGCCGCGCTGACCTAGAATCGTCAGAAAAGTCTCCCGCACGTGCTCGTCTGACATGAATGCGCGGTCGATCAGGCCAAGCTGGTTGCGAATCATCTGGGCCAGGTCCGGATGCAGCTCCAGGCCTCGCTGCTGCGCGTATAAAAATACCCGCATCAGCCGCTTGGGTTGCTCCCGAAACACCCGTGGCGAGCCGGCATGGATCTGCCCGTTCAGGATTTTGAATCCGTCGACCTCGGTGGCTTTCTTCCTGCCCTCAGGGAGCCACGCCCGCAACGAGAGCGCCGATAGTTTGCGCGGCAATAACGCCAGCCGTTGCTCAAGCGTGCGCGTGATCAGAAAAATGTTGCGCGAATGCGTGTAGACGTCCCGCATGAACTCTTCAATCCGTTTTGAGGGCGAACGCTCGTGGTATCCGAGGTTGTGGGCTACGGCCGGTTGCAGGCTCTTGCTGAGCACGTCCATTGGCCGGTTGACGTGGTAATGCATTTCGGTCCGCACCCGCAGCAGGAAATCGTACGCGGCTTCGAGCTGCTTCCGTTCGCTCTCGCCGATCAGTTCGTGCGACTGCAGCTCCTTGAGCGAGCGCGTCCGATATTTGAAAAAAGACATCCAGAGCAGGTTCTGATAATCCCTCAATCCGCCGCAGCCGCTTTTCAAGTTGGGCTCCTGCATGCACGCCGAGTTCCCGAATTTCGCGCGCCGGGCCGCCTGGTCTTCGAGTCGCATGGCGATATACTCGTCTTCGTGCCCCGCCACGCATTTCGCCACCAGTGATTTTTGAAAGCGCTGGAACAGCGCTTCGTCACCCGCAATGCGCCGCGCCTCAATCAACGAAGTCTTCGATTGCATGTCGGTATTGGCGACCTTGATGGACTCGTCGATCGTTCGCACCGAATATCCCACTTTCAGCCCAATGTCCCACAGGGGATACAGCAGGCCGTCGATAATCCGTGACAGGTGCGGCAAGGGCCGGCTGCCCGCGACCTGGCCGGTGTGCAGGAACATGAAATCAATGTCGCTGTGCGGGTTCAGTTCCGCCCGCCCGTACCCGCCAATGGCTACCAGCGCCAGCGCGGGAAACTCCTTGCGGGCTTGTTCCGATAAACCGGCCTTTGCTGCATCCCAAAGATACCTCAGCAGGACGTCCAAAATCGTCGCCCGCCCGCGGCAAACCTCCAGCCCGCCCCCGCCCGCGCGATGCAGCAGCTTGAGCCGGTGCGTTTCCACCTTCAGGAACGTCTTGTACCGCGCCAGCTCCTGCGTGGCCTGTCGTCCCGGCGGCAACGGCAGCCGCACCGCCGCATTCGCCTCGATCTTTTTCACCAATTCCTGCATTTCGCGCGCTAGTGTGGGTGCAAATCCCGGCCATGGCAAGCGAGCCACGGCGAGCGCTGGGTTTCTTGCTCAGACTCTTAGCCGCAACAATCCGATTGAACATGAGATAACAGAGGAAACGGAGACATAAACGCGGGTTCAAACGCTCTTTTCGACATACGATTAACGATCACTCGATGGTGATAGTTCTTGCTACCTGCCACACCAGGCAAGGCCCCAATCTCCTCTGTTTCCTCTGTTCCCTCCTGTTTCAGCGGACAGGGGATTACCCCCACCTCGCAAACTCTTCGCGATAAGCTATCTTGCCCGAAAACCTCGGTCGTGCTCAGGGTGAATTATGGATAAGCATCAACAAGTTGGGGTTAGTTTTCAAACGCGCACGGCCACTGTCGGGGTTCTTCTTCGCTCTTTCGCGACTTCCCTGTTTATTGCAACATTACTGGGTTTCGCATCAGCTTACTCCCAGACCGTCTCAGATCAGATCCTCACCAACTCCTCCTCTTCAATTTGGAAAACCGCCCCCGGCGAAGGCTTCCGGTCTGGCGCCATGGAGTTGGACACTTCGGCCGGCATCGGGCTCGGAGTTAAAATGATCACCGGCGTCGGTATTCACGACTGGGTAATCGGCACGGTCGATTACGGCTGGGTCTTTTCAGATGTGGTCGCGGATTCCCATTGGTGGCGTGGCAACTGGGAACTGCTGGGGGATTTGTTCGGCGGCATGCAATACCGGCCAGAAGGCGCCTACTTCGTGGGCATTGGCCCGCATCTCCGATATAATTTTGCTGCCGGTCACCGTTGGACACCGTTTGTGGATCTCGGCGGCGGTGTATCAGCCACCGATATTCGAGAACCGGACCTCAGCACCACGTTCGAGTTCAACCTCCAGGCCGGCGTCGGCGTCCATTATTATCTTTGGGACGACTTGGCCCTGACCTTTCAGACACGCCTGATACACCTCTCGAATGCCGGGCTCAAATACCCCAACACCGGCGTCAACAACGTCAGCTTCCTCCTGGGTGTCTCCTGGTTTTTTTAGCTCCGGCCCCGCCGGTAGCACAAATGGTTTGCCCTGATGAACTCGTGTCGGGTTGATATTTTTTTCTAGGTCACGGAACTTATTCGTCCTCGTTCTCCTCCTCGATCCGTGGCAGCGTTTCCATTCTTCTCTAATACGCCGCCGAGGCTTCGGGCAACAATCCCTGGCTAGTCGCCTCCTCTGGCCGCTCGCTCCTCGAATCTTTGCTCGTGTCGGCAGACTTCGTTGATTCCGCATCCAGGCGCCGGTGGTTCTCCCATTGTATGGCCTCTAAATTGTCAAGGTCATCCCCACCTCCTTGTTCCACCGACAAACGATGATGTATTTCCCAGCCCAGTTTGCTGTTGTTATTACCGAAAGCCTCACGCCAAATCACCGCGCCATACGCATCCATCTTCAGTGGTGCGTGCTCCGCGCTAACTACCAATTTATCCCAGACGGCCTGAATGACCGACGGCGAAAATAGCTTGCCGTTGGCGTCCGTGTTCTTATGTCTCAACATTTCAACCATTGGAGCTGACTCACTCCTAAAACGTTCAATGCCAAAAATAAACACAGGTTTTTGCCCCGTCTGTTTGCCCTCATTTCTCTACCATCTGTTCAGACCGCGGGCGGTCCCCGCAGCGGCACGTTCTGTTTCCCCGTTCCATTTTGCTTTGCGCTCCTCAAAAAGATCCCATTTCTTGTATTCCGTGGTATCCTCCGCCTGATGAAACGGCCGTTCATAACGGGCGCCTTTTTGGCTTTTGCCTGCTCGTTCGTAGTGGCGGCTGAACCCCCCGCCCCGTCCGTTCCCGAGCAAATGCTGCGCGAGCAAAAGCATTTCCTCGAATGTCTCGCCGTGGTTTATCACCCGGCTTTCTGGATCAGCTACAATGGCGGGCTCTATTTTCAAATCAAAGACCAGAGCCAGCTGCGGAAGCTCGACGTCATGAAAGCGGCTCGCGCTCAATACACCGCCTTTACGGATTTTCGCGCGCGATACAATCTGGCTGCCGAGGCCCTGGGGGATAGCGGTTTACCGGAAGCCGCGCAGCGCAGAATCCTGCTCCCGTTTTCAGATTCAAATCCCAACCTCACGCCCACGCTCACCAAACCTTTCCGCGTAGTAAAACTCTACCAGGTCGTGCAAAAATTTGGCGAAGGTGACGCCCTGTTGCGGGAAGGCGACGAAGTTTGCTTCGCCATGGGCTTCAATGCCACAACCGCCGATGGGGCCGGCACAAACGCTTTTCTCGTGCGTGAAGGAACGAAAGTGTACACTGCATCCGATGGCTCGCGACACACGGTCGAAGCCTTTACCAGCGTTGGCTTGTCCCCCGACGATGCGACGATCCTGCTGCGAGCTTCCGCCGGCTTTCGGAAGAAAGCCGAAACCATTAACCAGCAGCTCGCCGAGGCCAAAACCCATCGCGAGTTTGCCGAGGCTTTGGCCCGCGCCGACGATCGCAATCCCTACCTTCAATACCAGGTGGCAATGGCGTACTTTGAAGGGAAGGGAACTCCTAAAGACGAAAAGCAGGGCTTGGAATGGATGAAACGCGCGGCTCAAAACGGCTCCGGCGACGCCAAGTCTTACCTCGATAAACTGACCGCGCCCCCAAATGAAAAATAAAACATGCTCAATCCTCAATGAGTGAGCCCGATCACTGACTTTTACCTTCTGCCATCAACCCTCAACAACCCTCAACCCTCAACCTCCTCCCCTCCCGCCTTCTCCTGATCCGGATGCAGCCCAAACTGCACCAGTTTGGCTTTCATCGTAATCCGGGAAATGCCCAGCCACCGGGCCGCTTTGGCCTGGTTGCCATGCGCTTGCTTGATTGCCCGGGAAAAGATTTCCCGCTCGGCCGTCTCCAATATCCGTGAGTAGGCGTTGTCGATCTCGCCCCGCTGCGCCGCGCCCAGCAGATCGTCCACGTACTCGCCAAACGCCCGGTTTGGGCCATACGTGAGCTCCGCCGTTTTGTTCAAGGCTGCCTGCACGTGGTCCAGGTTGATCGTGTAGGTCTGGGCCAGCAGCACTGCCTTGCGCACCACATTCTCCAGTTCCCGCACGTTCCCGGGCCATTGATGTCCTTGCAAAAATGCCATCGCCTCCGGATGAATCGACGGAATCGGGTTGCCCAGCTCCGGTCCGTGCTTCTGCAAGAAGTATGTCACTAAATCGGGAATATCCTCCCGCCGCTGCCGCAGCGCCGGCAAATGAATCACGACCACGCTGAGCCGATAATAAAGGTCCTCGCGAAATTGCTTCTGCCGCAGCGCCGTCTCTAAATCGTGATGTGTCGCCGCCAGCACCCGCACGTCCACCTGGATCGTTTCTTTGCCGCCGAGCCGTTGCAGGCATTTCTCCTGCAGCACACGCATCAACTTGACCTGCGTTCCGAAGGTCATGTCCCCAATCTCATCCAGGAAAATCGTTCCCTGGTCGGCTTGCTCGAAACGCCCGATCCGGCGTTCCTGGGCACCGGTGAACGCGCCCCGCTCGTGCCCGAACAACTCGCTCTCCAGCAGCGTCTCGGGAATCGCGGCGCAATTGATCGCCACAAACGGCGCGTGCGCGCGGTCGCTATGCTGGTAAATCGCCCGGGCTATCAGTTCCTTGCCCGTCCCCGTCTCGCCCCGGATGAGGACGTTTACCGGCTTGGACGCCACCCGCCCGATCTCTTTGTAGATCGCCTGCATCGCTGCGCTCTGGCCGATCAGCGCGTCGCGGGCTCCCCCGGTCGCTCCGAGGCTCACCGGCTCGGACATCAGCCGGTTGCTGTCCGCCGCCTTGCGCACCAGGTGCAGCAGGTCCGGCACATGGAACGGCTTGAGCAGGTAATCGTACGCCCCCAGCTTGGTCGCTTCGATCGCGGTCTCGGTCGTGCCAAAGGCCGTGATCAGGATAATCGGCAGCCGCGGCTGCGCTACATGCAGCCGGCGAACCAGTTCCAATCCGTCCATTCCCGGCAGCCGCAGATCCGTGATCACCAGGTTGTACGGCCCGTCCGCCGCGCGGTTCAGCCCCTCGTCCCCGCGATCCTCCACCGTGACCTGGTGCCCCTCATCCAGCAAGACTCGCCGCAACGTATCGCGAATCCCCGCATCATCCTCAATTAACAGAATATTGGCCGCCGTTTCCATCCGTGTACCAATAGATAGCCCACCCGCCGGAGAAAGGGAATTCGTTTTTGCGCGCGCCCCCCCCGCCTCCCGTCAGAGAATCCCGCGGGGATTCTGTCCGCCAGCCCAGGCTACGACCAACGAATCAATCCTATGTGCTGGAGGTCTCTCGTTACATCGCTCAACAGGAAAAGCATGGTGGCCCTGGTGTGAATGACGCCGTCGGCGTCAGCAGCGTTTCAAGCAATAGCGCTATGTGGTAGGCAAAATCGTCTGGTGTAGCGGTTGAAGGAGGTGCGTAATGCCACAATCCAAAGCCCGGGTCTTAATGCGAATGCAATTTAGATTTGTGAAATAGTTTAAACCCAAGAAACCTACTAAGTTAAGTTAACATTAGAAATTATCTGTGCTCTCTCGCCCGGCGCAGTCACGTTCATATGTATGAACAAATATTCCCGCCGGGATTAGCAGCGGTTTGCGCACGCTGCTAAAACCGCCGCACCTGCGCAGTCTCTGAGCGCAAACCTGTTTTGTGAAATCAACAGGAAATCCTAGTCTCTTCCGTTCACGGACTTCGTGGCACCGCGGCTGCTAAACGCTGACACAACGCGTTCATGCGCCGTTCGTCTTTCGTCATAAACGCAATCTTTTGTGCTTAGCAGACAAACTTTTGATGTAAAATGAATTTTGTTGTTGCCCAATTTTATCGCTCATGCTAGCCTCGGCTTTCATGACCAACAA